>JASHPL010000437.1 GCA_030038125.1 Candidatus Sulfotelmatobacter sp.
GAAAACAAGGAGCTCAAGATTGAGATCCGAGCTCCTCTGTGCAAGCCAGTCGTATGATCAGCCACAAACTTACAAGGTAGCTTCCAGTGCGAGGTTCTCGACCATCGAGTTGAGCGTGCTCTGGGCCGAGTCGCGCTTTTGCTGCATCTCCCCGATTTCGCGTCGTAAATTTTGCATGCGATCCTCCTGCTCGTTCAGTTCGCGCACGTAACGCTCGACCAGGGCTCTCTCTTCTGTGCTTCCCTTCAGGGCCTTCATATTCTCGCGGACGCGCTGCTGATCCTCAGAAATGCTCGTGACCTGGGAACGGCGGCCAGTCATGACCGCATCGATGGCGGCGATATCATTCTTCTGCGCTACGATCCGTCGCAGCGCCTTTTCGACGTCTGGATTAATCATCTTCTGGTCGAGGAAGAATTTGATCTGACTGTCAGTCAGGCCAGTCAGTTCATAACGGTTGGTGACCGGCTGGTATTCCTTCACCACGAGTGTCGTTGTCTTCTGGGGGTCTACTGGAACGCGAAAACGGTGAAACGACGCCGAACTCTCGGCTGGAGTCTCGCCATCGACGAGCATCCATCCCGCGCGTGCCGGATGCTCGATCACGAGCACACGGGGCGAGGTATCGCGATTGCGAATGGTGTAGGTGCACTCCTGGCGCTGTTCCGTGCTCTGCATCATGACGCCGTGCGCGATCACGACTTTCGTCACTCTCTGGTTCTCGATTTTCCGCTTGGCGTCAACCAGCAATCCGAGATCGGCCGCGTAAGACAGCAGCCGCTTCTCTCCAGGTTTCATGGCGTCCATCAGGCCTTCCCCGGCGAAAGCGTCGCCTTCGAGAACGTTGAAGCTGCCGCCATCGAGAGTAAGACCGCTGCTGTTGTCAACCCACAAGGCGCGGAGAACCGAACTGTCCGAAGGATTCCAGACCGAGACCTTCTCGGCATCGATGCGCGACTGCAGAATTGGCACCAATGCGGACTGATTCTTGCGAATCGTGACGCGGTCCTTCAGTTGGTATTCGAATAGGTCGCCGAGGTCCTGGGTTTGGCCCACGGTGGTTCCGGATTCCAGCCAGCCGGCGTATTCGGTGGCGCTAGGGCGAGGAGCTCCTGGGCCGACCTTGAACATCCCGCCGCCAACACCGCCGCCGGCCGCGCCAAATCCGCCGGGGCTCCCGGAAGTGAGGCGAGAATTGCTATCGTTTACCACCCCTCCAATTACTCCTGCCGCTGAGCCGCTTAAGGCATCCGCCGGTTTCGAAGGCTGGCCGTTTATGTCAGTGGCAGCACCAGTGCTGGAGAGGTTCTGCATCTGCGTGAATCGCTCCAGCGTCGCTTCGTGCGTCTGCGGGGTGAGCATCGCATTTTCCGGCATCGGAATGACAGGCCGGCGCGTGTAGTAGGGTTGTGACAGCTCCTGCACAAACGACTGCGGAGCTCCCGCTACCAGCGACAATTCGACGTCCTGCCAATCTTCGCCGACGGTGTTATCGACGACCGCCCATCCTTGCAACAAAGGCTTGCCATCGTTAGGAATGACGATGCGATACGTGCTTTTCCAGACCGGTACTTCGCTGATGTAGCTGACCAGAAGTTCGCGGTCGCCGTCTCCGGCGGTAGAAATGGTCATGCGCCGGACATCCTGGTCGCGCGTGGAGGCGATCAGAGCGAGATATTTTTCGACCTCATCGTTTACTTCTTTTTCCGTAACCCGAATGCTGGTAGCCGGCGTCAAATCGAAAACACGAACTTCGCCGCTGTCGGTGACAAGCGAGATTTGGGTCACCGAGGGCTTGGGGCCAGCCGTCTGATCACCGGCATCAGAGCCGCTGTTCTCGCTCTTCGCCGGCAATTCGTGCTGCTCGATGCTCAGTAATCGGCCAGATGCGGGTGCTGAGCCGCCATGAACCTCCACGCGCGCTCCCCGCAAGGCATCGAGAAACTGGGCGGTGGTGGGATTCTCCCCCACGGGCAGGCGCAGCGAGCCAAGGCGATGCTCGAGCGGAGCCGTCGAGTTGTAACTCACGCCGGTGATTCGTCCCTTACCGAGATCGAGGACGGTCAGCGACTTGAGCACGTCATTGAGTTGGGCAGTCGTAAAGTCGACGTTGACATCCTGACTGCCGCGAACGCGCCCGGTGTGTTCGAAGTAGCCGACTCCGTTCTTGTAGAGAACGACGCGGGTTACAGGTAAGCGCGCGCCCGAATCGGTGGAGCTGGTGGTCAAAATGGAAGTTTGTCCAAATAGGCTTGCAGCAAGCGCGAAGCACACTACCGCGGTCCTGGGAAAAGGCATGGCTCCTCCAGTGGAATCGAGTGTCGGGCAACAGCAACGTCAAACAGAGAACGCCTGGCGTCGGCTGTTTTGCGCGGCAGACTCTGTGACGTTTAGACACCCGAGCGGTGGCATCTGGAGCGGTGGATGCATTCCTTGTGCGTCGAGATGGCCGACGTCCATACGAATGCGACCATACAGACGTGCAGGGTAGCTCACGAAAGAGGATCGCTCGGCGGGATCTCTGAGCTCTACGCCTTTTTGAGTTTGCGGCTGAGCCAGATCAGAAACACCGCGCCCACGATGGCAACGAGGATGCTGCCAATCAGGCCCTCCCCGTGAATGCCCAGCAGTCCGAGGAGCACTCCGCCAACAATGCCGCCAGCGATGCCGAGGAGGATGTCCACGACCGGACCGTAGCCGCCGCCCTTCATGATCTTGCCCGCAGCCCAGCCTGCGATGAGGCCAACCACAATCCACCAAACTAAGGCCGTGATCATTGAATCCTCCTGGCGTTCTCGAACTGCTGCAGTCCGCGAAGATTCGCACGACTTGGACTCGCGCGTGTGGAAAAATCGCCGACGAGATTACGTTGATGATTGACGGCTGTCAAATCGACGACCTCCACGCGTGCTCTCCTGTGGTTAAATCAGAATTGTGTTCGCTCGCAAGATTCGCGTGGAGTACGAAGAAAACGGCCACAAGATTCCTTGTCCGCTGAAGTGGCTGGACAGCTTCTCCATGCGCAATTTCACCAACGCCACCGTCTTTGACGACACGCTGCCGGTTTCCGATGGCCGAATGGAGATCGGGAGTGGCGTGCCTATAGACCAGCTTCAGGAAGCAATGGAAGATTGGTTTCGGCGCAAGGGATACCTGCCCAAAGACTCGAAATTGTTACTTTGCGACGGTTGACACCTGGGCTCACGCTTCTGTCATGGCAGCCCGCACACGCAATCTGCTTTGGCAAGGCCAGGTGCCGGATGAAGCGTGAAAGCTCTCTTCGAGTCCTGGGAGGGTGTGAATTTTGACCCGCTTTGAGCTACTTATTCCGTTTTTGGGAATTGAAGCACATCGATTTTGTAAACAACTTGCGCAGTTGGGCAATGGCATCTAAAATGCACGGAACTAATCTGAAGGAGCCCACCTCGTGAACAACAGATCCCCCCGTCTGTGGTCGCATACCGGTATCCATGTAGTCCGCTCAGAACGCCGTCAACCCCAACACTTAGCTTCCATGGAAGCTCTGCCGCAACCGATATATCTGCAAACCTGGTTTGAGAACGACCTCGACCTGGAAGAGGAATTATCTGGCCACAGACTGAACCGGTGGACGGTTCTGGGCCTCACGTTGGTGGTCGTGACCAGCGGTGCCTTCTGGACGGGAGTAGGACTTCTGGTCAGTCACTGGTTGAAGTAGCGTGGGTTGGCTCGGCCAAATTCACTAACCGCACAAGGCGTGCTTAGGATCGGCGGCCGCTAACACGCCTCTATCGATTATTTCGCATAATGCAGCAGCGACATGACGTCGTACTGCTTCAGCTTCTCCCGGCCATTGAGAAAGTCCAGTTCGACCACGAAAGCCAGACCTGCGATCTCCGCGCCCAGCGATGTAGCGAGCTTCGCGGTCGCCTCGGCGGTGCCCCCGGTGGCGAGCAGGTCGTCGACGATAAGCACGCTCTGACCCGGTTGAATCGCATCTTTGTGAATTTCCAAACATGCGGTACCGTATTCGAGGTCGTAATTTTCCTTGACCGTTTCGGCGGGCAGCTTGCCTGGTTTGCGCACGGGAACGAATCCGGCATTCAGGCGGTAGGCCAGCGCGGGTCCAAATATAAAGCCGCGTGCTTCGATTCCGAGCACAACGTCAACTGACCTGTTGATGTAGTGCTCGGAGAGTTTGTCGATGAGCGCAGCGAATCCGAACTTGTCTTTCAATAACGTAGTGATGTCGTAGAAAAGGATTCCCTTTTTCGGGAAATCAGGGACTTCGCGGATGAGTTTCTTGAGTTGTTCGGCGTTCATGGCCTGGACGGTCGGCACTTACCACGCTCCTTGTAATAGCTTCCGGCTTTATAGTTTCAGGTTCTGGAACCAAGGAGTCGAAACTGGAAACAGGAAACTTGAAACTGGCTACCAAGCACCTTCGATGCGAAATGAACTCATTCCAGCCTGGGGCTGCGCTTCGGAGACCTCGACCGCATCGACGCGAGCCGCGCGTGGCCCTTCCCGCAAGCGCGAATGGAGCCCGAGAAGCTGGTCGCGTGTTCCCTGGGCCAGCACTTCGACGCTGCCATCGTGATTATTGCGCACCCACCCGGCAATGCCGAGCAAGTGCGCTTCGCGCTCGACGAACCAGCGGAACCCGACGCCCTGCACGCGCCCGCGAACGACAAAACGTTTGGCCTGGAGGGATTTGTCACCGGAGGTCATTTGTCCTATCGGGAGCGAACAAAAAGTATATCTCACTGCCTTGGCTGGCCTCTCGACCAGTGTAGGGAGGTGGAGGCATTAAGCAGATTAAGGCATATGCCAAGTAAAATCCCCGGTGCGCTTGCGACAATCAGAAAACCGCGCTAGGGTTATAGCCAATGAGCGATTTGCGAAACCAGATCAACAGCCTCTCTGCTGCAGAGAAAGCAGAATTGCTGGATGCGGTGTGGGAAAGCTTGGAAGCGGACGCTGCATCGCTGAGCGATGCGCAACGCGCGGAGCTGGATTACCGCATCGAGCGGCACCAGAAGCATCCCTCTGATGTCGTCCCTTGGGGGCAAGTCAGGTCTGACCTATTCGGAAAGCCGTGAAGCCGCCAATCGTCTGGCTTCCTGATGCCGACAGGGAATTAAAAGCGGCCAGCGCTTGGTACAACAACGTAGGGTTTGATCTGGGAGCGCGTTTTGCTCGCGCCTCGACGAAACGGTCGAAGCGATCGCGGAAAATCCACTCCAATTCGGAGTCATATATCGCCGCCTTCGACGGGCTGGTGTCCGTCGCTTTCCTTATGGAATTTTCTTCGAGACCCCAGCAAGACCGGATTTTGGTAGTCGCCTGCTTCCACGCCAAGCGCGATCCTAAGCACTGGCAGTCGCGGGGAGCCATCTGAGGCTCAGGCGCTTCTCCGAAATGCAGCAATAGGCTGGTTTGTATACCCTGAGAGCTCTACGCCCTAGACAGGTACGCGCCTTCCGAAGTATCGACTTTGATTTTTTCGCCTTCGTTGATAAAGGGTGGCACCTGCACGACGAGTCCAGTTTCGGTTTTGGCGGGTTTGGTTACGCTCGATGCGGTCGCGCTCTTTAGTCCCGGCTCGGTTTCAATCACCGTCAGCTCGACTGTCTGCGGCAGTTCGATTCCCACCGCCTTGCCATCGAAAAATTCGACCTTGATTTGGAGATTGGGGATCAGGTAATCGACGGCGTCACCGAGGGTGTCTTTGGTCAGGTGGGTCTGCTCGAAATTCGAAGTGTCCATGAAATAGTAGCTGTCGCCGTCGCTGTAGAGATATTCCATCTCGACCTCATCGACATTAATCTTCTCGATGGGATCGGGCGAGCGAAAGCGATGCTCGAACATCGCTCCGGTGCGCAGATTACGCAGCTTGGCCTGGATGAAGGCACGCAGATTGCCGGGCGTGCGGTGTTCCACGCTGAAGACGGAGTGCAGATCATTGTTGTGCTTGATGATCATGCCGGGACGGAGCTGGGTGGCAGGGATCGACATCGCTTGAAAGTTCTCCTGTACGATTGCAGTTTGCGGGGCCGGCGGAAGGGCGGGCAGGCCACGAGTTCCGCCGCCCACTCACATTGGGCCAATCGGCTAAAAACTTTATTTTACACGGAGCTGCAGCGGAAAGAAACCTTGGCGCAAAGGAGCATCATCGAAACCTGCGCAAATTCGTTCAAAAGGCGGCGCACAAAGAACTAGAATTACAGAATGACGATTGGGCCATCTTGAGCGGGTCATTTCAGCACGGCGAAAAGAGGATTTCTTATGCGCAGTGGACGTTATGAATCTTCGGAAAGCAGCAATGTGGGCACGGCGATTACTTTCTTACTGATTGGACTCGGCGCCGGGGCGCTGGCGGGGCTGTTGCTGGCTCCGAAAAGCGGCAAGCAGCTTCGCAGAGATTTGCAGCGCGGCTATGAGGACGCCAAAGACACCATCGGGGACTGGGCGGATGAAGCCAAAGACCGCGTCCGCGAAGCGGGCGATGCGGTGCGGGACGCGGCCAGCCGCGGCATCGACCTGGCCGCAGATATCGCCGGGGATTTGCGGGAAACCGCAAAGGAGAATGTGGAACCGATCCGGCGCGCCATCAAGCGCAGCTAGCCACAATTTCTCATTGCGGAGGCACAGACTCGTGGAGGAAAGCTCACGGCTTCGCCTGCTTGCTGCCCTCGTGCCGAGCTCGTTCGTGAGAAATTCCGGTTAACTCTAACCGAAAATTGCGACAAAGAATCCCTTAAGGCGATGAAAAAAGCCGTGGTGTTCGGCTCGCGTCCGCTGGTCTGGCGTCGCCGGTGGGGGAGCTTGCACCATCGCATCGAGATGCACGGGGCTGGTTGTCCAATCCTCAACTGGCAGATCGCGTGCTAACTCTAAGGGGGCCGGGGGCACGTTGGAGGCGCGATCTTTCGCCGAAAAGACAAGAGGAGCATCGACCTCGACAGGAATGTCGTCGGGATTGGACTGCGGCAAAGGCCGAGTTTCCGGGCCATTCGTCAGCCTGGTCGCGGAGCCCGCGTCGTTTGCCGAAATGACGGGCGAATTGCTGGGATCCGCCGGAGTCGCATCCCCACCCAGCGCGGCCTTCGTTGGCAACTGCGCAGAGGGCATGATATTCGCTGCAGTTTCCGTCTGCATGATCGGCGGTGGCGCTGGGCATCCACATTCCAGAGGAACATTGCTATCCACCTTGTCGATCTGCCCGGAATGAAAGACTGCCTGCTCGCTGGCTTTGACCTGGTAGACGCGGTCTCCGATGAGTTCGGAAACAATCGCCGCGGCCGAGTTCCCTTTCAGAGCGCGCACGCAGGTATTGCCGCGAGAGTCGGAGCTGATGGCAAAGTGAAATTCTCCAGGACCCGCGAAAAGGATGCGGAAGTCGGGCGTAATTACCGAGTCGGCCGAGGAATCGAGCGAATAGTGGGCTTCCAGAGCCCCCGTGCCCAAGCCCAACATGACGTCACGCTTGTTCCGCGAGGGCGTGACAGAAATTGTGGTATGCGGACAGATGCGCACCTCGCCACCATGCGCCATGCGCAGCACGGTCGTGTCGCTTCCCGCCACAATCGAGGAACCGGGCGCCATGCGGCTGGCCGCAATCACCGAACCCGGGCCACTGGTTACGGGCATTACGTCTGCAGCGGGAGCGAGCGACGGAGCAGCGTTGGCCGGCGGCTCTGGGGAAGATCTCGCTACGGCGTTCGCATCCTCCGGCGGCTTCAGGTGTACCACGAGACGGTTGCCGGCTCCATCCCAACTAAACGCGTAAGGCGCGACCAAATCGAGCACGATGCGGCTGACGGGAGGCCTTTCGGTATATTGATCGACGCGAATCGAGAGAATGTTTTCTCTCTTGATCGGAATGCGCTTCTGCACCAGGCCCATGCGGGTGTTGGGCAGATCGATGACAAGGCGCGGCGGCGAGTCAATCAACTGAATCTCAGGGATGACCGAACCACCGTGGCTGAGGATCTCCACAACAGGAGCCCCGTGCTCCTCCACGATGCGTACGCTGCTGATAGTCCGCGGAGGGCCGAAAGTCTGTGCTGCGGCGCCCACCGCGAACCATACCGCGATGACGAAAATCGTGCCTCGAGACTTGCGCCCGGTACGCTCCACCTGCTCCCCTGAATCGGATCCTTAAAAGGAACCATACCACTTGGCATGCATAAGAGAGAAGAAGCAGATTAGAGATCAGGGCTAGGGACTGAGGGCCAGGGACTGGAGACTGGTGAATCGCGGCAAAAATGGTTCACATCCCGCACCCGCGGATAAGGAACCGATGTCTTCGGAATGAGTGGTCAGTAAGAATCGCTTGTTGCTTCTGAGGCCGAAAACCAGGCCCGCCCCCGATCCCTGGAAAATCTCACTCCTGAGGCAGGAATTCGTATTCTTCGATGACGGCCGCGACGGCCATACGACCGTTCTCGCGAGCTTCTTCGACGCGGACGACGTGTCCTTTGCACTGCACACGAATGCTCTCGGTGAGCGTGATTTCCGGTGGGAGCGTCAGGGTAAAGCCGATGGGCGATCCTTGGGAGATGGAGGATTGCACATAAAAGCAGATGCCGCGGGCGCTGACATCGCGGATTTGACCTATATCGTGAACTTTGGCCTCCTCACCGTGGTCGACGGTGACAGGCAGGCGCAGTGGGAAACGTCGTGCTGCCCGTTTCTCCTGGGGCTCGGCCATCATATGTCTCCAAAGCGGCGCAACGTAGTGGCTTCTAACAGGAGGATGCCCGTGCGTACGGTTTGGGTCAATACCTCCCTTGGGTCATAGGGATAGCCCTTTCGGGGAGGCCTGGAGTCAGAAGCTTTTGGTCAGTGATCGGTGGGCGATGGGAGTGCGGTGGTCGGATTGAGGATTCGTGTAAGCTGGTGTTTTGTGTCCGCGGCCATGGCTGCGGTTTGATTTTTGAGGCCCGATTCTTGATTTTCGTTCTCGACAACTACGATTCGTTTACCTACAACCTGGTGCAGTATATCGGCGAACTGGGCGAGCAGGTCGAGGTGCGACGCAACGATCAGGTCACCGTGGCCGAGGTGGAGAAAATGCGGCCGCAAAAAATCGTGATTTCCCCCGGGCCGTGCACGCCGCAGGAGGCCGGCATCAGCGTCGATCTGATCCGTCAACTGGCGGGCAAGGTTCCGATTCTCGGCGTATGCCTTGGGCATCAGGCGATCGGCGAGGCATTCGGCGGCAAGGTGGTACGCGCCGCGCATCTTATGCACGGCAAAACCAGCGCCGTGCTGCACGACAATAAGACTATCTTTCAGGGACTGCCTCAGCCAATGACGGCGACGCGTTATCACTCGCTTATAGTCGAAGAAGAAACTCTGCCGACAGACCTGGAGATCAGCGCCTGGACCACAGAAAAAGACGGTACCCGCACGGTCATGGGATTGCGGCATCGTCAGCATCGCGTAGAGGGCGTGCA
>JASHPL010000438.1 GCA_030038125.1 Candidatus Sulfotelmatobacter sp.
GGATTGCCGATCTGCTACTCGACTTGCGAGTGGTTGTTCACCACGCGGTTGCCGAAAAACGCCTTACTGAAGATGCCGCGTCCAAGTGGCTGGATGATCTAATGGAAAGGGATGCGGCCGAGACGTTCATTGCGAAAATAACAGTATTCATCGCATGCGGCATGAAGACGTAGTTTGTTCGAGCGACACAGAGTGCCAGTTTACCTTCTCGAATAAATTCGTCCGCAACTTTCGGGCTCGTAGGTGGCTCAGGCAACAAGGGCAAGGCCGTCGTCAAAGAGCTTCCTCGCTCCACGGACAGAGCGATCCTCATCGGTGGACGTAATCTCGCCAAGTTAGAAGCCGTTGCAACGCAGATTGGTGCTGGAGTATCGGCCATGCAAGTTGGATGTCCGCGATTCCGAGATCACTGGAAGAGTTTTGTGCTCGCTGTTCCGTTGTGGTGAACTGCGGAGGGCCGGCATCCGAGCTACAGGATAAGGTTGCGCATTCGGCGCTGAGAACCCGGAGCCACTACGTCGATGTTGCGGGCTTGACGGTCGTATCGGAGCGTTTGGCTCCGCACGCTCAGGAAATTCGCGATCTTGGACTAGCGTCGTGATGTCTGCCGGATGGCTGCCGGGAATGACAGAGTTGCTGCCTGCGTACTCCATTGTTATGTCGAAGACGCGGATGGATGACATTCGTTCCGTCACCGTCTACTTTGGCGATTCCGAAACTAAAAAAGTAGTTTCCCGGTTAGCCGTAGCTCTGGTTACAAACGGCCTGCGACTGATTGGGTGGGATTGGGCACTCTGAAGTTCCTGTAGTCGAGCCTCCAGCTAGCCCAGTGGACCACGGTTTCCCTCCGACCTGACTTTCGGGTTGCGTGGTCGCACCACTTTACTGCCGCTTTGGCCTTGGCCTGTACCTCAGAACTTTGCGATTTCGTCCGCGATCGCCAACTGCCCATCCTCGTACTTTGTCTGCATGCTACGGGACGCCAAATTCTGCTCCATCCTTACCACACGCGGCAGGCGTTTTCAGCAACCATGGGCTGGCCGGCCTTACAGCCGAATGCCTCCTGAAATGCGGCCGAGTTCTGTACCGCGCCATTAGTGCGCCAGCGGCCGGGAGAGTGCGGGTCGGTCAAAACCCGTTTGCGCGCTTCCTGATCGGTTACGTTCTCGCACCAGATCTGCGCATAAGCCAGGAAGAAACGCTGCCCGGGGGTATAGCCATCGACGGGCTTCACCGGGGCATTGCCAATCACGTGCATTAACGCCATATATGCCAGTTTGAGGCCACCGTTATCGGCGGTATTTTCCCCCAGAGTAAGTCGGCCATTAAGCTTCACCTCGCCCTTGTCGTCCTTGACGGAAACAAAACTCGAGTATTCGGCGGCGGTGCAGTCGGCCCGGCGTTCAAACTCCCTGGCGTCTTCCGGCGTCCACCAGTCGCGGAGGTTTCCCTCGGCGTCATATTTGCGTCCCTGGTCATCGAAGCCATGCGTGAGTTCGTGCCCGATCACCACTCCGATGCCGCCGTAGTTCACCGCATCGTCCATGAGCTTGCTGTAAAACGGCGGCTGCAGGATGCCGGCAGGAAAATTAATGTCGTTCATCGAGGGCCGGTAATACGCGTTCACCGTCGGTGGAGTCATGCCCCAATCCTTGCGGTCGGTTGGGCGTTCGATCTTGCTGTACTGGCGATGCACCTCGAAAGTATCCGCACGCGCGACATTCCCTGCATAATCATCGGCCCTGATCGTCACGCTGCTGTAATCGCGCCAGGTGTCCGGATAGCCGATGTTATTGACGATCATGTTCAGCTTCTCATAGGCCTTCCGCTTGGTTGTGTCCGACATCCACGACAACGAGCCGATGTCCTCGCGCATGGCACCCTCGATGGCCTGCACCATCTTCAATGTGCGTGCCTTGCCTTCGGCGCCGAAGGTGCGATCGACATAAAGCTTGCCCAGCGCCATGCCCAGATTCGTATCCGTGGATCTCACACAACGCTTCCAGCGCGGTTCGATCTCCTGCTGCCCTGACAGGTATTTGCCTTTGAAAAGAAAATCCTCCTGAACGAAATCCCTGCTCAGCGTCGGTGCGTAGTCGTCGAGGGTTTTCCAGCGCAGGTAGACCTTCCACTGCTCGAGTGGAACTGCGTTGATCTGCTCGTTCACCTGTTTGAAAAAATCCGGATTGCCCACGTTCAACGAGCTAAATTTGGGCGAACCGTTGTCGGCAAAATACAGAGTCAGATCGAAATTCGGCGCGTGGCTGGCGATTCCCTCCACCGTCATCTTGTGGTCGCGTGTTTTGGGATCGCGCCGCAGCGTGCGGTCCATCGAAGCCTTAGCCAGGCTGGTCTCGATCTCGAGCACGGTTTTCGCCTCGGCAGACGCCGCTTCCGGTTTGTCTCTCACCAGCTCGAACATCTTCTGCACGTGCTCCAAGTACCTCTGCCGCGTCTCCATCGACTTCGCGTCGTCTTTCAAGTAGTAGTCGCGATCGGGAAGCGTAATGCCGCCCTGATCGAGATTGGCAATGGTCAGGTTTGAATCGTGCATATCCGGTTGCGAGGAGAAACTGAACAGCGCCGGCGTTGCATTACGATGCATGTAGGCGACGTGGCGAATGAAGTCGTCTTTTGTCGCGATGGCGGCGATCCTTTCCAGTTCCGGCGCGAGAGGGGTAATCCCTTTCTTCTCGATCGTGGTTTCGTCCATACAGGAGGCGTAATACGTGCCGACCATCGTCTCAACCGGTGTGTGATTTCCGGGGGCCTGAACATCGGTGAGAATGTCGCGCAGGATGTAAAGATTGCGCTCGGCAAGTTCGTCAAATCTCCCCCAGCGCGACTTGTCCGGAGGAACGGGATTGTTCTTCATCCAGGTCCCGCACGCGTATTGATAGAAGCCCACACAGGGATCGGCAGTCTTGTCGATGGCGTTAAGGTCGAAGGCCGGGATTTCACCAGGCGCGCCGGCTTGGGCTAGGCAGAGCCCCGCTGTAAATAACATTGCGAAGACGCAAAGAAGGCGATTCGTCATATTTGCCTCGATCGAGGAGTGAAATGTAGTCCTGCATCCTTCAGCGCGCTCTCGCCGCACATCGTCGGGGCCCGGCAGAAGACGCTGGATGCACCGGCGCATAACAGCGACAACCCGACACATTGCACTAATACCGCAGAACCGGGATGTCATCCTGATGTGGAAAGAGATGACTCTAACACGCGTTTCGCGATCGAAACCCGTCGAAGACCACACTAGTGAGTTCCTGCATTCGGCTGCCCGCTCGGAGTCCGAGCCAGTTCAGTAGCGTCAGATCGCTCACGCTCGCAACCGGAACGACCTTGACGTACACCTGCGATGAGGGCTGAAGTTCAGCTGCGAAATCACCAAACACAACCACCAGATATGGGATCGCGAAGGTGGCGATCCAATCCATGCACCCAACCAAGAATCAACAGTACTCGCTAGATGCACGGCGAGAATGCACATACCATCAACCCGCACGCGGAAACATAGTCCCAAGCTCGGTGACCGAGAGGGTGCAACAGAAGGCATAAATCCCCCCCACTAACCAAACTGCAATGATGAGTCCGGGGTTTCTTAATTGGGCTGCAACCAAACCCGGCGTGCGCAGGATGCCCGATCCGATGACGCCACCGATGATGACGGCAATTCCAAAACCGACGCCGAGAATGCGAAGTAGGTGCCCCTTCGGCCGAGCGGCGCTAGGATCGTTCCCCTGACCCGGACTGTGGCATGCGCACCCTTGGCGAACGCGATTCCGTCGAGCGTATCTGATTCTCGGTTGGAAGCCAAGGAAATCCTAAGCAGCGCAGACCACCCACCCAAGTGCCAGCCTGCGCAGACATGACAAGTCCCATGCGATGAAGCATCGGAACGCTGGTCAAAATGTACACGCGGTGAACCATCGAAATCCGAAATTCTGGCTGGAAAACGGTGACTTGCTCAAAGGGGCGCTTGCCGACCTTCATTGCCCGATGCTCGCGACTGACGCGCAAGTAAATTGCACCGACTGAGCCAAACCCGGAATCCCTGTGCTTGAGAGGTGTGCTTATTGGAGGTCGATCATGGCAACGGCGATAACGAATGTTCGTGCTTCGGTGCGTGGGCTGGGTGAAATCGCACTCCGCGTCAACAACCTCGATGCCATGCAGAAGTTCTACGAAGAGGTCATCGGTCTCCCGCTGATGACCAGAGTTCCGAACTGCGCGTTCTTCAAAATTGCCGACGGCTACGGTGGTCATACTCAAGTGCTCGCTTTGTTCGACCGATCAGCCAGTCCGAGTTATTCAGCGCCAGATGCCAAGACTTCAACCATCGACCACATCGCGTTTGAGATACCGCTTGCTGAATTCGAGACTGAACTGAAAAGGCTGAGGGCGCTAGGACTTGAAGTGGAAACCGCCGAGCATGCATGGGTGCATTGGCGCTCCCTTTATGCGGCCGATCCTGAAGGCAATCGAGTGGAATTCGTCTGCTACGACAGTAGTGTTTAGCGAGCGCCCAGCTTTTCCACAGAAATCGCATCTGAACCAGACCGATGTTGAATGCCGAGCGAATGATGCTCGGCTAGACAAATCAGCGGAGGTTCCCAACGATGACAACCCCAGCCAGTGCCATCAGAGATAAAGTGTGGGAATTGATTAACGTTCAAATTGAAACCATCGGTCAACCTTCCCGCCTGACGCCTTCCGAACTCAGCGAGTAAATTCTCGCCTTGAAAACAAGCAAGTTTTGACTGCCGCGCCAGAACCCTTTCTGACCACCCGCTTGCAAGCTCAAGAAAACAATGCGAGCGACACTTTTTGGCAGCTTTCTCTCTCTACTCGTTTGACCCACCCACTATTGCTTCTTAACATCCCCGCCAGTGGCAAGCTCGTCCCAACTTATAGGAAAGACCATCACCCCTTTCCACGAGCCGTCGCTCTGCCGCTTCAGCACCTGCAGTCCCCTAGCGTGCCAACTGGCCTGCGGGGACTCTGGAGACAACTTATACTCACCTTGTTTTTCGAACCACTCGCATGCCAAGCCGTCCTCGATTTGTTGATTTTTGTATTTGGACGTGTAGCTCAAAACCTTGAGGCCCGGGTACTGGGCGTGGAATTTCTCATTCGCAGCCCCAATGGCCTGCTGGCCGACCGCAGGCGGGTTTCCCGGATTGAACTCCACCGCATCCTCCGCCCACAGATCTATCAGCCCCTTCGGGTCTTGCGTCAGACCTCAATTTCTTCTTGGTGTGCTTTTTCGATGGCCGCCAAGTCTGCGGTATTCGTCCTTCGCCAGAGCATGCCCACGGCGCTGTGGGCGAAATAGCCGATACCAAGGCCCGCGACAAATACAACGGCGATTAGAGAAGTACGTGTCATACGGCCTCCTCCTGAGCACTTGCACTTGCCACGCCTAGAAGTGTGTGTCAAAAGCCAACAGGCTACAATAGGCCGGCCAGCGAAAGCTAAGCAGACAAACGAAGATTCGGTCCTATATTCGGGTTGAATAACGTGCAAGCCTCCCATAACCTGGTAAGGTAAGGTTCGCCAAGACTCCGGCGACGATCAAGAAGTCGACCCGGTCCCGGCGCTCGAGGAAGCGCTCAGGGTCTCGTCATCATTCTCGCGAAACCCTCAGCGTAGCCACGTCGGTCAGACCCTCTACTCTTCCTCGCGACCTTGGCGGTCGTCTCTGGCCACTCCAGAGATCCTTCCCGCAAACTTCCCCGTCGCGGCAAAAAAGACGGGGTTGCCAAGGGCGGAGGCCACTGTTTCCACCGTCTCAGTCATCGTGAGGACGCCGGATGCATGCTTGAAACGGCCGCTTCCACCGGTGACTTGAAACGTCACAGTACAGTGGGCCTCTCCAGTGGTGAGATCTATGCAATCCCCTCCCTGCGTGAGATTGAGTTCCAATAGACTGCCATCCGAGAAGCGAAAGACGCCCGCGCCGGCCAGTTCTGTGAGAAAGAGCTGATTTGAGCCGGAGCAAGTGCTGGACGTCACCGGAGAGTTTGAAATCGCTCGTACATTCGTAACGGTGAATGAACCGAGCGTGCCTTCCCCGGCGAAGTTGTCGCCGTCGTTACTTGTATTGGGTTGTTGGAGATTGATGGTGCTGGGCGCAGAGGTTCCCGAGAACGTCATCCTTATGCTCGTCTCCTGGGCGTAAACGGCTGCGACTGCGAGATGGAGCAAAAGCGTAAGCGTTGCTATATGTTTCATGCTGCCTCCTGTCTTTAGGAGGAGATCATTTCGTCGAGCATGTTCTCCTTCTACTCATTAAGGCGGAAACGGACGACGAAACCGGCCATGGTTTGGTATATTTCTCCCAAATGCGGGGGACAGCTTGTCCATCAGCGCACCTTCTGCTGAAATCACCGGTCTCCTAAAAGCCTGGAGCGGCGGCGACCAGGCTGCCTTGGCGCGGCTGGCGGAGCGCGTCTATCCCGAATTGCGCCTGATGGCGCGTCGCTATATGAGGAATGAACGCCAAGCCAATACCCTGCAGGCCACAGGATTGGTACATGAGGTCTACCTACGCCTAGTAGACGTGACTAAGGTGGAATGGCGCGAGCGAGCGCAGTTTTTTGCCATGGCGGCGGAGATGATGCGGCGGATCCTGGTGGACGCCGCACGTGCACGTGGCGCACAGAAACGCGGCCATGACGCTTTGAAAGTGGACCTCGATGAAACAGCCCTCCTGTCGAAAGCGCCCAACCGATCGATTCTGGCACTGGATGAGGCGCTAAGTGCGTTTTCGGAGGTTGCTCCCCGACAGGCAAGGGTCGTCGAGTTACGTTATTTCGGTGGAATGACCGAAGAGGAAATCGTCACGGTTCTGAAGATCTCACCTCGCACCGTCAGGCGTGACTGGGATCTCGCCAAGGCTTGGCTCTCGCGGGAGCTAAGCCATAGGACCGGGGGACCAGCAGATGAACCCCGAGCGGTTCCAGGAGATTGAAGAGCTATACCACGCGGCTCGTGAGAGAAGCGCTGAAGAGCGTGCGGCGCTGCTGGCCGGAGCCGATCCAGAACTGCGCCGCGAAGTAGAATCTCTGCTCGCGCAACGCCCTGGCGACGAATTGCTGGAGCGGCCAGCCATCCAGAACGTCCCGCAGCTGTTGGAGGGTTCGGCTCTCACCGTAACGGCTATGGGCGCAAGCTTGGGGCCGTACCGGATCGAAAGCAGGCTCGGCGCGGGCGGCATGGGCGAAGTCTTTCGCGCGGTCGACACGCGATTAGGCCGTGCCGTCGCCATCAAAATCGCTCACGATCAGTTCAACGACCGCTTCGAGCGCGAGGCACGCGCGATTTCCGCACTGAACCACCCCAACATCTGCACGCTCTACGATGTTGGACCGAACTACCTGGTGATGGAGCTGGTCGACGGCAAAACGATAGCGGCTCGGTTGAAAAGCGGGCATCTTCCAGTCAAGACGGCGCTTTTATATGCGTCGCAGATTCTGGCTGCGCTGGCCGAGGCGCACGAAAAAGGCATCATCCACCGCGATCTGAAGCCGGGCAATATCATGATCGCAAGATCCGGAATCAAGGTTTTGGATTTCGGTCTGGCGAAATCGCAACAGGACGATACGGTCACTGCCAGCCACATGGTTTTGGGCACGCCTCCGTACATGGCTCCCGAGCAAAGGGAGGGCAAGCCGGCCGATGCCCGCTCGGACATCTATTCGTTCGGTTGCGTCCTATACGAAATGTTGGCCGACGCGCGAGTCGCGACGCAACGAAAGCGTATCCGGCCAAGAAAGCTGGAAAAAATTGTAGGCCGGTGCCTGGAACGGGACCCTGAAGGAAGGTGGCAATCTGCCGCCGAGTTGGAGCGAGTACTAGCGGCGGTCATCCCACCTAGCCGCGGGGCGCACTTAGCTGCGGGTGCCGCCGCGATCCTCGCATTGTCCGCCGCCGGCTATGTTTATCTACATCATCTACATTCGCCGCTGAAACTTACCGGCAAGGACACCGTCATCCTGGCCGACTTCGAAAACAAGACGGGCGATCCCGTCTTTGACCAGACCCTTCGCCAGGGGTTGGCGGTTCAACTGGAACAGTCCCCTTTTCTCACGTTGGTGTCCGACGAAAGCATCCAGCAGGCGCTGCGGTTCATGAACCGGCCCCCCGAGACGCAGCTCACGCCGTACGTCGCCCGTGAGATTTGCGAGCGCACCGGCAGCGCCGTGGTTCTCGAAGGTTCGATTGCGAGCCTCGGAAGCCAATACGTGCTGTGGTCACGCGCCAGGAACTGTCGGACTGGAGACATTCTCGCTGAGGAGCAGGAGCACGCAGGAAGAAAGGAAGAGGTCCTGAATGCGCTCTCCCGAATTGCGATTCAAACCAGGTCTCGGCTGGGCGAGTCGCTCGCCACCATACAAGAGCATTCGACACCGCTGGAGCGCGTAACTACGTCGTCCCTCGAAGCTCTGAAGGCATACAGTGCCGGACGCGCTGCCGGTTTCGCACATGGCGGATCTCTCGCAGTCCCCCTCCTCCAGCGCGCGATCTCCATCGACCCCCAATTCGCCATGGCTTATGGTGACTTATCGATTGACTACTGGAATATGGGTCTAACGGATCTCTCCGCCGCGTACACCCTCAAGGCCTACGAGCTACGCGATCGGGTTAGCGACCGGGAAAGGCTCTGGATCCTTTTTCTCTATGACCGGCAGGTGACGGGAAACTTGCCAAGAGAGCTGCAAACACTCGAATCGTGGGCGCAAACGTACCCCCGCGATTTCGTTCCCTTCTCCGTTTTGGCGGGCTGGGGGACGCGGGGCACCGGCCAATACGAAAGGGGGATTCTAGCTGCGCAACAGAGCCTCCGGTTGAATCCGGACAATCAACACGCGTACGAAGGTTTG
This sequence comes from Candidatus Sulfotelmatobacter sp., assembly GCA_030038125.1. GTDB lineage: Bacteria > Acidobacteriota > Terriglobia > Terriglobales > Acidobacteriaceae > Sulfotelmatobacter. The sequence continues at coordinate 8,883 of JASHPL010000438.1, forward strand.
GCAATCCACAACCTTCTCCTGGACCAGTTCACGGAGTCCACCGATGCCTTGCATCGGGCCGCAGAGCGCAACCTGGAAGTCCCGGAGTTTCTGGTTATCCGTTACTACCTGGCCTTTCTCAAAGGCGACCAGGCGGGGATGGAGCAGGAAATTGTGCGCGCTCCCGCAGAGCATGCGGAGGACTGGATGTCGCACAACCAGGCGATGGTGCTCGCCCATTCCGGACGAATGCGGCAAGCGCGCACTATGTGGGAGCAGGGGGTCGCATTGGCGCAGCAGGCCGGCAACAGCGAAAGAGCCGCGATCTACGAGGCCGCGGAGGCAGTGTGCGAGGCGCATGTCGGGAATGCGGCGGCGGCGAAAATGCGTGCCCGTGCGGCACTCGCGCTCGGAAAAGGCCGTGACGTCGAGTATGCCACGGCGTTTGCGCTGGCCCTCTCAGGCGACATCTCTGGATCGCAAAGGCTCGCCAAAGACCTGGCAAAACGATTCCCGGAGGATACTCCAGTGCAATTCGAGTATCTTCCCACGCTGCGCGCGCTTTTCGCTCTTTCCCAGAAGGCGCCACTGGACGCGATCGAGCGGCTACAAACGGCGCTTCCCTATGACCTGGCGATGCCGGGCACGGCTTTCTTCGCAAAGTTCGGTGGCCTGTATCCGGTCTATATTCGAGGCCAGGCGTACCTGGAAGCAAAGCGGGGCCGCGAGGCGGCAACTGAGTTCCAAAAGGTCTTGGATCATCGTGGTATCGCCCTTGCGGATCCCATCGGCGCATTGGCGCGACTGCAATTGGGCAGAGCCTTCCTCTTATCCGGAGATAAGGCGAAGGCAAAGATCGCTTATGAGGATTTCCTCGCCCTCTGGAAAGATGCCGACCCCGACATCCCCATCCTGAAGCAAGCTAAGGCCGAGTACGCGAAGCGCAGTAACAATTAGCACCCTGCGATTCCTACCTGTGATCTCTACCTGTGAAACCTGTATAAGACGTGTGGAGAGATGCTCGATACGATTCCGCGAGAGGTTCTGCGTGCGTATTGCCACAGTCACACGGTGAGAAGAGGCGGCACACTGGAGCAAAGACAACGAGAGATGCGATCGAGAGCAACCGTGTAGTCTCGGTTGACTCCATCACTTTCGCTCGGCTGGTCTCGGGTGGGGTACCGTGTCGAGGATTTCCTCGGCACGGGTCCCCCTCGGATGCATGCAAGTCTTGCTCCGCTCCCCATTAGCTGACTACTCGTAGCGCAACACCACCATGGGATCGACTTTCGCCGCGCGCCGCGCGGGGATGTAACAAGCCAGCAATGCTGCCGTCACCAAGAGCATTATCACTACAACAAAAGTTACCGGATCGGTTGCCGTCACGCCAAAAAGCAGCGACCGCAACGTGCGTGTGATGGCGAGCGAACCGGCAAATCCGATGCCGATCCCGATGAGGATGGTGCGCAACCCTTGGCCCAGAACCATTGTAAGAACATCCTGGGAGCGGGCGCCCAGCGCCACTCGCACCCCGATTTCGCGTGTGCGGCGACTGACCGAATAAGCCATCACTCCAAACACACCGACCGTCGCCAGCAGTAGCGCAACCATTCCAAAGAAACCAATGAGAATCAGGTTGAACCTGCGTGCACCTAATGAAGTGGAATAGATCTTGGAGAGCGTACGAAATGTCGGCGGAATCTCCGGATTGAGCTCATGCAGAATTTCGCGAGCGGCAGATGTGACAAGTTGCGTGTTGGCGTCGGTCAGCATCGTCACTGTGACTGCCGGCAGCGGCCGTTGAAACAGGTTCACGTACACGGTGGGACGAGGCGCCGCCTCCACGCCGTTTTCGTGAACATCCCCGACGATCCCTACGATCGTGAGCAAGCGCAGATCGCCATCAATATTCCCGAACTCGATGGTGTGTCCGATCGGGTCCTGTCCAGGCCAGCGCTGGCGAGCCAGTGAATCGCTGATGACAGTCACGTGCGGGGCATCCGGACCGTCGCTTTCGTCGAAGATGCGTCCTCGAAGGAGAGGAATTCCGAGAGACTGGAAATACCCCTGCGTGACGGCGCAGAAATCCGCCTCGCCATACCCAAAGCGCTCCTTCTGGTTAAACAGGTTGTCGAACAGTCGAGATAGGGCTTGCAGGCTGTCGGGAGTTCTAGGAGCTTCGTCCGGCTTCATCAGCAGGAACATGCCATCGGGAAGCCCGCCAGCCAGAGGGACGCCGCTGGTCGCCCCGACTCTACGCACACCCGGAATCTGCTTGAGGCGCTCGATCAAGTTGCTGAAGAAAGCTCCCTCGGCTGCTTTTGCTTTAGAGTCCTTCCAATCCGGCCAAGGAAGAGAGATGTCCATGGTGACGATCTTGTCGACTCGAAATCCTGGATCCACTTTAAGCACCTTCATCAGGCTGCGACCCAGCAATCCCGCTCCGATGACCAGTACAAGAGTGATTGCGATCTGCCCGGCAACGATCCCACGGCCGATGCGCATGTGCGAACCTGCTTGGCTGCGGCCACCTTCCCCAAGCTCATCGCGCAAGTTATCGGAGGTTGCTCGCACTGCGGTAAATGCTCCCAGCCCCACGGCGACCGCTGAAGACAGCAGGAACGCAAATACCAGAACTGGAATATTGACCGAAACGCTGCCGGAAAGCGGTAGGCTCGGCGGGGCCACCGCCAACAGCGCAGACGCGCCCCAGTATGCTCCCATCACTCCGAGGCCCCCACCGACCAAGGCAAGCAAAGACGTCTCAGTCAGAAACTGCCGAAGTAGCCGTCCGCGCGCCGCCCCCAAAGCGCTTCGAATCGCAAGCTCACGTTCTCTCGCAGAGGCCTGCGCCAGCAGAAGGTTGGCAATGTTGGCACACGCAACCAGGAGAAGAAACCCAACAGCTCCGAGCAAAATCAGCAATGTCGGACGGACTTGGGCAGTCATTGAATCTTGCAGCCGGACCACTGTCGCGTCTTTCAGGAGATAATCGTTTTGCTCGCTCGATTCGTTATGAATGCGACGCCCAATCGCGCTGATTTCTGCATTTGCTTGCGTGACAGTCACGCCATCGCGCAGACGACCGACTGCATCGTAGTTATGCGCGTTCCTGCTCGGATTTTCACCCTCCCTGTCGGCCATTACCCACAAGTCTGTATCCGCAGGAAATTGAAATCCCTGCGGCAGCACTCCGATTAGGGAGAAATCTGCATTGTCAATTTTCAAATGCAACTGCGACAAATCCAACGACGATCCCAGATATTGCTTCCAGTATCCGTAGCTGACGAGCGCGACTGGAGCAGAAGCCTTCTTGCCGTCGCTGCTTGCGAAATCGCGACCGATGATCGGATGAACACCAAAGACCGGGAGAAAATCAGGTGAGACATGAGCCACCATCGAACGGCTCGGCTGCGAAGCGCCTGAGACCGCAGCCATGTAAGCACTGTACTTCGCCATCTTCTGAAAACTACGATTTTGGTCGCGGAAGTCATCGAAGTTCGGATCGGCGAGACTGTTCAATGTTCCCTTAGGAGTGATCTCAAAAATGGCCATGATTCGATTGGCATCGGTATACGGTAGCGGCCGGAGCAGCACACCGTACACGACGCTGAAGATCGCCGTGGTTGCGCCAATGCCAAGTGCGAGCGTAATCACCGCAACGGCCGTGAAGCCGGGGCTCTTCCGCAACTGCCGCAACGCGTAGCGAAGATCTTGTGCTAGTCCGACCATTTCAGTTTCGTCCTTCTACCCCACAACAGCACCAGACGGCGCAGTCGATATGCGAGGGCAAACCATCATGCTCGCTGTCAGATTGATCCCTCCACG
>JASHPL010000439.1 GCA_030038125.1 Candidatus Sulfotelmatobacter sp.
GTGTAACCCAGATTGAGCAGCACCTCGGCAATGCCGCTCATGCCGATACCGCCGATGCCTACGAAATGAATGCGTTGTATTTTGGCGAACATAATCAGAAGAAAGCTTCGATCACATACCCGATCATGGCACCGACCACGCCGTAAATGACAGCATCTATCGGACCTATGAAGTACGCCATGGATGATGGAGTGGGATCGACGGTCGGCATGAAGATACAGACGGGGCAAACTGTCCATGCCAAGACAAAGCTGGCCGTGCTACCAGGGGCTGGGTGGGAAGCGGGGGGAGTGTATGTCAGATACATTTGTATTCCGTAGCTGACAGCAGCAAACACCAGAAAAAATTTCAAGGGGAGTGGAGCGCTTCGCCAGGTGAACATGCGTCCGCCACCCGCTTTCCGTTTCTGTTCTTCCAAGTCATCAAACATCGGCAATATTCCCCGCTATCTTCGCCGCCATCTCCGCGATATCGCGGGCGGCATTGGGATGCGCCAGCGCACGCGCGGCTTCGCTCATAATCTTCAGCCGGTGCGAATCCTGCAGCAGGGCTGCGATGGTTTCCGCCAGCCAGATACCTTCCAGCCTCGATTCTTCCACTGCGACTGCGGCTCCGTGACGCGCCAGCACTTCAGCGTTGATTCGCTGATGATCGTCGGCCGCATGTGGAAACGGCACGAAAATCGCCGGCTTGCCTGCTGCCGCGATTTCCGCGACCGTGCTTGCGCCCGAGCGGCAAACGACCAGATCGGCGCGCGCAAATATGGCGGGCATGTCGTCAATAAACTTGAAAATCTCGAAGGTGAGGCTGGGCCCCGAACCCGAATCGTTCTTCAGACTCTGATACGCCGCCAGAACGTCATTATAGTCGCGCTCTCCTGTCTGATGAATGATGTGAATGCCGGGTGCTTCGCGCTGCAAAACGCGTAAACAGCGCATCATCGCCTGATTGATGGCGTGGGCTCCCTGGCTGCCGCCGAAGACGAGAAGCGTAGGAGTGCCGCCGCGTTTCGGAGGAATTTCGAAAAAAGCGTGCCTCACCGGGACCCCCGTAACTTTCGCATGGCGAAAATATTTCGCGGTCTCTTCGAAGTGCACCGCCGCGCCGGAAACGAATTTCGCCACCACGCGATTGGCAAATCCCGGCACAACGTTGGGCTCAAAGGCGAGTGTGGGAATGTGTTTCAGGAGAGCGGCGAGCATGGCGGGGCCGGAGGCGTATCCGCCAACGCCGATGACCACGTCGGGAGCGAACTCGTTCAGCATGCGGGCAGCGCCCCAGATCGAGCGTGGGAGATCAAGGGCGGTCTTGGCGCGAGTGATCAGGCTGACATTCTTGAGAGCGCCCACGCGCACCAGTTGCAGCGGATATCCGGCGGCGGGAACAAGACGGTTCTCGATGCCGCGAGCGGTGCCGATGAACAGAATCTCGGCGGCGTAAGTTTTCTTGAGCTCGTTGGCGATGGCAAGCGCGGGAATGACGTGTCCGCCGGTACCGCCGCCCGCCAGGATTGCCCGCATGGAGTGAATATAACCGAGCAGGTTATGAAAAGGGTCAGGGGTACCTAGTTCGACGCGGCGTCGCTCGCGGCCGCCTATGCGTTCGGCGTCGCCCGCAATCATCCCTTCCTCGATGGCAATAAGCGCACGGCATTCGTCGTGATGGAATTGTTTCTAAACTTGAATGGCTGGATTCCTGGCGCCGATGACGCCGATTGCATCTCGACTATGCTCGCGCTGGCAGCGGGCGAACTCAGCGAGAAAGCCCTGGCAGCCTGGCTGCGTAAGCACATTGGCTCCGATCGCCACCGGAAATAAAGCTCACTCCGCCTGCTTGGTGATATTCAGCAGCACTCCCACGCAAGCCAGCGTCACGAATAACGAAGACCCTCCATAGGAAACGAGCGGCAGCGGAATGCCTTTGGTCGGCATCATCCCAAGCACCACGCTGATGTTGATGAAGGCCTGCAGCGCCACCATGCAGGTGATTCCTACGGCCAGATAGCGGCCGAAAAGATCGCTGGTTCGCCAGGAAGCGCGCATGCCCCGCCAGAGAAAGATGGCGAACAGCATGACCACGAATAGCGAACCAACCAAGCCGAGTTCTTCGGCGGTCACGGCGAAGATGAAGTCCGTATGCGGTTCAGGGAGATAGAAGAGTTTCTGCTTGCCTTCCATCAAGCCCAAGCCGGTGAAGCCCCCGGTGCCGACCGCGATCAGTGATTGGATGATGTGGAATCCGGCTCTCTGGCGATCGGCGTAAGGATTGAGAAAAGCCAGAATGCGGTCGCGGCGGAAAGCAACGTGAAAAATCAGGAAGTACAACGGCAGAAGCGAAGCCGCAAAAGAATAAGCAAAATAGCGCATGCGCATGCCGGCGACGTAGAAGATGCAGGCGGCGATGGCAGCGCAGGCAATGGCCGTGCCAAGATCCGGCTGAAGAACGATCAATCCGAGAAAAACCAGCACCGGCGTGGCGGCGGGGATTAATGTATTGCGGACGTCATCGATCGACTTGGAGCGGCCCTCCAGGAAATAAGCCAGAAATAGAATCAAAACCGGTTTCGCCAGTTCGGAAGGCTGGAAGGAGAAGGCTCCGATGTGAATCCAGCGATGCGTGTGATGCGAGCGATCGAGAAGGAAAACGGAGATGAGCAGGAGCGTGGTGCAACCCAGCAGCGAGAACACGAGCGCCGGATGCTTGTAGCGGCGATAGTCGACGCGCATGGTGACGACCATCGCCACGAGTCCTGCAACCGACCAGATCAGTTGCTTAGAGAGGAACGCATATTCCGATCCGAAACGCTCGCGAGCCATGACCGCGGACGCGGAAAAAACCATCACCAGGCCAACGAAAACCAGCAGCATGGTGACGGTGAATAGCCAGCGATCGACACTGACGCGCTTCGCCATGGGACATTCATTTCACCACGGAGCGCGAATAAGAGGGCCAGCTCATTGGTGGGGGATTGTTGCTGGTTTTGGTTCGGACAAGGGCTATTGGCGAATCACTGTCCTGATATCGCGTCGACCGTGGACAACGTGCAGGATGCGGGCGTTGTTTCCTTCCAAGCGATAGATGACAACGTAGCTTCCGGCGCTGGTGCTGCGGAGTTAGGGCGAAGATCGTCGCGGATGCGGCCAAGATGGGGATATTTCGACAATTGAAGAAACGTTTGGGTGCTTGCGTCGACAATTCGGTCCGCTATCTCGGTGCTAGAGCTCTGGTTGCAACGTAATCCCAGATTTCGTCGAGTTCGTTTTTAACTTGGCGAGCGACCAGGACAGGCATCACCGATGCGTAGCGCGTTTGGCGTCCAGTCGTACCCGCCCGCGTCGTTTCACGTCGTCAGCAAGTTCACGCATTGACTGCTCGGTTACAACGATTCCCTCGCCCCGAGCCAGCGACGCCTCTGCGTCATCCACGGCAGCGAGAATTTCTGCGCGGGCACGCTCGCGCTCTTCCCAGAGAGCCAGCGCTTCAGCAACTGCATCCGCCTCGCTGTGAAATCGTCCTGCAGCAATGCCTTGGCGAACAAAAGCTTCCTGGTCGGGAGTAAGGCGAACTTCCACGTTCCCAAGGGTAAGGGGCGAGATAGTGGGTGTCAAGGTCGCGGCGTCACCGAGGTGATTCTAAACTCCTCTTGCCGTAAGGCAGATGCCAGAAGAGAAAGTCAGACGGCTATCCCGCCAGCGCCTGGACGATCTCTTTGAACACCTTGCCTCGGTGTTCGTAGCTCTTGAATTGATCGAAGCTGGCGCAGGCGGGAGCGAGCAGAACGACATCGCCGGTTTGAGCGACAGCATGGGCCCGGCGGATCGCGTTTTCCAGAGTCCCGGCGCGAACCAGTTCCGGACCGCCGTCTTTCTGCGCGACGATTTGCGATTCGATCTTGGCCGCGGCCGCGCCGATCGTATACACGCGCTTCACGCGCTTGCGCAGCAAATCGTTGAGCACGCTGTAATCGCTGCCTTTGTCTTTGCCCCCGAGAATCAGATGAATGTTCGCCGGAAACGACTCCAGGGCTTTGATCGTCGCGTCGACGTTCGTGGCTTTCGAATCGTTGTAGTAATCCACTCCCTTGACAGTTGCCACAAATTCCAGCCGGTGTTCGACGGCCCGGAAGGTTCGCACCGCTTCGCGAATCTTTTCTGGTGCGCAGCCCATGAGCATGGCAGTACACACCGAAGCCAGCACATTTTCGAGGTTGTGAGCGCCCTTTAGCGGAATATCGGAGACCTGCAGAATTTCGCGTGGTCCTTTTTCATTGCGGAATAGGATATTGCCGTCGCGAACCCAGGCGCCGCGTTCCACTTCTTTCTGACGGCTGAACCAGAATACCTGCGCGTGTGTCCGCGCGGCGAGAGCGACACAAGTGGAATCGTCGGCGTTCAAAACCGAAAAATCGTCCGGCTGTTGATTCTCGAAAACACGCGCCTTGGCGTTGACATAAACGTCGAAAGTGCGATGACGATCGAGATGATCGGGGGTGACATTGAGCACGACGGCAACTTTGGGGCGGAAGGTCCGAATTGTCTCCAGCTGAAAACTGGAGACCTCAAGCACGATCAGAGTTTCCGGCTTGGCGCGTTCGGCAAAGGAGATCGCGGGCGTGCCAATGTTGCCGCCGACGAGAACGGGAAATCCCGAAGCCGCCATGATTTCGCCGGTCAGAGTCGTGGTCGTAGTTTTGCCGTTCGATCCGGTGATGGCGACGATGGGGCCGGGCAAGAACTGCGCGGCCAATTCAATCTCGCCGATGACGCTCTCTCCGAGCGTTCGCGCCTGCACCAGCGGCGCCACGTCCACGGGGACGCCGGGGCTCACCACGATCAGGTCTTGTCCGCGAAAGGTACGCTCGCCATGACCGCCGGTCTCGACGGTGATGCCGTTGTCAAGCAGAATGGGAATCTCGTTGTGCAGTTCTTCCCCACTTTTTGTGTCGGAGACGGTGACTTTTGCTCCGTGCTTCTTCAGAAAGAGAGCTGACGCGACGCCCGACTTGCCCAGGCCAACGACCAGCACGCGTTTTCCGTTCAGTTCCATGCAGTTATTTCACCACGGAGGCACGGAGACACGGAGAAAAAATCCTTGCTTATCTTTCCATCCTCCGTGTCTCTGTGGTGAATCTATCTCAGTTTCAGCGTCGTTAGAGCAAACAGCGCGAACACCAGCGACGCGATCCAAAAACGCACAATGATCTTCGACTCCGACCAGCCGAGCAACTCGAAATGATGATGGATGGGCGCCATTTTGAAAATGCGTTTCTTGCGCAACTTGTAAGAGCCGACCTGCAGGATTACCGAGATCGCCTCGATCACGAAGACTCCGCCAATGAACGGCAGCAGCAGTTCCTGCTTGATGATGACCGCGACGGTCCCGATGGCGCCGCCGAGCGCGAGAGATCCCACATCGCCCATGAAGATTTCGGCGGGATGCGCGTTGTACCACAGAAATCCGATGGCCGATCCAACCATGGCACCACAAAAAACCGTCAACTCGGCGACTTGCGGCATGCGTTGCAGTTCAAGGTAAGTGGCGAAGGTGGCGTGGCCGCTGACATACGTCAGCACGGTGAGCGCGCCGGCGGCGATGACGGTGCAGCCGATGGCCAGGCCATCGAGACCATCGGTCAGGTTCACGGCGTTGCTCGATCCCACGATGACCAGCGCCACAAACGCCATGAAAGGCAGAAATGCGAGCGGCCAAATGTGGGGGGCGTGCTCCCAGTTCTGCACCACCAGATCGGGATGAAACTGCTTGAAGAAAGGCACGATCAGGCGCGTGGAATACAGATGATAGGTCTGCATCGTGATCAGCATCGAGGCGATGATGATGCTGGTGGCAATCTGCAAGGCTAATTTTGCGCGGCCAGTCAGACCGAGGTTGCGGCGGCGCGTGACCTTGGTGTAATCGTCGGTGAATCCGATGGCGGCAAAGCAGCAGACCGAGAACACGGCGATCCAGACGAACCGATTGCTCAGGTCAGCCCAGAGCAGCGTAGGCACAACAATGGCGATGACGATCAACAATCCGCCCATGGTGGGCGTGCCAGCTTTTTTCTGGTGCGCTTTGGGACCTTCTTCGCGGATGTATTGCCCAATCTGAAAATCGCGTAAGCGTCCGATAACGACCGGCCCCACGATCAAAGCCGTGAACAGAGCCGTAAGACTGGCAAATGCGGTGCGGAAGGTGACATAACGAAAAATGCGAAATGGCGCAACGTAGTGTTGCAGCTTAAGAAATAACAGCCAATAGAGCAATGCGCCTCCGTCCCGAACTCTAACCGACAGTCAATACCAAGGAGTCACCGCTAACCGCGTCATCCTGAGCGTAGCCGTTCTTCATGCGGAGCGAAGCATCTCCCAGCCTTCGTGGTGAAAAAATAAATCACAGTGCCTGCACCGCTACGCGGGTTTTCCAGATTTCGAGCGCTTTTTCCAGCTTCACTCCGCGAGATGCTTTCAGGAGCACCACGTCGCCGTCCCGGGTCTCGCGGGCAAGCCATTCTCCGGCCTCCTCGGGCGTTTCCACAAACTCGGCGCGAATGCCGGCTTTTTTCGCGGCCCCGACCATGACTTTCGCCGCTCCGCGCACGCCTAACAGCACGTCGATGTTTTTCTTCGCGATGTGCGCGCCGGCCTCGCGATGTAACTCCTCGCTGGTTGGTCCCAGTTCGAGCATCGCCCCGATCACGGCGACACGCCGCTTCGCATTCATCCCGGCCAAGGTGTCGACCATGGCTTGGAGCGCGTTTGGATTGCAATTGTAACAATCGTTCAGGACGGTGATGTTACCCAAGTGGAGAACCTGTCCGCGCTTATCCGCGGGAGCGAGAGTAGCGAGAGCGTCGACGGCTTCCTCTAACTTGAAGCCCTGAGTCAGCGCCACGGCAATGGCCGCAAGCGCGTTGAGGATATTGTGTTCTCCCACGAGGGGCAGGCGAGCGCCTTGACGTCCACCATGCGTGACCACGTCGAACGCCGAGCCCTCGGCGCCAAGGGATTGAATCTTTTCAGCGCGAACATCCGCAGTTGCTGTTTTGCCGTAGGTAACGACGCTGCCTTTGAAGCCGCGCCCGAACTGTGAGACGTATTCATCATCGGCGTTCAGGATGGCGGTTCCACTGGTGGGCAAAGATTCGACCAACTCATATTTCGCACGGGCAATACCGGCCACAGAATCGAAAAATTCCAGATGAACGGGAGCGACATTGGTTACAACGCCGGTTTCCGGCAGTGCGATTTTGGCGAGCGCGCGAATCTCGCCGGCATGCGACATCCCCATTTCAATTACCGCGATATCGTGCTCCGGCTCGAGCTTCAAAAGCATGAGCGGCAGTCCGAAATGGTTGTTGAAATTACCCTCCGACTTAAGCACGCGAAAGCGAGAGGCGAGCACGTGCGCGATAGCTTCTTTGGTCGTGGTCTTTCCCATCGAACCGGTGACGCCGACGAGCGGATTGCCCCAGAGCTTTCGCACCGCAGTCGCTAACAACTGCAGCGCGACGAGAGTGTCATCGACTGGAAGGAGGCGAAATTGCGAAGCATAGCGATGCAATTGATCGCGCCGCACAACCGCGCCCGCTGCGGCGCCCTTTTCCAGAGCAGAATCGACAAAATCGTGCCCGTCGAAGCGCTCGCCCTTCACTGCGAAAAAGAGTTCGCCAGGTCGAACGGTGCGGGAGTCGATGGAATAACCTTGCGCGATCTCGTCGCGAGGAAATTCTCCAGTTGCGGATAGAAAGTCCGCAATTTTGGAAAGGGTGAGCTTCATCCCTGGGTTCCTGTAGCCGGTTCGGGCATGGACGCGGCTTGGCATTCGAATCCGGCGACCCGCAATTCAGCGCGCGCGACCTCGACATCGTCGAAGGGC
>JASHPL010000440.1 GCA_030038125.1 Candidatus Sulfotelmatobacter sp.
TTCCAACGGATCAAAGCACAGTTCCCTCTGTTGCGACCAAAGCTGTATCTCCCCTACAGGGAGTTACAAGCTCTCGCCGCGCTGTGAAGCAACTTCCGAAGAGCGTAGTGCGGGAAATCCGCACGCTACGTTCTGTGGGAGCCGGAGGTGGGCGACTACCTCCGGCCACCCGGTGGCGCTCAGCGATGAGCGTCCCTACCGCGACAGTGAGAACAGCATGGCGCGAAGGAGCTACAATGAACTTGCCGGGTGAAACGGAGGCGGGCTCTGCAGGGATGCAACCACGCCGAGGGATAACCGGGCGGACTCATCGAACCGATGCTCAGCGGCGCGGGGGGGCCTTCTCTCGCGCTGCACGCTGACGGGAGGAAGTCATCGGACGATAGCCCCCATGCCTTGAAAAATCCCCGCCCCGTAGCGGCGGAATCTACCCTAACGGAGAACGTTGCTTCTCCATTTCACGCTGAGCCAAGACACCTGTTAGGGCACTACCCTTTTCCAGCTTTTCTTGGCGTTCTTGGCGGGCTGCGAGATTCTCTCGTTGCGAACATTCGCGCGGCCAAAGAAGTCACCGTGCATCTGCCGTTTCCAGTTTCTCTGGGGGCGTTACATCTGCTGCATCATCCTCGTGACGCCATGGGCATTTCTCATTCGAGCGTTCGCACGTAGAGCATGAAATGCCAAAGTACATCATCTGGAACTGTTCGCATTGCTGTCTGGTCCAAAGGCCGTACATACAAAACCTCCTTTTGGAAGAATGAAGAATTAAGAACATGATTAGAAGACTGCGCGAGAAGATTATTCGTTCGATGCTCTTTCAAGCTCATCCCGCAGCATATTCAGACAGGAGAGCGCATCAGTTATCTTTTTCAGTTCTGACTGTGACACGGCTCCATTTTGTTGGAATACTTCGATTAACACCAGCAAACGACGTAGGTACGCTCTGCGTTTGAAAATCGCAGTCTCGGCGTCGAGAATTTTCTGTTTCTTTCTTGAGAGATCGACCTCAAGCAAGGCCTCTAGATATAGCATCTGCCACTCAGTGCAGGTGAGTTCCGGCGTGCCATCGTCGCTGGTCACGATGGAAGCTGGTTTCGGCATTTTGTTTTCGCATGCTTGTGTGCTCGCTAGCAAGGCCGTCCTTGCTGCATAGCACGGCCCATGTACGCTATTTCCATGTTCGTCTGTGGTAGAGGTTAAAAGGTCAACAACCTTCCCACATATCCAGCACATTCGAGTCGGGTTTGGAGAAACGTTCATGACGACCTCCTTGTCGACATTGTTTACGCAACGGGCTGGAAGTCTTCTGAAAGGAATGCCTGAACCATCCCGCTGGGTCGTGACTAGAATCGGCTCCCACACCACAAAAACACAGGTCAACAGTGAACTCGCGGCACAGATCACGCGAAGAGTTCATACGTTTCCCGACTTGGCAGTTCTCAGGTTTGCCCTGAGCCAAAGCCATGCGATCCTTAGCCAAAACACAACAGCGACAGTCGCCATGGTCAGTAGGCCAAGAATGGCTAGTCCGACAAAGACAAAAAAGGCGAACTTGAAGAATGTGACTTCCATGGCAAGAACCTCCTTGCTCTCAAATTCGGGCCGGGTTGGGACAAATTGACTTAGGCGGGGATACCGTGTCAGCCGCGGGCGATCCCCGAGCCGACTTATACATGACGCAAGACTTAAACTGGGCGGTAGGTTTTGTCAGTGATCGGAATCACTCGGAGGAACAAAAAAGCTTTTCTGTTGTCAACCCACCTGCGTTGCTATTTTGTTTGCCTTTTTGGTGGCTGAGGGTTCGAGCCTGCTCTTCCATAGACATTGCACCAGCAACGGAGTAATTACCATATTCCGTGAGTACGCGTACGGTTGGTTGTGACAAGTGTCACTTGCCTCCACGAGATTCCAGCCTAGACTCGATCAAATTGACCGCCGGAGGGGACATCATGGCTTCGGAAACGGCTTCCGGTCAGTTGCGGTACATCCTCGAACTCCGAGGCAAAAAAATCTACGAACCAAAATCCACAGTGTTATTTCGGCGAGGCGATAAAGCTTCCGGCATGTTCGTCGTCCTGAGCGGGAAAGTCAGATTGGATTTGGGACTAGATTTTGGTCCCAGCCGCTGCCATGGGGCAGGTGCCTTGGTGGGTCTGCCTTCAACCATTACCGGGCAAAATCACGGTATGACCGCGACCGTGACAGAAGATGCGGAACTCAGTTTTTGGACTCCTGAGGCATTGGAATCCTTGTTATGTAACCAGCCCGAACTCTGCCACTCCCTTCTTGTGATTCTGGGCGAAAAGATCGCGGAGAACCACGATTCAGAGAGGGCGCTGATCGATACGGAGAAGGCCGAATACGCGGATTATTAGGTGAGAGGCTGACAGCAAGCCGTAAACGGAGGCTCCAAAATGGAAGAACAATTCGAGACTCTGGAGAGTGCTCATGAGTTTGTGGCTCTGCTGGCCGAAACTGTGGCGGAAGCGAAGCGAGAGCTTGAACGTGATATGCAGCGAGAATCCGCCACGTCGCGCCGTCTGGATGCACCGAGAATTGCCGCCTATAACGTGAGCAAGCTCGAACTCCATCTCAGTCAAAGCCGTAGGATTCTGAACGATCTCAGAACGCTGCGACGGCTCTTGTTTCAGGAACGAAAGAGCAGCAAAAAAGCTAATTCTGCCGCAGCCGAAGACCTGACGGCTACTGCGCCCTCGCGGTCGAATTCGTTCGCGCACGAGAGTCTCAGCGCGCCGACTCTCGAACGCTCGGTAGCTGCGTAAGGTCGCCCCGCACTACTTCCAGCAGGACACCACCGCTCCTGTAAAGCTAGATGATTATTGCTTGACGCCAGAGGCGTTCGGCAACAGGGTAATTGAAGCCGCGAACCCCAGCGACATTATTTTGCGCTCGATTCGGTCGCGGTAGTTTCTGGCAAGTAGAGAAACAACAGCGTGAGTGCATTCAGAACGAACATTCGCAGGGCTGCGAGTTCGCCGTTCCATTGGCTTGATTCCCACATCAAGAACCATTCTCCGCCAATCGTAATGAACACCAGCGACCACAGCAGCAGTCCCAGCCAAAGACCGGCTATCGGCGTTCTCTTCGCAACCTCAAATTCCTGTTCAGAGCGGAGTGCGGAAAACAGCCGCTTCGCGCCCAGTCCGCAAATACAACCCGTCACGAGTTCCCAGAGGATGACTCCCCAATAGGCGACGTGGTGCACTTGTGGGTTACGGATGGCTCTCCACAGCACATTCGCATCGGCGGGGATCGAGTCCATGCTCAGGACATGCTCGACAAATTTCAAGTTGGTCCCATAGTCGATCATGTTGTTAAAAGCGGCGATCAGAAAGTACAACGCCAGAGTCGCCGTGAGCAATGTCTTTCCTAGTCTGGAGAGCATAAACTGAGTACGCGAGGCTGCAAAAGTCGTTCGGGTAGCATCTTTCTGCGGACAAATTGTACGCGCCCATGCCAACAAGCGGAATAGATTTCGACGCTGTACGCAAGATCGGCTTGGCTCTGCCGGGCGTGGAGGAAAGCACTGCATACAGCTCACCCGCGCTCAAGGTTCGCGGAAAACTTCTGGCGTGCGTGCCTGCTCACCGTTCGGCTGAGACGGGTTCGCTGATGGTTCGCGTCGTTGATGCCGGGCCCTTACAACGACTCCATTGATGCGACTTGCCTTCGATTCTGTTCTAGTGCAGATTTATGACGGTCACGCCCGGTTCGGCACACAGGAGGTTTCTAGGGTGAACAAACTTGGAAAGACGTTGGGCGTGGTGTTCGTAGTGTTGGTGCTCGTTGTGGCCGCAGTGATCACCTTTACCATCGGATGGCGTCCGTTTATCGGGCCGAGGACGCGCCCGCTCACTGCACGGAAGTTTCAGAGCACACGGCAACGCTTGGCTCGCGGCGAGTACTTGGTGCTGAATGTGACTGATTGCATGGGTTGCCACGCAGAGCACGATTGGACAGCGCACGATGCGCCGATACTGCCCAACACGCTTGGCGCGGGCCAAGACATGAGTGTGCTCAAAGGTTTTCCCGGAAAGGTCTATGCGCCGAACATCACTCCCGATGCCGAAACGGGCGCGGGGAACTGGAGCGACGATCAACTGGCACGCGCTATCCGCGAAGGCATTAGCCACGACGGGCGGGCATTGTTTCCGTTTATGCCCTACTTGGATTTCCGCCATATGTCTGACGAAGACTCGGCATCGGTCATCGTCTACTTGCGGTCGCTGCCGTCCCTGCACAAACAGCAGCCGACGACGCAGTTGATTTTTCCGGTGAATTACCTGATCCGCACCGTGCCCCAGCCACTGGATGCACCGGTGCCTGAACCCGATGTTTCGACTCCTGAAAAGCGCGGGAAATACTTGGTGACAATCGCCGGATGCACGGATTGCCACACGCCGCAGGACGCACACGGGCAGCCAGTTCCGGGGATGGACTTTGGCGGAGGGTTCATTCTTGATGGACCGTGGGGCCGCGTAGCCAGTGCCAACATCACTCCTGACCAATCGGGGATTTCTTACTACAATCAAGCCATGTTCACCGAGGCAATCCGCACGGGGTCTGTGGGCGCACGGAAGCTCAACCAGATCATGCCTTGGCACGCCTACCGAGGAATGACGGACGAGGACATTGGCGCGATGTTTGCCTATCTTAAAACGTTAAAACCGGTGCGGCACCATGTGGACAACACAGAGCCG
>JASHPL010000441.1 GCA_030038125.1 Candidatus Sulfotelmatobacter sp.
ATCAAGCATTACTTCAACGCGGATTGGCCGACACGTTCGCTCTATCACATCATGCTCAACACCGCGATGGGCAACCAACAGGTGATCCACACGATTCTGGACACCATGCTCCTCGTCGAAGGTCGGCCGAAAGCAACGGACTACGAGCCGCCCAAGGTTCCCATCGCTCAGCGCTGAACTGAGATAGGCCTTCCCGGGCGGGTTGGTGCAGGGCAGCAATTCTCCGCACAAACATCTTCGCGTGCTCCCAGCGATCCCAACCAGCGCCGTTCGGTCTCGGGATGGATGCGTTCCAGAATCAGCTCACGGATCATGGCGATGAATTTGGGATGCACGCCGACCGTCTTCGCCCGCACCATCGCCAGTGACATAGATTCGCAAAGCTGACGCGCTTCGATATCGAGGTCGTAAAGCACTTCCATGTGATCGGAGATGAAGCTGATGGGGGCGAGCACAACGGCCGTGGCCAGGTTGCGGGTTTTGATTTCGCTCAAGTAATGGAGAATGTCCGGTTCGAGCCACGGCTGTCCGGGGGCGCCGCTGCGGCTCTGGTACACCAAAGCATCATGGCTGATTCCCACGCGGCCGGAAATTAGCCTCCTTACTTCTTCGAGTTGTGCCACATAGTCGCAGGTGTCCGCCATCGATAGCGGAATGCTGTGTGCGGTGTAAACGACTTGAACGTTTTGCCGTGCCTCGCCCGGGAGCTGCTGCAGAGCTTCGCGCACGCGATCTTCTGTGGCCTCGATGAATCCAGGGTGGTTGAAAAAGACGCGCAACTTGTCAATCTCGGCGCCGCCCGGGCCCGCTTCACTCTGTGCGCGGGCGATGTCTTCGCGATATTGGCGGCATCCCGAATAGGAACTGAACGCCGAAGTCACCAAGCCGAGCGCGCGGCGAATCCCATTCTGTTTCATTTCGCGCAAGGTGTCGGCGAGCATGGGATGCCAATTACGATTCCCCCAGTAAACCGGCAGTTCCGGACCGTGCTGCTTGAGTTCGGCTTGAACGGCTGCGATCAGATTGCGAGTCTGTTGATTGATCGGACTCTTGCCGTCGAAGTGATAGTAGTGCTCGGCGACGGCGAGCATGCGTTCGCGGGGAACATTTCTTCCGCGGAGAACATTTTCCAGGAAGGGAATGACGTCCTGGCGAGATTCCGGACCGCCGAAGGAAACCACCAGAAGTGCGTCATAGTTCATACGCAGCCGAAGAATCTTTTCTCGGAAGACCGGCAAGGAAATGGTGCGCCCGGAGAGATTCGAACTCCCGACCTATTGCTCCGGAGGCAATCGCTCTATCCAGACTGAGCTACGGGCGCATTGCGCTAATTATACATTTCGGTTTGACTCGACGTGGCATCGCCCCTCACCCAGATTCTGGCTGTAACTCGTTGTGTCCGAAATTGTGCCTGCCCAGAGTGAGCGCTATCGCGGTCTTCGTTAACTGACACGAATAACGACGCGCTGGATGCCAAACTCGCCAAATCGTTTCTCACTCCAGATGTGGCAGCACTACCAAAATCGTGAGTCCAAAGCGGCTGGCAATGGCACGACAATAGCTTAACTACGATTAATCGCCCTCGTATAATGCTCCCATGATTACCGTTTCCAAAGAAGACTATCTGAAGTCCATCCTCGAGGCCGAGAGCGAAGGGGAAACGGTAATTTCTGCCCGTCTGGCCGACTGGCATAAGGTTTCCGCGCCCGCTGTGACCATGGCTCTGCGGCGCTTGAAAAAAGATGGCCTCGTCGAGGTCGAAAAAAGCGGCGAGATTCGCCTCACCGCTGCCGGACGCAAGATCGCCCGCAAATTGACCGTGCGACATCATCTCATCGAGCGTATGTTGTCGGAGATGTTTGGCATGGAGTGGTGGAAGGTGCATGACGAAGCCGAACGACTGGAACACGCCGTTTCGCCGGATTTTGAGGCCAAGCTCCTGGCCAAGCTGGGATCCGGTGGCGCTTGCCCCCACGGCAATCTCAGCGAGGTCGAAGGCCCCTCGAGCCGGCGCAAGCGAGGTCTCGTTCTGCTGGCGGACGCCGAGGTAGATCAACACTATTCGGTCAGCGGAATTTACGAGCGCGACCGACAACTGCTGGAATTTCTGGAAGCTCGCGGCATTCGTCCCGCTGCCAGACTGCATCTACTCGAACGCAATTACGATCAAACTGTCACACTCACCACTTCGGCAGGAAAGGTATCGCTGGGTCCTGCCGCTTCCGGACGCGTGTGGCTCGCTCCCATCAGTCGCTCGCATCGCTAAGCCATCCCTGATTACGTCAGGCCGGGCAGCCCAATTTCACTAACTCGATTTAGTCCTTTCCTGAAGTTACTGTAGTTCTCTTCAAAACGTCATCCCAATCGGCGCAAGCGATTCAACAGTGCCTGGAGTCGCCGGGCGGTTGCGCCCCCAATTTATGAAATCCGTAAAATAGTTAACTGTAGTTTATCGATTCTTGTATACTGGGGCTAACCAATTCCTGGGTCACCGGGGTGGATTTTTTGTAATCGATCTTCCTGTCCGCAGGCACGAATCGAATGGGTGAAAAAGAGACCGCGCCGAATCTGCAGAAGGGCTTTCTCTATAAAGTCCTGAACGGCTGGTCGACCACCGATATCGTCGTTACCCACGAGGACATCGATCGCGCGCACGATCGCGAGCGCGTTTTGACGACTCGGGTTCAGCGCGGAATATGGTCTAGAAGCCGTTTGCTTTGGCTCCTCATCGGCCCCGGAATTCTCGTCATGCTGGGAGAAAACGATGGTCCCAGCATGCTTTCGTATGCCGCTACCGGAGCGCGTTTCGGCATCGGTTTTTTCCTCCCGTTCGTGGTCCTGACTTTTCTCATGGCTTGTGTGGTTCAGGAGATGACTGTCCGCTTGGGCGCAGCCACGCATCGCGGCCACGCCGAATTGATCTTCGACCGTTTCGGTCCATTCTGGGGATGGTTCTCCATGATCGATCTCATGGTCGGCAATTTTCTCACCTTAGTGACTGAGTTCATTGCCATCCGCGCCGGCCTGGGATTCTTCGGCATTCCTCCCTGCCTGGCGGTGCTGGGCGCATGGCTGATCCTTTTCGCGGCCTTAATGGCCCATCGTTATTGGACCTGGGAGCGCGTCACACTGGCGGCAGCAATGTTCAACCTGATCTTCGTCCCGGTTGCTTTGCTCAGCCATCCGCATTGGGGCACAATCGGACATGCGCTCTTCACCTGGAAACCGCTCCCCGGTGGCGTGACTCCCGACACGGTGCTGATCCTGCTCGCCGACATCGGAGCAACGGTCACTCCCTGGATGCTCTTCTTCCAGCAAAGCGCCATCGCCGACAAAGGCCTGACCACCCACGACATCCGCTTCGGCCGCGTAGATACCGTGCTGGGCGCGACTTTTGCCGCATTGGCCGCGTTGGCTACGATCGTGGCGACCGCTCCTTTGTTTGCGCACGGCATGTCCGCCGCAAATTTCGAAGCCGCCGAATTCGCTCAGGCGCTGCGGCCTTTTGTGGGCAGTTTGGGATCCACGCTTTTCGCGCTGGGAATGTTTGAGGCCGGAATGGTGGCCGCCATCACAATCTCGACTTCTTCGGCCTACGCGTTCGGCGAGGTAGCGCGCCGTCCCCATAGCCTCAACCTGCCCTTCCGCCAGGGGAAATCTTTTTATCTCGTTCTGCTGCTCGAAGCCGCGGCTGCGGCTGCTCTGGTCCTCATTCCAGGCATTCCGCTGGTCTATATCGTGCTCGTGGTCAACGTGATCGCAGTTCTCGCGATGCCGCCCGCGTTGCTTTTTCTCTACATGTTGGTCAACGATCGCGAACTCATGGGCGAACTGGTAAGCCCTCTTTGGGCAAATATTCTCGCGTTAGGAGTGGTCATCGTCTTGATTGCCGCGGGCGTGCTGTTTGGTGCCAGTGTGATCGCGCCCCACGCGCTGGCATTCCTGGGAGGCACATAGGTGGAGAAGCACTTAAATTCCGCGCCACTGGGAGAAACTCCGGTGGAAGTTCCGGCCGAAGAACTGGCCTCCATCGTCGCCTCGCTCGAACCCGATCAGTTCATCGCCGCAAAAGCCAAGCACCGAGTCGCCCGGCGAAATCTCACCGCCGTAGAGATGTTTTTATTCTGGGTACTCCGGATTTATCTTGTCTTCATGTTTGCCGTGGTGGTCTACCAGGTCTGGCATACCGCGCATTGATCTTTGCTCTCATCCCGAGCGAAGGCAAGAGACCACCGGTCGTACGGGTTGATGGGATGATACGGCGCTCAGGCCTTCATAAGCGCAGACACCACTATTCTTCAGGAATTTCGGAGGGTCTATCGGGAGGATGCAAGTCTAATCCGGCTGCGGCCATAATCGCATTTCCCAGCTCTTCCGCGGAAAACATTACTTGCTCGGGCTCGGACGCCAGCGGTGCCACAAATCGATATCCCTTTCCCACCACGGTCTGCAAAAATTGGGGCTGCTCGCTATCATCCTCGAGCGCCATCCGTACTTTCCGAATCGCCGTATTGATGCCTTGTTCCACATCTACAAAGACTTCTTTCCCCCACAAAACATCGGCGATCTGGTCGCGTGTGACGATCTCACGCTGCCGATCTACCAGCAGCATCAGCAATTGCAAGGGAAGACCCTCCAGGTGCACCGGCGCTCCGCCACGACGTAGCTGAAAACCGCCGAAATCCAGTTCGAAGTCCGAAAATCGAACCTTCCTTTCTGGCATGGACCCCACGTCCTCCCCATTAGCATAATTCTTCTCCGCGCCCCGCCCCCTGTCAAGATAACCCGCGAATTCTTCAGATCAATTGATATCAATTCAGAGAGCCTCCATGGACCTTTCCGCGACTGCGGCGCATGATGCAGACACTTCCGGGCAATGCGGAACAAATTCTAGGAGATGATCTATGAAACGCGCAGGGATGATGATCGCGATCGTGTTGATGATGCTTCCAGTCCTGGCTTCGGCTCAGCAACTCGGGTCCGCTAGCTATATCGTAGCCAATGTTCCTTTCCACTTCATGCTGGGCAAGAATCTCGCTCCGGCAGGAACATACGTCGTACGCCCTGCCGGCAATGGCGTCTGGGCTTTGAACATTCAGAACCCAGCCGCCAAGCTGTCCGTCGCGGTCATGACCACGCCCGATGAGAGCAAAAACAGCCGCGAGGGCTTCTCGCTGATTTTCCACAGATACGGCGACAACTATTTCCTGACTGGAGTCGGCCTCGAGGGCAAGGGAATTGAAAAGCTGTCCGAGAGCAAGGCGGAAGCCGAACTGCGCGCCAAGGGGAATGCCCCTTCAACCGAAACAATCATCGCGGCTTTGAAGTAGAGCATCAACTGCTCCTCAAGACGAAAGGGTTGGGAAGTGAGCTCTCCGGCCCTTTCGTTTTTTGTTGTTTGCGGAAATTCCTGCGGTTCGCGCCAGCCCTCAAGCGCTGGGATTTACCCTCCCAATTTCAACTGGCCATTAGCCCACCAGAAACTAGTCCTCTCATGTTTGCAGATTAACTCTCCCCCGAATCTAAAAGATTCTGCGGCTCGAAGATCGGAAAGATCGGCCTCCAATCGGCCGGAATCAGGTCTTGGTAACAGGATGCAGGACTCGACCATTCCCTGCAGCGAGCACAAATTTCTCGCCCATCGCAGCGCTCGCCTCTCTTACTAATCTCCCCGAAACGCATTAAACTGATACGTTACGAATCGCGCCGCCTAATCCCAGCGTGCGAAGTCATCGTTTCAGGAAGGCCATCATGCCGGTAAACAGCTTCAATAGCCGCTCTGTTCTCAAAGTTGGCAAGAAAGAATTCGAAATCTACCGCCTCGACGCGCTCGATCAGCAGGGAATTTCCACCAAACACCTGCCCTTTGCGATGCATATCCTGCTCGAAAATCTGCTGCGGAATGAGGACGGTCGCAACGTAAAGAAAGAAGAGATCCGCGCGCTCGCCGCCTGGAACAAAAACTCGAAGCCAGACAAAGAGATCGCGTTCACGCCCAGCCGCGTCCTGCTGCAGGACTTTACCGGTGTTCCTTGTGTTGTCGATCTCGCCGCCATGCGCGACGCCATGAAACAACTCGGCGGCGATCCGGCGCTGATCAACCCGCTGCAGCCGGTTGAGTTGGTAATCGATCATTCCGTGCAGGTCGATGAATTCGGCAACCAGAATGCCCTGGAGATGAATGCGCTGCTTGAATTCCAGCGCAACAAGGAGCGCTACTCATTTCTTCGTTGGGGACAGACCGGCTTCCGCAATCTCGCCATCGTCCCACCCGACACCGGGATCGTGCACCAGGTCAATCTCGAATACCTGGCGCGTGTTGTTTTCGTACACGAGTCTCCTGGCAAGCGCGTCGCGTATCCCGATACTCTGGTCGGCACCGACAGTCACACCACGATGATTAACGGCTTGGGAGTGCTGGGGTGGGGCGTGGGAGGGATTGAGGCGGAGGCCGCGATGCTGGGCCAGCCCGTTTCGATGCTCATTCCCCTGGTGGTCGGAGTGAAACTGACAGGACGCTTGCGCGAAGGCGCGACCGCAACCGATCTGGTTCTCACAGTCACGGAGATGCTGCGCAAGCACGGCGTAGTGGGAAAGTTTGTAGAGTATTTCGGGCCGGGATTGCGCGATCTGGCGCTCGCCGATCGCGCCACGATCGCGAACATGTCGCCGGAATACGGCGCGACTTGCGGTATTTTTCCCATCGACAAAGAAACCCTGCGCTATCTCGAACTGACCGGACGCAGCCGAGAACAAATCGCTCTGGTGGAGGCTTACGCGCGCGAGCAGGGAATGTTTCACGACGAGAAGAGCCCGGAAGCGGAATACTCCGAATTGCTTACCCTCGATCTCGCGACAGTTGAGCCGAGCCTCGCGGGTCCAAAGCGTCCGCAGGATCGCGTGATTCTTTCGCAAGCGGCGGAGTCCTTCACCAAGGCGCTGCCGTCGCTGATGAAGCCAAAAGCGGCGGCCAACGCTGCCACTCCGCTTACTGTGAATAACAAGACCACGAAGGAACATTGGGAGCAGGAGGGCGGAAGCCCGGCCGCCATCGGCGTCGAAGATCCAAATGTGCACGAGCATGCGCCGGCGCAAGTGAAAGAGGCGCTCAAGCATGGCAGCGTGGTAATCGCGGCGATCACTTCCTGCACGAACACCTCGAATCCTTCCGTATTGATCGGCGCGGGATTGCTTGCCAGGAAAGCCGTCGAAAAAGGACTGACGGTTCCCCCCTGGGTCAAGACGTCGCTTGCGCCCGGATCGAAAGTGGTCCGCGACTATCTCGACAAAGCCGGGTTGATGCCTTATCTGGAAAAACTTAAATTTCACCTCGTCGGATACGGCTGCACCACTTGCATCGGAAACTCCGGCCCGCTGCCGGACGAAGTTTCCAGGACCATCGACGAAAAAGAATTGGTGGTGGCTTCGGTCCTCTCCGGCAATCGCAACTTCGAGGGACGCATCAACTCCGAAGTGCGCGCCAATTATCTGATGTCGCCGCCGCTGGTCGTGGCGTTTGCCCTGGCCGGACGAATCGACATCGACCTGCGCAAAGATCCCATCGGCAAAGGACGCGATGGACAGCCCGTCTATCTCGCCGATCTGTGGCCGGCTTCGCGCGAGATTGAGGAGACGATTCAACAGTCGATTTCCTCGGATATGTTCACAAAATCCTACGGCGAGGTTTTCAAAGGAGACGAACGCTGGCGCGGCCTGTCGGTTCCCAAGGGCGAAACCTACGCCTGGGAAAAAGATTCGACCTACATCCGCCGCGCGCCGTATTTCGACGACATGGAGGTGAAGCCCGCTCCGGTGGAGGAAATCAAGAAGGCACGCGTTCTTGCCGTGCTCGGCGACAGCGTCACCACCGATCACATTTCTCCTGCAGGCTCGATCAAAAAAGACAGCCCAGCCGGAAAATATCTGCAGGAGCATGGCGTAAAGCCGGCGGATTTCAATTCCTACGGCTCGCGCCGCGGCAATCACGAAGTGATGGTGCGGGGAACGTTTGCCAACGTTCGCCTGCGCAACAAGCTGGTCGCTACCGAGGGCGGATTCACGCGCCATCTTCCGACCAATACTGAAATGTCGATCTTCGAGGCTTCGGAAAAATATCGCGCCGAGGCAACGCCGCTGATCATTCTTGCAGGCAAAGAGTACGGCTCGGGATCGTCGCGCGACTGGGCGGCGAAAGGCCCGGCGCTGCTCGGTGTGCGCGCGGTGATCGCGGAAAGTTATGAACGCATTCATCGATCCAACCTCGTGGGTATGGGCATTCTCCCCTTGCAATTTCCCGCCGATCAGAACGCCGAATCGCTCAAGCTGACGGGAGAAGAAAACTTCGACATCTCCGGCATCAGCGGCGTGGTCGAACACTTTGCTGCCGGACGCACCGTGAAAGTGCGCGCTACGCCGAGAGGCAAAGGCAGCAAGGACAAGGAACCGGTTGAGTTCGATGCGGTCGTCCGCATCGACACGCCGCAGGAAGCGCTCTACTACGCTAATGGCGGCATTCTGCAGTACGTGTTAAGGCAGTTGCTTGCCAGCAAACCGCAAGCCGTGGGAGCGTAGCTTACACGCGAATTCGAGCATCCAATTCGCAGTTATACCAGACATTTGCCGGAATCACGTGGCGGCGAAGATATCGATTTCGTCGAGTCTGTTGTCGTGTTGCTTGCGGTCGTTCGTGTTGTTTAAATCTATGAAAAAGCTGCCATTCTCTGACTTCCGATATCGTCAAACTCATCCCCTTTTGGCCCAAAACAAAAGGCGCGAGCCATAGGCCGCGCCTTCTCTTCAGAATTTCCTCTCTATTTTTAGAATAGCAAATTGGAGGGGGGCAACCGGACATTTTTCAAAAAATATATTTGGAATGCTTTCAGCAGGTTAGAGGAAATCGATCGAAAAAACCCCCTTGACAAGATTTTTTGGGATTTTCCGTCTGCCGCGAGGATTTGGTCAGGAAGAGTCGGGATTTGGTCCGGAAGAGTCGGGATTTGTCGCTACTTCATCATCACGGGAACCCACTCGCCAACTGGAACGCATTCGCGATCCGGGGGAATCACGACATAGCAATTCGCGCGTGCGGTGGCGGCGATATCGCCCGAGCCTTGCCATCGTACAAGTTCGACCTCGCTGGTTTCCAATTCGCCAGAGAGAATTGCCGGCAGAAAACGTCTCAGCCCGGTTTTCACGCGAATTTCCGACCTCAGTCGCGCATGCAGGAATGCAAGCTTGCGGGGAGGTTGCCCTGCGAGCGCTTCGATCAGGGGGCGCACGAAGATGTCGAACGTGACCATCGTCGAAACCGGGTTGCCAGGAAGACCGAAAAAATAGCTCGTCTTCGCCGGAACTTTTTCGCCCACACGAGCGCCCGCGCTGCGCTGGCCAAAAACAACAGGCTTCCCCGGTTGGATTTTCGCTCCGGTGAAAAAAAATTCAGCGCCAACCTCTGCAAGAACCTGCTCGACGAGATCGTAGCGCCCCATAGAAACCCCGCCGGTGATAAGAAGCAGATCGCACTCGAGGCCTTGTTCCATGAGCCGCCGCAATGGCTCAGGTTTATCGGGGGCAATGGGCAGCAGCACCGGTTCGCCTCCCGCTCGCAATATCTGAAAGGCAAGCGAGTAGCTGTTGGAGTTGCGAATCTGCGTTGGACCTGGGGTGGCGGCAATCTCGACGATCTCGTCGCCGGTCGATAGCACGGCGACTCGCGGACGGCGAAAGACTTCGAGACGCGACTTGCCGACCGATGCGGCCAGCGCGATCGCTGCCTCATTCAGCCGAAAGCCGCGATCGAGAACACGCTCCCCTTGCTTAGCCTCCGCAGCGCAGGGAACCACGTTCTCGCCCGGAATTACGCTCTTTGCGATCTCGACTCGATTGTCACGACGCGAGCTGTATTCCACCATGACGACGGCATCGGCTCCGGCGGGAACCGGCGCACCGGTCATGATGGAAGCCGCTTGGCCAGAATTGATGTGAGTGGGAATGTTCTCAATTTTCTCGCCGGCTTTGATTTCGCCGACCACGTCGAGAATGGCAGGGACGGTGGCGAGATCGGCTGAACGGACGGCGTATCCGTCGCGCGTGGTTCGTGGGAAGGGAGGAATGTCGCGATCTGCCAGCACGGGCTCGGCCAGTACACGACCGGCCGCGGCGAGCAGTTCGACGGATTCCGTTGCCGGCGGCGCGATTTTCGCCGCGTGTTCTTCGACGATGCGTCGAGCGTCTTCGAAACTCAGAACCGTGGATCCGGCCGAGGATGGC
This sequence comes from Candidatus Sulfotelmatobacter sp., assembly GCA_030038125.1. Lineage (GTDB taxonomy): Bacteria > Acidobacteriota > Terriglobia > Terriglobales > Acidobacteriaceae > Sulfotelmatobacter. The sequence continues at coordinate 10,270 of JASHPL010000441.1, forward strand.
ATAGGAAAATCATAGCGGAGAGGCCGGGCAAGGATCTTCCCAATAAACACTGCACCACATCACAGCGCTGAAAGCTGCTGAGCTCTGCAGAATGTCTTGGTTGTTAGCGGTCGCGACGGCTGGCGAAGCCTCCGCGTCCCCGATCTCCTCGATCGCCTCGATCTCCGCGATCACGCCCGCCGCCGACGCGCTCTGTTTTCGGCCGAGCCTCGTTAACATTGATGGTGCGGCCGCCCAGTTGCGAACCGTTCAAGCCGGAGATGGCTTTGTCGCCCTCTTCGTTATTGGCCATTTCGACGAAGCCGAAGCCGCGCGACCGTCCTGTGTCGCGGTCGGTCAAAATGCTCACGCGATCCACCTGCCCGAAAGCCTCGAAAGCCTGGCGCAACTCATCTTCATTGGTGTTGAAGCTGAGATTCCCTACAAATATGTTTTTCACGCGTCGCCCCTGCATTGAGCTGTCGAAGTGCGAGCTCAGTTCGCGGACTTGGCAGGCCGGAGGGCCGTTCCTGAAAATCGAGACCGGAGCTGGCGAACAGTCAATTGCGGCCAGCAGTATAACAGGTTTTTGTAAAGCCGCCTGTGAATCGGATTTCGGAAGGTAGTGCGAGAGTGCACGCGGGCAGAACTCAGGGTCACTAGCAGGCGTCGACTTTCCAATAACCTTCCCGATGGAAGCCCATCTGCAGAAGCCGGTTCTTGGGATCGTGTTTTTTTCCGCAGCCGGGACAGGTGAGATAGCGACTCCAGACTGTTCCCTGGCGGTCGTAATTTTCCGCGACGGCGAATGTTGTTCCGCAACTGCAGGGAACCAGGAACATGCGGAATCCCGGTTTTTGATTGGGTTCCTTAGGGGCGTCAGCTTTCTTCACGATTCTTCCACAACCACCATCGTACTTTTCTTGCGCTTATTGGCCGGGAGGGTCTTCTTGCGCAGACGCAGCGATTTCGGTGTGACTTCGACAAACTCGTCGTCGGTGATGAATTCGATCGCCTGTTCGAGATTCAGCGCCCGGAAGGGAACGAGACGAATGGCCTCATCGGCGGTCGATGCCCGCATATTGGTAAGCTTCTTCTCACGCACGGCATTCACGTCCAGATCGTTGTCCTTCGCGTTTTCACCAATGATCATCCCTTCATAAAGTTCTATGCCGGGTCCTACGAAAAGTTCGCCGCGCTCCTGCAATCCCCACAAAGCATACGCGGTGGAAGTCCCTGGACGGTCGGCGATGAGGGCTCCGGTGAGCCGATGCGGAATTTCTCCTTGCCATTCGGTGTAACCGTCGAACAGGGAATTCATTACGATGGTGCCGCGCGTGTCGGTGAGCAGCTGGCTGCGAAGGCCGATCAGACCGCGGCTGGGCACGCGAAACTCGATGCGCACGCGTCCGTAGCCGTGATTGTGCATGTTGGCGACTTCGCCCTTACGGGCGCCGAGTTGCTCCATCACCACGCCGACAAATTCTTCAGGGACATCAATGGTGAGGTGCTCCACTGGCTCCATCAGCTTGCCGTCGATGCGCTTAGTCACGATCTCCGGCTTGCCCACCATGAGTTCGTATCCCTCGCGGCGCATCATTTCGATCAGGATGGAGAGCTGCAGTTCACCACGGCCGAGCACTTTGAAGGAATCGGTCGTGCCGGTTTCTTCGACACGCAAAGAGACATTGGTGAGCAGCTCTTTTTCCAGGCGCTCGCGGAGATGGCGCGAGGTGACGTAGGCGCCGTCCTTGCCTGCAAAGGGCGATGTGTTGACGGTGAACAGCATGGCGATCGTCGGTTCGTCGATGGCGATGGGCGGCAGGGGCGCGGGATTTTCCGCCTCGGTAATCGTCTCGCCGATGGTGATCCCCTCAACTCCGGCGACCGCGACGATATCGCCGAGTTCGGTCTCGGTGATGTCAGTGCGCTTCAAGCCGGCGAAGGAAAATAATTTCGTAATCTTCGTCTTGTGCAGCGAGCCATCGAGTTTGGCGATGGCAACCTCTTCTCCCGTGCGCAGTGTGCCGTTGAATACGCGCGCGATGGCGAGCCGTCCCAGATAATCGCTGTAATCGAGATTGGCAACGAGTATTTGCAAGGGACCGATGGCGTCGCCTTGGGGCGGAGGAATCGTGTTCAGAATGGCATCGAACAGCGGGCGCAGGTCTTCGCCTGAAATGTCGATGCCGGTCGAGGCCGTACCGGTTTTGGCGTTAGTGTAGAGAACGGGAAAATCAAGTTGCTCTTCTTTGGCGTCGAGATCGATGAAGAGATCGTAGATTTCATTGAGCACTTCCTGCGGACGGGCATCGGCGCGGTCGATCTTATTGATAACCACGATGGGCGGCAGCTTGGCTTCGAGCGCCTTGCCCAGCACATAGCGGGTTTGCGGCAGGGGGCCCTCGCTGGCATCGACCAGGAGCATGACGCCATCGACCATTTTCAAGGCGCGCTCGACCTCGCCGCCAAAATCGCTATGGCCGGGCGTGTCGACGATGTTGATCTTTACATCGTGATAGAAAATCGCCGTATTTTTTGCCAGGATCGTGATGCCGCGCTCGCGTTCCAGTTCATTGGAATCCATGACGCGATCGGCGACGGTTTCGTTGGCGCGAAACGTCCCGCTCTGCTTGAGCATGGCATCGACCAGCGTGGTCTTTCCATGATCCACGTGGGCGATGATGGCGATGTTGCGAATGCCGGAGGTCAAAAGGGAATCCTTTTTATCATCTCACCACTTTACTATGACGGGAAGCTGCGCGCTGCTGAAGGGAGAGACTTCGAGCAGTCTCAGAATTCATGCAGGCCTTGATCGGGGAAAGCTGCGGGTATGTGCGAAAAACTCAGCCGTACCTCCGGGACGCGTTTCAATTTCCGGCTCTCCCCAGCGCCGCAGGTGCATTCGCGTGCACTATGGGGTCCAAATTCATGAGGATCCGGTACAACTTGAAATGCGCGTTCTCATAGATCAGTTCCAGGGCGGAAGCATGATTTTCCACATAATGGGCGAGAAATCCATCATCCTCATCAAAGGCATCGGTGGTAATCAAGTAACTCGCATGAATGCTGTCGGCCCAAAGCTGCAGTTCCTGCTCGGTTCCATTGCGGTTGTAGCTGGAAGCGCTGCGCCCCGTGTAGAGGGAGAGCGCTCGCGCACGGAAATAAATCAGCACATCGCCGGGCGTGGTGCGGTTGCGGACAGCCTCGCAGAGGGAGTTGAATTCGGGGAGTCCGGTCGATTCAAGGATGGGTCCGAAATCCATCTTGTGATAAGCCAGTAGATAGGGAACGGCAATCAGGCACAAGAACATGCAAAGAGCGGCCGAGGAGTAGCGCGGAACAAAATGCATCGCGAGGTTGCGGAGGCCGTACAGTGCTAGAAAGACAATCCAGGGGATGAGCGGAAAAACGAATCGAATGCCGGGGACAAAGGGCAGGACAAGGATCATGACAAGATAGGGAGCCAGGAATGCTTCGACGATGGTTAGTCCACGTTTGTATCGAAAGTAGGCTCCGGCCACGCTCAAGAGCGCAATGATCCCTAAGAGAACAAATGAAAACTTATTTTGAATCGAGGCTACCCAGAATCCTGCCAACATGCGCGGATAG
>JASHPL010000442.1 GCA_030038125.1 Candidatus Sulfotelmatobacter sp.
AGCGCAATGTTCGTTTTGTCATCGCGGAGACACAGGATCTTCCTGAAGAACAACTTTATTCGAAGGAAAGAAAACTCATTGAAGAAATCAGAAGTGAACTGGCCGAAAAACGGCGCTGCCAAGTGTTCGCAGTTTATACGCAGAAGCGGGACGTGACCGCCCGACTTGAGCGAATTCTCGCGAACGAAGGCATTCGCGTAGCAGTTTTGCGCGCCTCGGTCGACACCTCCAAGCGGGAAGCCTGGTATGCGCGGCAAGTCAAGGAAGGAGTGCAGGTCGTCATTTCGCATCCCAAGCTGGTCGAAACCGGCCTAGACCTGCTGGATTTTCCGACCATCCTTTTCTATGAGTCCGGGTATTCGCTACACACGCTGCGGCAGGCGAGCCGCCGGTCCTGGCGTATCGGACAGCGGCGTCCGGTGCGCGTGAAGTTTCTTTGCTACGAAGGAACCATGCAGACGTCTTGTTTGCGTTTGATGGGAAAGAAACTACTAGTGGCCCTCACCATGGAAGGCAAGTTTGCGGGTGAGGGCCTGCAGTCGATCGATGAAGACGACGACATGCTGTCGGCTATGGCGCGAGAACTGGTCCAAAGGAACGGAATCGGCGAGACTGCCGACGCAGTCTGGAAAGCCCTCAACGCAGAACATCAAAAACTGCTCCCCACAACTGCCGAGTCAACCGGGGATGCTGTCCTACTCGACGCGCCGGATGACCTGCGCGGTACCGAGAATGGCTCTGCAGACTTAGTCGAAGAAGCACTGACAACATCGATATTGATGTTCGGGCAGCGACCGGACTCCCTGTCCGGCAGAAAGCCGCGTGGCCGGCGAGCCACTCCAGACCAACCATCGCTATTCGGATGATGAAACCAGACGTCTGCTGATCTCACTCGGGAATCCGGAACCTCGAAGCAATTCTCAATCCAACATTCTCAATTAACCATTAAGGAGGAAAGTTGTATGTCAGAAACAAGTACGCTCATTGGCTATAGCGGCCGGACCATTGGCCGCGAAGAACTGGCGCTGGTTCCCACACCGCCGGCGACGGAAACACACCGCCCGATCCCGCATCATGAGATCGTGCAGGCACTCATTGAGACTCTCGGGTTTCGCCACATCGGAGTCGTCCACGACGAATATGCGGTGTCGCCCGATGGCATGAAGATGTTCGGAGTTCTCGATCTTGCAAGCGAAATGGAGGGTTGCCGCTTCTCCATCGGGTTGCGCAATTCCCATGACAAGAGCATGCGGCTGGCGATGACCTGCGGCTATCGGGTATTCGTGTGTTCGAACATGGCGTTTTCGGGAGACTTCACGCCAGTGCTGGCCAAACACTCGAAGTCGTTTTCTCTGATCGATTGCGTATCGGTCGGAGTGGACCGAATGCAACGGAACTTTGATCCGATGCGAAAGCAGGTGGAAATGTGGCAGAGGAGCGAGTTGACGGACGTGACGGCCAAAGTGGTCATCTACGAAGCATTTGTGGAGGGCAAGCTCGAAGCTCCCAAACATCTCGCCCGAACGGTCCACGACCTTTACTTCAAGCCGACGTACGAGGAATTCCGGTCGCGAACCTTCTGGAGCCTCTCGAATGCGTTCACCTCGGCATTCAAGCAACTGGACCCCATCCCGCAATTCAAGGCAACGGCGAAATTGGGAGAGTTTCTCGAAAGCCGGTTCTCACTGTCGTTCTAGCTTTCGGCGGTACCGGCAGAGCCGCCATTCGTTTATTACTCTTTTTTGCACGTCAATAGCGTCGAGGCCGATGCTTCACCCCGATTATTGATCTCAGAACCCCATTAGCGTAAGTCTGCGGGTGCCGACCAACCGCTTGGCCCGGGCAAGGCCGCTAGTCGTCCAAGCTGCCCATTGTCAAGTTGACGGTCGTTCCTGTCAGCCCGCTCGCCTTGTCTGAAGCAAAGAAGACCGCAGCGTTGGCCATCTCCTCGAGCGTCATAAGCCGCCGCGGGTGGGTTCTGCTTGCCAGCATCGTTTGCCATTGTTCCCAGGTCATCCCCGATGCTTTAGCACGCGGCTCGTAAGCGCGCCTGATTGTGGCCGTCTCTGGCATGCCCTGCGGCCGCAAACCGATCACCCTAATTCCATGAGGTGCAAGTTCGGCGGACAGACTTCGGGTGAGAGATTCCTTGGCGGCCTGCGCCGGGCCGTAGCCTCCCACTAATGGAATCCCCATCCGCGAGTGCAGTGCGGTAACGGTCATGATCACGCCCGATCTGTTCGGGATCATCCGCCGGGCCGCTAAGCGGGCAGTCAGGAAGTACGACCTGACATAGCCTCCAGCGAGATCGAACAACGTCGCATCCAGCTCAATCAGCGGCACGCCCAAGATTTTGGCATCCGGAATCGCGATCGCGTTGAAAGAAATGTCGAGATGTTCCGTTCGATCGATGACAGACTGCAGGTGCTTCTCGATAGCCTGCTCGTCGAGAGCATCCACTTCTGCAGCTTCGGCGAACCCGCCCGCGGCGACAATCTCCTGGGCCACCGCTTCGACGGATGCCCGGTGAGGCCCGGCCAGAAAGACCCTGGCCCCTTCTTTTGCAAATGCGCGTGCCACAGCACCGCCGATGCCGCCTCCCGCTCCGTAGATCACTGCCGCTTTATTCTTCAACATCATTTTCGTTCCCCTTTCGAGCGGAGACCCCGCCTCGGATGATCAGAATCGTCAACAATGTAGACACCCGGATGTTGTGAAAATGGGCGCTCCGTCAAGCGCCCAGTTCTTCTGTTGGCCGGTGTCTACACTGTTACGAAGTGTGATAGGAAATGGAGGAACAAGGTGAGAGGACGGTAATGACGGCCGATCTGATCTCAAAGGCGCGAGCCGGGGATGGGGATGCTTTCCGGGAGCTGATCCAGCCATACCGGCGGGAGCTACAGGTGCATTGCTACCGGATGCTCGGATCCTTCCAGGATGCCGAGGACGCCCTTCAAGACACATTGCTGGGAGCCTGGCAAGGTTTCCCAAAGTTCGAGGGTCGCTCCTCTGTCCGTACCTGGCTCTACAGGATCGCCACCAACCGGTGCCTCAACGTGCGCCGCTCGACTGGCCGTAGACCCGCGAAAGAGTGGGATGTGCCTGGGGTTGAACCGCCGGAGCCGACCCGGCTCGGCGAGGTTGTATGGCTCGAACCGTTTCCTGATGCTCTGCTGCAGGAGGCGATCAATACCCCGCTGGGCCCGGACGCACGCTACCAGCAAGCCGAATCCATCTCCCTGGCCTTCGTGACCGCCCTTCAGCTTTTGCCACCTCGCCAGCTGGCTGTGCTCATCCTGCGCGACGTTCTCGGATTTCATGCCATTGACGTGGCCCAAATGCTTGAGACGACGATCGAATCTGCCAACAGCGCCCTCAAACGGGCGCGCAACAGCTTGGAGCGCCGGCCATCGCTTGCTGAGCGCGGAGTGACTCATGCCACTGCATCCCTTGCGGAGGACGTGATAACGGCCAAGTTTGTCAGCGCTTGGGAATCCGCTGATCTCGACGCACTGGTGGCGCTTCTAACGGACGACGTCTTCATCTCGATGCCCCCGATACCGTTCGAATACGAAGGTCGAGATCTAGTCGTCCGCTTTTGTGCCAACATCTTCGCGGCGGGCAGGAGGTTCGACCTTGTGCTCACGCGAGCGAACGGCCAACCGGCATTTGGCGCCTACCTGCGCTCTCCCAACAATCTGAGTCACGGAGTCGGTCTCTACGTCCTCACCCTCAGGGGCGGCAGGATCGCTGCCATGACGCGGTTCGAGAATACCGTGTTCCCGTGGTTCGAGTTGCCACGATCCCTCCCGAGCCGATAGCCGGACTGCGTAAGAAGTTGTCGCGTCCTCGGAGCAGACCATAGACTCTGGATTTTGTGAGTGCAGCGGCGACGCATCAATGGTATCCGAAGGTACAATTTTGCTCGTGACCAAGAACGTTGGGCTCCGATGGGAATCACGATTGAATTTCTAATCATCGTCAGGACACTGGGTGAGTTCTTTCGGCTCAGGCATGTCCATGGTACGAACTTCTCGACCGCAATCGCTGCGCTCTATGTCGGCGGAGCGTTGATCGCGGCATGCTCCTACTTTCACCGGCCGGGCGTTGGTCTTTACTCTTCAGCGTTTGCTTTCGGGGAAACGAACAGCGTCTGCAACTGTACGTTCGGACTTCCTTGGTTCGACTGGTCTCGGTGATGCATTCTGCGTCGAATGATCCGTTCCCTGCCTGTTTTGCGCGTTATGAGCAGTGGCACGAGGATGAAATGATCGTTTGGTCGCGCAAGAGTCACAGAATTGCACTTGGACAGTCCGAGCGTCATTATTGCCAGACTTGCGGACAACAGCGACGATTTCAGCTCACATTGACCTACATGGAGTGGTGCCTTTACTGGATTTTCGGAATCGTGACGTCGCGGGATTACCAGATGTTGTGTGAGGTGTGTCGGAAAGGATGGAAACTCGAAATTCATAAAGTGGAACCGTTTCTTTCGAGACCGGCGATCCCGTTTATGCAACGCTTTGGTCTTTTCACTTTGATCGGTGGCCTTGTGATTCTGATTGCAGCGCTAAACATGACCTGAAATTGAGAGGGCGGGTAGTGACTTGCGACACCGTTACTTACTGCAGCGACAGCGCGGTGGACCGTCGCCAGGGTTATAATCGCCTTCGCCAACATTGGCAGTTGTGCGCCGGAGCGCATGCCGATGGACTCCAAGACTGAACAGATCAGCCCCATACGGGCGGCCGGAGAAGGAAATTCTGAAAACGTCAACGAACTGGTGCAGTTCTTATACGGAGAGTTGCGCCGGTTAGCTGCTTCCTACTTGCGACGCGAATCTGGCGGCCACACCCTGCAGCCCACAGCTCTTGTCAACGAAGCGTACCTTCGCCTACTCCAGCAAAACAATAGTCAATGGAAGGATCGGAATCACTTCTTCTCCATCGCGGCCCAGACGATGCGCCGGGTGCTTGTGGACCATGCACGTCGTAGTCATGCAGCGAAGCGAGGGGGGCCTCTGCCGAAACTTTCGCTTGATCAGGCCATCGTCTATTCAAGAGAAAATGCCAGTGAACTCTTGCAGCTGGACGAGTTGATGAAGCGCCTGTCCGAAGCTGATCCTCAGCAAGCACGGGTCGTAGAACTACGTGTGTTCGGCGGGCTCACCGTAGAAGAGGCAGCTAAGGTATTGGGTGTCTCGACTCCGACGATCAAACGCGATTGGGCAATGGCAAAGGCGTGGCTGGCGCGGGAGATGGATCGACGAGGGCCAGCGTGAGCCTGGACCAATGGCAACGAATGAAGGCCGTCTTCAACTCGGCCCTGGATCGCCCTCCTGCCGAACGCGATGGCTTTCTGAAGCAAGCCTGCGGACAAGATACGCAGTTGCTTGAAGAGGTTCGCTCCCTTCTTCAGTACGAGCAAGACACTCAGACAACAGCCTCCGGACCTGCAAGGGCCGATGGCGAACGAGCTTGCACAATACTCGGCCAGCGTCTCGGTCCGTATCAATTGATCCGCGAGATTGGCCATGGAGGCATGGCTTCCGTCTATCTGGCAGTCCGGACCGATGATCAATATCGGAAACGCGTGGCCATCAAGGTGGTCAACCGCGTGCTCGGCTCAGAAGAAGTGGTGCAACGCTTTCTCGGTGAGCGACAGACTCTAGCGGTTCTCGATCATCCCAATATCGTCAAGCTTTTGGATGGGGGAACCAGCGCGGATGGTTTGATTTACTTGGTGATGGATTATGTCGAAGGCATGTCGATTACCGAGTATTGCGATGCCCGGCGGCTTACGATCCCTGAGCGTCTAGAGTTATTTCGCACAATTTGTGGCGCAGTCCACTATGCCCATCAGAACCTCATTATTCATCGCGACTTAAAACCGGCCAATATCTTGGTAAGCGCAATGGGTACTCCCAAATTGTTGGACTTTGGCATCGCCAAATTACTCAACCCGGAGTTTCTCGAAGAGTTATGGATGACGCGAGGCGCACTCCATCCGATGACACCCGAATATGCCAGCCCGGAGCAGATTCGCGGCGAAGCAGTAACTACGGCCACAGATATATATTCGCTCGGAGTCATGCTGTATGAGTTGCTGACCGGCCGGATGCCCCATTCATCAACTCCCCTTGCACTCAGCCAACTGGCGAACATCATCTGTAACGAGCAGCCCAAGATCCCAAGCGTCATCGTGACTCCTTCAGAAACTATGCCGTCCAAGTCAGGCGGAGGAGAGGCCGGAATATTGGTCAACGTTTTGCGAGGGGAGCCGACTGCTGAAAAGCTCTCGCGACGCCTCGCCGGTGATCTCGACAATATTGCCCTAATGGCGCTCCGGAAGGAACCCCAGCATCGCTATTCCTCAGCGGAACAGTTGTCGGAGGACCTCCGCCGCCATCTCGACGGCCTGCCAGTGCTCGCCCGCAAGCCGACTCTCCTTTACCGGTCCGGGAAGTTTGTGCAACGGAATCGCTCGTGGGTCGTTGTGGCCGGGGTGATTCTGGCGCTCCTGTTGGCAGCGGTGCTGGTTACCTCGTGGGAGGCTCGTATCGCCAATCTCGAACGTTTGCAGGCTGAACAGCGCTTTAACGACGTTCATGAGCTGGCCGATTCGTTCCTGTTCGAGTTTGACGATAGCATCAAGAATCTTCAGGGAAGTACTCCGGCTCGTGAACTGGTCGTGCGGAAGGCCCTCGAATACTTGAATCGCTTGAAGATCGGAAGCGAAGCGGACGCCTCCCTCCAAATGGACCTTGTTCGTGCGTACCTTAAGGTCGGCGATATTCAGGGATCGCCCTACACCGCGAACCTGGGCGATCTGAGAGGCTCACTGGAAACTTACAACAAGGGACGACAGATCGCCTTGGTCCTGTCTCGTTCTCACCCCCACGACCATAACGTGCAACTGCTCCTGGCAAAGACTTACTACAAGGTTGGTGCAGCGCAATTATTTGGCGGAGACCCGCAAGCGGCGGTTACAAATCTGAATCGCGCGGTGGAACTCTTGCGTCCTGTTGCTTCACCTTCTGACGCTAGTGTGGACGCCGAACTGGCGCTGATCAACAGCTACACCGAACTGGGGGATGCCTATGGCCATGGCAGCGTCGTCAATTTGGGGCAAGCGGGAAAAGCGCTGGAATTCTTTCAGGACGCATTGACGCTGAGCCAGAATGCGCTGACCGCTCATCCGGAGAACACAAGTCTGCGTGAAGACCTTGCGATTGCGGAAACCAAGATCGGAGACGTTTTGTTGGGCGAAGGAGAACTGAATGGAGCGGTAGAGCACCATCGCAATGCGTTGAAGGAATTCACGGCGATCGCATCCTCCGCAAACGAGAATGCAACGGCGAAGCGGGAAGTTTCAGTTGGTGAAAGCCGCCTGGCCAGGAGCCTCTGGCAGCGCGGTGACCGGCGAGAGGCGATCGAATTGGATGGGAAAGCTCAGGTGATTGCTGAGGACTTGTACGCCGCCGATCCCAGGAACATGCAAGCGAAATTTGATCTTGCGGTGGGATTGCGTAATCTTTCTGAAGAATTGGCGGCGGCTCACAACCTCAGCGAGGCAGTCAACTATTTCCGGCGCGCCATTAATCTGGTTTCGGAACTCGCCGCCGCCGATCCCACCAACGTCGATCGCCGGGCGCAACTCGGGGAAGGGCTGGTGAGCTTCGGCCACCTTCTTGGGCAATCCGGCCACAAGGAAGAGGCGCAAAGCCAAAGCCGGCGTGGTCTGGAGATCGAGAGAAGTTTGGTAGCTTCGAAAATCGCAACCGCCAACCAGAAGCTGACGTACGCCTATGCTCTTCTCACGTGCGATCCCGAGCAATTGCGTAATCCAGCCGAATCCCTGAAGTTTGCGCAACAGGCGGAGAAGATGGATCCGAATGATCCGGATGCCCTTAACGTGCTGGCCTCTGCAGATTTCGCGCTGGGCGACGTCCGCCAGGCCGCGGAAACCGAGGGTCAGGCGCTGACGCTGATCACCCAACATAGCAGCGGAGATACATTCTTCTCGGCAAAGGTCATTCGGGAAAATCTCAAAAAATTCACGAAAGCCTTGGACGCATCTGGACCGGTCGAAGGCAGAACAAACCGGAGCGAGCATTAGCTCCTCCGATCCTCCCTAAAATCACCAGAACCTTGTACCAGTTGATCCCCTTTTTCTTCCCTTTGCGCGTTATGAGGTAGCAAGCGCAAAAACGAGCCGGGCAAGCAATGGAATTTACAACCGAACAGAGCAGACCGGCTAAGAGGGGAGACAAAAGTTATGCGTGCGATTCTGACGGCAGTAACGTTTATCGTTCTGGTGGCCACAGGCTGCATTTCGGCGCAGCACAATGCGCAAGGTCGTGCACCCAACTCGCGGACGGCGTCAGCGACACCTACCGTTTTCTCGCTTGCGCCGATCTACGCCTCTGATGGGACGTTTTCGGTGCAGATGCCTACGGGCTGGCAAGTCCGAACTGCTCAAATGCGCAACACCTTTGCTCAGAGTACCAGGCAGGAGTCAGTGGCATGGGGCACCATCAATGCCATCGACATTCCACACTTCCGCGCTTATCAACGGATTCTAGGCCAATTCGCCCCTTATGCCTCGCAGGTCTTTCCCGTCGTGGCGAATCCGATAGCTCCCGCGGAGGTCGTGCGTCAGCTTTATCCTCGTTTCAATCGAGCTATGCAAGACTTGCAAGTCTTATGTGAACAGCGGACTGGACAATTCAGTTCTCTGGTCTTCTACCGCTACACCCCTCGTACTCCTGGTGCCGGAGCGATGCGTGGTGCAGCTGTGATTTTTACGACCCAACCGCGATCCGACAATTTTGGGATCTGGACGATTACCTACTGGAAGGCTGAGGCACCGGAATATCTTTTTGATCAAGACCTCCCGCTGTTCGAAAAGGTCTTTTCCAGCCTGCATTACGATACAAACCGAATCCTCGCCTTAGTCGCACAAAATGAAACCAATCAGAGCCATACTGTCAACACGATGATCAAGCAGGAGCGGGATGGCTTCCAACGGCGGTCACAGATGATCAGCCAGTTTGGCCAGTTCATGCAAGACTCACAGGTTGCTCTGGGGAAGGCCTTCAGCCAGGGAAATCTGGAGCGTAACGAGAACGAGATCGCAACCTTGGCTGAGCAGGAAAACAGGGTCGATGCAGACGGAAACAGATACCAGGTTGGTATCGGTGCTGATTGTGTCAACGACCTGACGCAACACTATGGTTACAGTAATGGACAGGGCTGCACGGCGCTAGGC
>JASHPL010000443.1 GCA_030038125.1 Candidatus Sulfotelmatobacter sp.
ATAACGGAGAGAAACGGCTTTCCGTCTGTTACATGAAAGGACGCAACAATTATTTGTGCCGCAAGAAGCTATACGATCTGACGGATCAGCCGGTGCTCAGCGGTTTGGAAGAGATTGGGCAATATCGCGCGATTGCCGCCTGGGAAAAAACAACCGCAACCGGTGATCGCGCTGAATTGGCAGAGTTGCCGGAAACCAGCGTCTTGTGGCCAAAACTGGATGCGCGAGCCGAAGCCTGCATGGGGCAGAAATGCAATCAATGGGAGCGGTGCTTTATCACCGAGATGCGACGGCGCGCGTTGGAGAGCGACATTATCATCGTCAACCATCATTTGTTCTTCGCTGACCTCGCGATCAAGTTGCAGGCCGAAGGTGCTCCGGATGCCGGCGTCTTGCCGGAAGCGGCAGCCGTGATCTTTGACGAAGCGCATGAACTGGAAGACGTTGCCGGAAGTTACTTCGGCATTTCAGTCAGCAATTTGCGTGTGGAAGAGCTGGCTCGCGACGTGGAGCAATTTCTGCAGCACGACCGGATGCTCTCGGCATCCCTTTCAGGAGCGCTGGGTAATTTACGCGAGCGATCGCAATTCTTTTTTTCGCTGTTGCCGCCAGGAGAAGGACGATTTGCCTTTGAAAATCGACGAGAGTTTCTGGAAGAAAATGGAGACGAATTCCTGACGCTGAATCAAGCGATGACTCGGCTGGCGGGCGAACTCGAAGGCATGCCACAAAAGCCGGAAGAGATTTTTAATTTTGTGCGGCGGGCACAAGAGATCCAAGTGCAGCTACAGTTCGCGCTCGAGTCGGAAGATCGCAATACGGTGTTCTGGATCGAACGTCGCGGAAAAAGCCTTTCAGCATGGCGGCAGCGAGGCACGGAGAAGAGCAGAGAAATATCTCCCGCAGGACGGTCCAACGTTTTCCTACAGGCCACTCCCATCCATGTTGGCCCGATCCTGCGAGAGTGCCTATGGTCCAAGCTGGAGTGTGCGGTGCTGACGTCGGCCACGCTGGCAGTCGGCGGAGGTTTTGAGTACATCCGGCAGCGCCTGGGATTCGAACATGCCCGCGAGTCGGTGCTGGCCTCGCATTTCGATTATGAGAAACAGGCGCTGTTTTATGTACCGCCGGACTTGCCCGATCCTCGTACGCCGCAATTTGCAGCCAGCGCTGCGGCGCGAATTCGCCGACTGCTGGAAATTACGCGAGGCCGCGCCTTTGTGCTCTTCACCAGCTACGCGCAGATGAACGACATCTATCAACGTCTGCTGAGCGAGGTGGAATTTCCCATGCTGCGACAGGGCGATGCTCCAAAAAGCGCGCTGCTGGAGGAGTTCCGGCTGACGCCTAACTCCGTTTTGTTTGCCACCTCTTCGTTCTGGCAAGGCGTGGACGTGCAAGGCGAACAACTCAGCTGCGTGATAATTGACCGATTGCCGTTTGCCGTGCCGACCGACCCCGTCGTAGCGGCGCGAGTGAAGGCGATTGATGCGGACGGAGGCAAAGCGTTCTTTCAGTATCAGGTGCCGGCGGCTGTAATCACGCTGAAACAGGGCTTTGGACGCCTGATCCGATCGCTGCACGATCGCGGACTTCTGGTGCTGCTCGACAATCGCATCCTGAAGAAACAATATGGCCGGGTATTCATCGAGAGCCTGCCAAATTACAGGAAGACGACCGAGATGAGAATCGTGGAGGAGTTTTTCGGCATCTCCGAGTAATTACTTCCGTGCCTGTTCTTCTCCCGGGTTCGGTAACACCAGCACGCCGATTCCCGAGGGCTCCATCCTGCTGTGATAGACGCGTTCAGTCGCTTTCACGAAATCCGACGGCTTGGCATCGGGGATGTTGACGAATGTCTGCGGATTGCGATCGGTCAGCGGGAACCACGAACTTTGAATGTGCACCATGATGCGATGCCCGCGGCGGAAGGTGTGATTAACGTCCTGCATGGTGAAATCAACTTCCTCGACTTTGCTCGGAGTGAACGGTTCCGGTTTTTCGAAACTGTGGCGGAATTTTCCGCGGAACGGCTCGCCGCGAACCATTTGCTCATAACCGCCCATGGTGAATGATGGCGGAGGCACATCGTTGCGAGGCTTGTTCTGATCTTCCGCTTTCGGCTGATCCAACTTGCTGTCCGGGTAGTCGGACGGATATACGTCGATCAACTTCACATCCCAATCCGAGTCTGTGCCGCTGGTCGAGACAAAAAGCTTCGGCGAGATCGGCCCCACGATGGTCACATCCTCCTGCAAAACCGGAGTTGAATAAACCAGCACGTCGGTGCGGCCAGACGCGAAGCGTTGATCTGAAACCATGTATTCCTGCGGAACGTTGAGAGCCGTGTAATTCACAAAAGGCACGGGCTTGTCTGGATCGCTGACGTATTCATCGAAGGACGTTGCTTCGTTCTTTGGGGCATCGAATGACAGAACGCCATTTGCCTGCAGATAAAGAATTCGAGGTTCAGCATTCTTCGGAGGCCAGGATGAATAGCGCCGCCAGACATTCGTGCCTGTCTCAAAAACATAAGCCTTCGGGAGATCTGCGTCCCCAGCGCCTTTGAGATATTGCTCGAAAAACGGGAAGAGCATGTTCTTGCGGTAAAAGTCGCCTGTATTCGACCAGAACTCGGCGCGGCCTAAATGCTCACCGTCGTAACGAGCCCAGCCACCGTGCACCCAGGGGCCGACTACCAGCGCATTGAAAATCTCGGGATTATTCTTGTCGATAGAATGGAAGGTGGTGAATGGTCCCTGCAGATCTTCAGCGTCGAACCATCCTCCAACTGTGAGAACGGCGCAGTGAATATTCTTCATGTGCGGCGCCAGGTCGCGAGCCTTCCAGTAGTCGTCGTAGGTGTCGTGGCGTAATTGGTCGTCAAACAGGGCACTCTGCCCGTCCAAGAGCTTGGACAGATTCCCGATGGGTCCGGTTTTCAAATAGAATTCGTAGCCGTCTTTCGTGCCGAAATCAAACGGCACGGAAACCTTGGGTGGGAGTTGGGGATTCTCCTGCGGCTTGAAGAAGCTGTAAAAACCGAAATTCGCAGCGAGCATAAACGCTCCGCCGTGATAAGCATCGTCCCCCATGAACAGGTCGGTCATTGGGGCTTGTGGGGACGCGGCTTTCAGCGCCGGATGTGAATCGATGATGCTGGCCGAAGTGAAAAATCCTGGATAAGAAATGCCCCAGATTCCAGCTCTGCCGTTATTGTTAGGGACATTCTTCAGTAGCCAATCCATGGTGTCGTAGAGGTCGCTGGAATCATCGACATCTTTGCTCGACTTTTTATTGTCGATGTGCGGGCGCATTTCTATGAATTGTCCCTCCGACATGTAGCGGCCGCGAACATCCTGAAAGACGAAGATGTATCCCGCTTTGTCGAAGTCTGGCGAAGGACCAAGATGACTGGGGTACTGATCGACGCCATATGGCCGCACGCTGTAAGGCGTGCGGTTGATGAGAAACGGATAACTCTGGCTGGAATCCTTCGGCACGTAAACGGCCGTGAACAGGTGGACGCCGTCGCGCATTGCGATCCGGTATTCATATTTCGTGTAGTGTGCCTTAACGTCGAACTCAGGACTCTCGGGCCGGTTCTGCGCGAACGCCG
Source organism: Candidatus Sulfotelmatobacter sp. (assembly GCA_030038125.1). GTDB lineage: Bacteria > Acidobacteriota > Terriglobia > Terriglobales > Acidobacteriaceae > Sulfotelmatobacter. The sequence goes on from JASHPL010000443.1 coordinate 3,620, forward strand.
TGGCAATCAGACCAAACCAGATAAGAATGGAAACTTGAAGAGTACGGGACATGAACCCCCCTGAAACGATTGGACCAATCGGCAAAGCTACCTTTCCGCGTGAAGCAGAGTCAAGTACGATGAAGATTCTCCGCGATACAATAATGTTTGCAAGCGGGCTGGGGCTGCGTTTTATGGGGGCCCCGAAGGGAGAGCATGTTCGAGGTTACGGTAGAAGATTCGTTCGCGGCGGGGCATTACCTGCGGAATTACAAAGGTAAGTGCGAAAATCCGCACGGACATAATTACAAGATTCGCGTGACGCTGGCTGGCGCCGAACTCGATAAGGCCGGTTTGCTGCTCGACTTTAAGGATTTGCGGGAAGTGATGAGGCACGTCATCGAACGTCTCGACCATCAGATGATCAATGAAATCGAGCCTTTTACCGTGATCAATCCCTCTGCGGAGAATCTGGCGAAGTATTTCTTTGAGCAGTCGAACGATCGCCTGCAGTGCGTGACCAACGGCCGCGTTCGCATAAAGGATGTAACCGTCTTCGAGACTGACACTACCACCGCGAAATACAGCGAGTGAATGCAGCTTCCAGCGGTCGGTAACCAGATGCAAGTTACAGAGATCTATAAATCGCTGCAAGGCGAATCAAGCTATGCCGGGCTGCAATGCGTCTTCGTACGCTTGACCGGTTGTAATCTGCGCTGTTCCTGGTGCGACAGCGAGTATACATTTCAGGGTGGACACAAGATGACGATCGAAGCCGTGCGCGATGAAGTTTCGCGGCTGAGTCCGGGCGGCGGCCGGCTGGTCGAAATCACCGGGGGTGAGCCGATGCTGCAGGAACGGGAAGTCGTCCCCTTGATGCAGCAATTTCTGGACGACGACTATCGCGTCCTGCTCGAGACCAGCGGAGAGCGGCCCTTGGAGCGGGTTCCGACGGGAGTGGTAAAGATCGTCGATGTAAAGTGCCCGGACTCGGGTGAGGGCGGGACATTTCGCTTAGCGAATCTGACAACGCTCACGCCGCGAGATGAAGTAAAGTTCGTCTTGAGCAGCCGCGCGGATTACGCGTTCGCGCTGGAGTTCACCCGCAAACATGATCTTTCGAAACGAGTGAATGCTGTGCTATTTTCTCCGGCATTCCGTAAGGAAGCTAATGGATCGCGGGACAGTTCCCACTGCCTGCTCGATCCGCAGGAACTGGCGGAGTGGATGATCGCCGATGACGCCCCCGGGAGGCTGGGATTGCAGTTGCACAAGTTCATTTGGGATCCAGCGTTGAAGGGCGTGTGATTTTGATTTTCGGTTATTCTTCGTGATTTGAGGGCCACAGCCTGGGAAGTCGCAATCAACCTGAAATCAATCCCATCTCGGTCTTAAGTCTGCAATCGCAGCATGCCGAACGCGCCTCAACCCCGCGCAGTCGTTCTGCTCAGTGGCGGAATGGATTCCTGTGTGTGCGCCGCCTTGGCCGCACGCGATCATGAGATAGCAGCGGTGCACGTCAGCTACGGGCAGCGCACGCAAGAGCGCGAGCGACAGTCCTTTCTCGCCATCTGCCGTCGGCTGAATATCCACGACACTCTTATGGTGCGCAACGAAGCCTTGCGTGCCATCGGCGGCTCGGCTCTTACTGACGAGGGCATTGCCGTGCCCACATCTGAATCGCTGGGACCAGGCATCCCCGTCACCTACGTTCCATTTCGGAACGCCCATTTCCTCGCTGTGGCCGTGAGTTGGGCGGAGGTGCTGGGAGCGGAAAGGGTCTATATTGGGGCCGTCGAGCCGGACAGTTCCGGCTATCCCGATTGCCGGCCGGCGTACTATGCGGCCTTCAATGCGGTGGTAAAGGCGGGGACCAAAGAGGGAAAGATTGAAATTGTTACCCCTTTGATTGCCATGCGAAAAGCGGATATCGTGCGCCTTGGCCTTGAATTGGGCGCACCGTTCGATTTAACTTGGTCATGCTATAGCCGCGAGGATCGGGCCTGCGGTATATGTGATAGTTGTGCATTGCGGCTTCGCGCCTTCGCGGCGGCGGGAGCGAACGATCCCATTCCCTATGCGCCGCGATAGCGCAGGTTGCCGGGAGGCAAAATGAAAAAACACTTCGCAATCATTCTTCTCGCAGTACTCGTAACTTTATTCTGGATGTCGACGGCCTTTGCCCAAAGCTCAGGAACCGTCCAGGGAGCATGCAAAGACGCCCAGGGCGATCCCATTGCCAACGCCGTTGTGGTTTTTACCAATCTGGATAACGGCCAGAAGTACACCCTGAAAACCAATAAGAAGGGTGAATATTTCTCGCTGGGGTTCACCCCCGGTAAATACAACATCCAGCTTTTCAAAGATGCGGACGATCAAAAGGCCGGGAAGGAGTTGGATCACGCCAACGGTTATCAGGTTCAGGTCGGCGACAATACTCCTCTCGATTTCAATATAAAGAAGGAACAGGAAAACGCGGCCAAAGGCGTAGGCCTGACTCCGGAGCAGCTCAAACAGATGCAGGAGCAGCAGGAGAAGCAAAAGAAGGAAGTGAACACGGTCAAATCGCTGAACGATAAGCTGAACGCCGCGAAGGCCGACGCTGATGCCGGAAATTACGATGGAGCCATCTCAGCGCTCACCGAAGCGAACCAGATTGATCCAAGCCGCGATCTCGTCTGGTTCAAGTTAGCCGACTACGAACGAATGTCGGCCACGAAGCAAACCGATCCGACGGAAAAGCAGAAGCGATTGGACTCGGCTGTCGAAGACTATCAGAAGGCGATCGAGCTTAAGCAAAAGACGCCTGACAAGGACGCGAACGCGCAGGCGAAGACGCTGGCTGCGTACTACAACAATCTGGCCGAAGCGTACGCCAAGGGAAACAAAGTCGACGATGCGGTCAAGACTTATGCACTTGCTGCCCAGACTGATCCTTCCGCGGCCAGCCAGTACTACTTCAACACCGGCGCTGTCCTTACCAATGCCGGCAAGGTGGATGATGCGATCACGGCTTTCGATAAGGTCATTGCGGCTGATCCCAACAAGGCTGATGCTTATTATTGGAAGGGTGTGAACATGATCGGGAAGGCCACACTTCAGGGAGACAAGATGGTAGCACCTCCCGGCACCGCCGACGCCTTCCAGAAATATCTGGAGTTGCAGCCCACCGGGACCTATGCCGACGCGGCAAAGCAGATGCTGGCCAGTATTGGAGGCTCGGTGGAGACCAGCTTTGGCAAAAAGAAAGCGAAGAAATAGCTCGATCGGGATCCAGCGAGGATTGCAGCCCGGGCGAGACGCCAAGCTTTTCAAAGATCACCTCCGACTCTTTGGATTGCTTATGCGAGCCGAATTCACGACGCGAGGAAGGTGTTTTATTCCTGGTTTCGAACAAAAGCAGATTCCTCGTTTTCGTTCGGAATGACAACTCCTTTGAGGGTTGGGCTGGACTACCGGAAGCCCAGCAAACATCGATAATGCTGTAGGACGCTCGCCAGAGTCGCATCGACCTGCGAAATAAGCAGGTTACTAAGGGCTACGTATTACGAAGGGCTATGTACTTAGTGTCCTTCGCGCTCCCGCCTGCCGCGCGGTACAGTTAAGTATCCGGTTGTACTCCCCTTCTGTGGTGCATGCATTCACAAAATGTTGTGAGGACGAATGGCAGCGCCAACCATTGCACCTATTTCCGTTTCTCTTGACAACTTTGCCGCCAGCGGCGGCAGTGTTGCCACACCCACTCTGCTGGGCGCGATGCTGCGCGCCGCCGACAAGATCAGCGACCTGATTTTTTCGCCGGGACGGCCGCCGCAAGTGCAAGTCTATGGGCAGATGATCCCGGTGCAGGTTCCGGGATTGACGTTGCTCTCTCCCGACGACACGCGCCATATCGCGGCCGATTTGATCGGCGACAACAGGCAGGCGCTCACCACGTTACGCGAGCATGGAGCCTGCGACATCTCCTACGGATTGCCCGGACTCGCACGTTTTCGAGTGAATGTTTTCATTCAGCGCGGGAGTTGCGCCGTGGTCATGCGCGTCATTCCGACTGCGATTCCTGACTTTGCGAGCCTGCGGCTGCCTGAGCAACTGGCAGAAGTTACACGCTTTCGCGATGGCATCGTTCTGGTGACCGGACCGGCTGGATCGGGCAAGTCTTCCACTCTTGCAGTGCTTCTGGATCGCATCAACCAGGAAAAGTACTATCACATCATCACCATTGAAGATCCCATCGAGTTCCTGCATAACCACAAGTGTTCCACGATTCACCAGCGGGAATTGCACAGCGACACTCCGAGCTTTGCTCATGCCCTGCGTTCGGCGATGCGGCAAGCGCCAAAGGTCATTCTCGTCGGGGAAATGCGCGACCGAGAAACGATCGAAATCGTCCTGGAAGCCGCGGAGACCGGCCACCTCGTTTTTTCCAGCCTGAACACGATGGATGCGTCGAAGACAGTAGACCGGATCGTCAGCTCGTTCTCTCCGGCAGAGCAGCAGTCGGTGCGCGAACGACTAGCCAAGTCATTCCGCTACATCATTTGTCAGCGGCTGATGTCGAAGACCGACCGCAGTGGGCGTGTTGCTGTCTTTGAAATCCTCAAAGCCAATGCCCGTACCCGCGAGTGCATCGAAAAAGGCGAACGGGAAAACAAGACTCTGCTCGATGCCATTAAAGCCGGGGCTTCAGAAGGAATGCAGCACTTCGACGGCGAGATCGCGCGTCTGGTGAACGAACACGTCATCGATCTCGAAACCGGCCTGTCATTCGCCAGCAACCCGGGCCTGCTGGGACAGGAACTGGCGAGATAGGCGGTCCACTTTGACCGGCCTTCTCAGGGAAGGCTTTCCTCTTCCAACCGAGGTTTGACAGCTGTCGACGTCTCCCCTAACCTAATTTTTCTCCTATGAAAGTTCTGGTCTTGGGTGGTGGCGGACGCGAACACGCGCTGGTCTGGAAACTGCGAAAGTCTGCGCGCATTTCGCAGCTCTATTGTGCCCCGGGAAATGCGGGCATCGCGGAGGACGCCGAGTGCCTGCCCGCTGACCTGAAAAGTGTGGATTCTATGGTTGCCCTGGCAACTCGTTTGCAGCCGGAGCTCACCGTGATCGGACCAGAGCTTCCGCTAACACTGGGCGTGGTGGATGAATTCACGCGCCGGGGCTGGCCGATCTTCGGGCCCACGCAAGTAGCGGCGCGGCTAGAGTCGAGCAAAAGCTTCGCCAAAGCGTTCTTGCAACGGCACCACATCCCCACGGCGCCGTTCGCCATCTGTGATTCGATTGAGCAGGTTCGTAATGCACTGGGGCACTTTCATATTCCTGTGGTGGTAAAGGCCGACGGGCTAGCCGCGGGCAAAGGCGTAGTTATTGCAAACAGCAAAGAAGAAGCGGTCGGGCTGGCCGCGCAGATGTTGAGTGGGAAGTTGCTGGGCGAAGCCGGAACGCGTGTTGTGCTCGAAGAATGTCTGAAGGGCGACGAGCTCTCGTTCCTTGTCTTCAGCGACGGCGAGCGCGTGGCTCCGTTGGTCGCGGCGCAGGATCACAAGCGGGTGGGGGATGGCGACTCCGGTCCGAACACTGGGGGCATGGGCGCGTATTCGACGACCGATCTGATTGACGTTCAGTTGCGCGATTGGCTCGTGCATCACATTGCGCGACCGGTGATCGCAGGTATGAAAGCCGAGGGCGCGGAATTCAAAGGAGTCCTCTACTGCGGGCTGATGATAACGGCTCGGGGACCGATGGTGCTGGAGTTCAACTGCAGGTTTGGCGATCCGGAGACGCAGCCGATCCTGACGCGGCTGGACAGTGATCTGTTGGACGCGATGGAAGCATCGATCGAGGGACGCGTCAGTGAGGGAGACTTCAAGTGGACCACGGATGCGGCGGTCTGCGTGGTGATGTCGTCGGGAGGGTATCCGGGAACGTATGAAGTGGGAAAGCCGATCACCGGACTTGAAGAGGCGGATAAGGTCGAGGGAGTAAAAGTGTTTCATGCGGGAACTTCCAGGCGCGAAGGAGTGTTTTACACGGCGGGCGGGCGTGTGCTGGGAGTGACGGCGCGCGCGGGCAGTCTAGGCATGGCGATTGAGCGGGCGTACCAGGCATGTGCGCTCATAGGTTTTGACGGCGCCCATTATCGAAAGGATATTGCGGCGAAGGCGTTGAAGAAGTAGGTGTATAAGCCAGAGATTCTCCCCGGCAGAAGCGAAGCTTACTCCATGTCATTTTCCCAAACTGCGGGCGTTAAGGCCTCGTCGACTCGTCTGGTAAATGAGTTATTTCCCAAATTCTCTACCAGTTCACTTTCATCGCGAACTGGAACTGGCGCGGATCGTAGGCTGCAGTTGCCTGTCCGGCGTTGGTGAAGAGCGGGCTGACGGCGGCCACGTTGTATCTATTCGCGATATTAAAAGTATCGGCGATGAGATCCACGCTGAAGCGTTCCGTGAACTGCAGGCGGCGGGCGACGCGCATGTCATTGAACAGCGTCCAGGGCTGCACCCCGGCGTTGCGTCCCAGGTTGCCATCGAGCGAAAGCAGGCTGCCAGTGAAGTCGGCGATGCAGGGCTCCTGAAAGACTCCGGTGGGAGATGCCTTTGAGTTGACAGGCAAATATCCGAGCGCGGTACAGGCCGGATTCACGAATGTGTTGGGGCGCCCCGTTAAAGACGACAACTGCAGATTGTCGTCATTTCCCGTAATGATGTTGTAGGGACGTCCGGAGTTTACCTGAATGATCGGCGCGAGCGTCCAATCGCTCAGCAATTTCCTTGCGAAACCACTGGCACCCACCTTGCCCGATTG
>JASHPL010000444.1 GCA_030038125.1 Candidatus Sulfotelmatobacter sp.
GCATCGCGGCAGAAGACGCCCAACGAGATCGCGCTCAACATTTTGCTCGCTGGGCTGACAATTATTTTCTTGCTCGCGGTCGTTACGCTGCAGCCATTTGCGATTTATTCAGGTTCTCCCCAAACCGTGTTCGTCCTGGTCTCGCTGCTTGTCTGCCTGATTCCGACCACGATTGGCGGCCTGCTCTCTGCGATTGGCATTGCGGGAATGGATCGCCTAGTGCAGCACAACGTGCTGGCGATGTCTGGCCGCGCGGTAGAAGCCGCCGGCGACGTAAATACGCTTCTACTCGACAAGACGGGAACCATCACGTTCGGGAATCGGCAGGCCACAGAATTTATACCCGCGCCGGGAATCGAGGAAAAGGAAATGGCCGACGCGGCGCAGTTGTCGTCGTTGGCGGATGAAACTCCGGAAGGCCGTTCGATTGTAGTTTTGGCCAAGGAAAAGTATCAGCTGCGCGGGCGCGAACTGGCCAGCCACGAAGCGGAGTTCATCCCATTTTCAGCGCAGACTCGCATGTCGGGCGTGAATCTCGACGGCCGCGAGATTCGGAAAGGCGCTGCGGATGCGATCGCGCGCTACATAGATCACAATGGAAACGGCTCGATGCCTCCGGAAGTACGCGCCGTGGTGGAAAAGATTTCATCCTCCGGCGGGACCCCTCTGGTTGTTGCCGAGAACCGTCGACCCGTCGGAGTGATTCACCTCAAAGACGTGGTAAAGGGCGGAATCCGGGATCGCTTCGCGCAGCTCCGTTCCATGGGAATTCGCACGGTCATGATTACAGGCGACAACCCCCTGACCGCGGCTGCGATCGCGCGCGAGGCCGGTGTAGACGACTTTCTGGCTCAGGCCACGCCGGAAGACAAGCTAAAACTGATTCGCAGCGAGCAGGCCGGCGGCAAACTGGTGGCCATGACCGGCGATGGCACAAATGACGCACCGGCATTGGCCCAGGCGGACGTAGGTGTTGCCATGAATACCGGGACGCAAGCCGCGAAAGAAGCCGGGAACATGGTCGATCTCGATTCGAATCCGACGAAGCTGATCGAGGTCGTAGAAATCGGTAAGCAACTGTTGATGACCCGCGGCGCGTTGACCACCTTTTCCATTGCCAACGACGTGGCGAAATATTTCGCCATTATTCCTGCCATGTTCGCCGGAACGTTTCCTGTGCTGAACGCCTTGAACATCATGCATCTCAAGACACCGGAATCGGCTGTGCTTTCGGCTGTCATTTTCAATGCGCTGATTATTATTGCGCTGATTCCGCTGGCCTTGCGCGGCGTGAAATATCGTCCAATGAATGCCGAGGCTTTGCTGCGGCGGAACCTATTTATCTATGGCGTGGGCGGTTTGATCGCGCCATTCGTGGGCATCAAGCTGATCGATTTGGTGATCACCGCTGTCCGCCTCGCATGAGGGCTCAAATGAAAAAAAATCTGATTACCGCATTTCTGATGACGATTGCCATGACCATCTTGCTCGGAATCATTTATCCGCTGGTGGTCACGGGCCTGGCGCAGCTTTTCTTTCGCGATAAGGCGAATGGGCAGATCATCGACCGAAACGGGCAAGCCATCGGATCGCGCATCATCGCGCAGGCATTTACCTCGGCGAAGTATTTTCATCCGCGTCCCTCGGCAGCAGGGAATGGTTATGACGCCGCGAATTCGGGCGGAACGAATTTTGCACCGACGAACCGCAAACTCATCGATCGCGTAAACAGCGACGCTGCCTCCCTCCACCAGGAGAATCCTGGCCAGCCCATCCCTGTCGACTTGATCACAACCTCGGCTTCGGGCCTCGATCCTGACATTTCCCCGGCAGCGGCAGAATTTCAGATCCCGAGCGTAGCTCACGCGCGCGCAATTCCAGAATCCACAGTGCGAGCGCTCGTTCAAAAGCACACCGCTCAGCGCGATCTCGGACTGCTCGGCGAACCGCGAGTCAACGTGCTTGAGCTCAATCTGGACCTGGATTCGTTGGCCTCAAAGCCCTAAGTCCAGTAATTTTCACCCCCTCCCCCAGCGCACCGAACGCCGCGAAAAGGGTCGAACTCGGTCCCCCTGACAATTTTCTTCGTGAGCCTCCGTGTCTTTCGTACGCTTCTGAACGCGATCCGATGGCTCGGCCGAAAGCCGCTCATCTCGATTTCGCCAATGATTCCGGTACTATATCTTTGAGCCAAGTGTTAGCGGCTTGGGCTAATCGGGCATCTAACACAGAGTGGAGTCATCCATTCCCCGTCGAAGAAAGGTCCGCTCATGACGTCAAGTTCGTACCAAGCTGTCAACCGGTTCCTGGTGATGTTAAGTTTCACCGCACTCTTGGCAGTGCCGTGCTGGTCGCAGGGCGCGAGCCCGAAGTCCGCTAACGTGGGGAATTCTTCTCAGGATGTCTTCCGCTACACGCTCGACAACGGAATGAGAATCGTGATCGTGCGCAACAATCTTGCTCCCGTGGTCACGGTGGAAGAGAACTATCTCGTGGGCGGCGATGAGACGCCAAACGGTTTTCCCGGGATGGCGCACGCCCAGGAGCACATGGCCTTTCGCGGATGCGCAAGTTTGTCGGTCGATCAGATCGCCGCGATTTTCGCTCAGCTCGGCGGGGACAACAACGCCGATACCCAGCAGAACATCACCCAATACTTCGAAACCGTACCGGCGGAGGACCTGGACATCGCACTTCACGCCGATGCCGATTGCATGCGCAATATCATCGACAGCCAGGATCAGTGGGGAGAAGAGCGGGGCGCGATTGAACAGGAAGTGTCGCGCGACCTGTCGAATCCTATGTATAAATTTCTCGTGCAAATGGATCGCGATATGTTTGCTGGCACTCCCTACGAACACGATCCGCTGGGAACTCGCGAATCATTCGACGCGACCACGGGCGAGATGCTCAAGAGCTTTGAGCAAACATGGTATGCGCCAAATAATGCCATTCTGATCATCACGGGACAGGTCGATCCGGAGAAAGCTTTTGCGACAATCAAAGAACTGTACGGTGACATTCCGCGCAAAAACATTCCTGAGCGGCCGGAAGTGCATCTACAGCCCGTGAAAGCAGAACACATCAATTTGCCTAGCGACTATCCCTACATCATCAGCATCATTGGTTTCCGGCTGCCGGGAACGGATAGCCCCGATTACGCTGCGAGTCGGGTTTTGGCAGATGTACTGGCCAGCCAGCGCGCCGATATTTACGGACTTGTCCCGCAAGGCAAGGCGCTCGATGCAGGATTTGAAATTGGCGAAACCTATCCCAAGGCCGGAGTCGGCTTTGCATATGCCGTGATTCCGACTACAGGCAAGGCCGCGAGCATCGAGGAATCACTCGAGACCGTTATCAACGGCTATGCCAAAAACGGAGTTCCTGCCGATCTGGTGGAAGCGGCGAAGCGGAGCGAGGAAGCTTCGTTTGAGTTCGAGCGCAATTCCATTCCCGGCCTCGCCTCGCTCTGGTCGAATGCTCTGGCCGCCGAACATCGCGAGTCTCCTGAGCAAGACGTGGAGGCCATCCGGCGCGTCACCTTGGAAGATGTAAACCGCGTGGCGAAGGAATTTCTTCTCACGCAGAACGCTGTGGTAGGAACTCTCGTTCCGCAGCCGAGCGGCAAACCAGTTGCAGGCAAGGGTTTCGGCGGGACGGAAAAAGTCACGCCTACTGCGACCAAGCCGGTCGTCTTTCCGGAATGGGCGAAGTCGCTAACCAAGTCTGTCGCCATACCGAAGTGGGATCTGCATCCGGTCGAGACTACGCTTCCCAACGGCATTCGACTCATCGTCGAGACAGAAACCTTAAGCCCGACTGTTACCGTGTCGGGAGAAATCCGCCATCAGCCCGACCTTGAGACGCCGCCAGATCAGGAAGGCGTAGGCACTGTGCTCGATGGATTGTTTTCGTACGGCACGACCACGCTGGACCGGATTGCATTTCAGAAGGCGCTCGATGATATTGCCGCCAACGAGAACGCTGGCGCCGAATTCTCGCTACAAGTCCTGAAAACCTATTTCGATCGTGGTATGCAGTTGCTGGCGGAGAACGAGTTGCAGCCCGCGCTTCCACCTCCAGCGTTTGAAGTAGTGCGGCAGCAGACGGCGGACTCGGTTGCCGGGGAGTTGCAGAGCCCCGATTATCACACGCATCGCGCTTTGCTGGCGGGATTGTTACCGCTGAAGGATCCGGAACTGCGCGAACCCACGCCGGAAAAAGTTTCAGCGCTGAAGCTCGACGACGTGAAAAGTTATTATCAGCGGACCTTCCGCCCCGATCTCACCACGATCGTGATCATCGGCGATGTCACCCCGGATGAGGCCAAGCAGGAAGTGACTCGCTGGTTTGGGAATTGGAAGCCAGTTGGTCCAAAGCCAGAAGTGGACCTGCCACCGGTTGCACGCAACAAATCCGCGGATAATCACGTGCCCGATCCGACTCGCCTTCAGGATCAGGTAACGCTGGCGGAAGAATTGCCGATGAACCGGTTCGATCCGGACTATTATCCGCTGCAACTGGCGAATCACATTCTTGGCGGAGGATTCTACGCCACGCGCCTTTATCGTGACCTGCGGGAAAAAGCCGGATATGTGTACACGGTTTCCGAGCAACTCAATGCGAGGCGAACGCGAACCGTGTTCAGCGTGTCGTATGGATGCGATCCGATCAACGTATCGAAAGCACGGGCATTGATCGTGCAGGATCTCAACACGATGCGCAACACTCCTCCCAGTGAAGGAGAGATGCAACAAGCCCGCTCGATGCTGTTGCGCGAAATTCCCCTGGGACAATCGAGCGAGTCTCAGATCGCCGGCGCCCTGCTAGCGCGAAGCGTTATGGGACTGCCACTGGATGAACCGATTCGCGCCGCCGAACACTATGCGTCGCTTTCGGCAGAACAGGTGCGGGCTGCATTCTCCAAATGGATCTTGCCTGAGGATTTGGTCCAAGTCGTGCAAGGGCCCACGCCGCAGTGAGGCACTGGGAGTTTGTGGAAAGCCGGCGCACCGCCCGGTTGCCGGTCGAGAGTTGAATGAAAGCCCTGCCCCAAAATCCGAGGGTCGGAGCGGATGTCTTAATTTGTCATTCCGAGCGCAGCGAGGAACCTGCTTTTGGTCAGACTGTTGGGGATATCGTCTCCCGCGGCATTCCGGCCAGACGAGCATCTAACTTTTTTCGCCCTGCCAAACTCCATGGGCATCTAAGTTTTTGAGGTAGGATTTCCAGCATGCGGTCCCACATCAAGCTCGGCCGGATCGCCGGAATTGAAATCGGACTCCATTACAGCTGGTTTATTATTGCCTTCCTGATCGCCTTTTCTCTGGCCGCCCACTTTCAACAAGTGCGACACGATTGGAGCACAGCTGAAATCTGGGGAGCGGCGATTATCACCTCCATTTTGTTCTTCGTGGCTCTCTTGCTCCATGAATTAGCGCATTCGATCGTCGCCAAGTCTCGCGGACTGAGCGTGCGTGCGATTACGCTGTTTGCCCTGGGTGGCGTATCCCAGATCGAGACCGAAGCTCCCGATGCAAAGTCGGAATTCTGGATCGCGATTGTTGGCCCACTCACCAGCTTTGTGATCGGAGTAATTCTGATTGCGATTGCCCGAGCTTTGGGTTGGACTCTTGCGAATGATGCGGTGAACCCAGTGGGAGCCGTGCTCGGGTGGCTGGGATACATCAACCTCCTGCTTGCCGTCTTTAATATGATTCCCGGATTTCCGCTCGATGGCGGCCGCGTCCTGCGCTCGATTATCTGGTGGATCAATAAAAAGCCAGTAAAATCCACGAAAATCGCGGCGCAAATTGGGCAAGTTGTTGCCGTTCTATTCATCGTCTACGGTTTATTCCGCTTTTTTGTGGGTGCGAATTTTGGCGGGTTGTGGCTTGCCCTTATTGGCTGGTTTCTGCTGGATGCTGCGCGCAGCAGCTACCTGCAAGTGGGAATTCTGGCCGGTCTCCGCGGTTATCGTGTCAGAGACCTCATGGAAAGCAACTGTGCCGCCGTCGACGGATATCTCAGTGTGCGTGACTTCGTCGACCATTATCTGCTGCACAGCGGCAGCCGCTGTTTTGTCGTCATGCAGGACCATCATGTGGCAGGCATTGTCACGCCCGGTGATACCAAGCGTGTAAGCCGGGAGGAGTGGGAGCAGACCAGCGTGCAGAGCATCATGCGGCCCTTAAGTCAGATGCGGACAGTTCCTCCTGATATGCCCGCCGTCAAAGCTCTGGAATTAATGGCTCGCGAAAATCTCAACCAGTTGGCCGTCATGTCGGAGGGGGAGCTCCAGGGAATCTTTTCCCGCGGCCAGATCCTGCGTTTCCTGCAGATTCATTCCGGGATCGGGGAAGATTCGCGAGACCTGGCAGCCTGATCTAAGTGTGCGCTGCAACCGGAATTTGCAGTTCGGCATCCGACCCACGTGGCCATTCTTGACCGTCGCACCACCGCCGTGGCAAGAACCCTTCTCATATTCATCCTCATCGGCGGGTTTATTTGGGGCGCGAGAGATACCATCGTCGTTTTCATCTTTGCCATTTTCTTCGCTTATCTTTTTGAGCCGCTGGTATCGAAACTGCAGACCTGGCGTCGGATTTCGCGCGGATCCCGGGTCATTGCCATCCTGGAAGTCTATGCCGTGCTGGCGATGGCTTGTGCCGCCATCGCTTTCGGCGCGGGACCGTATATCGAATCGGAAGGGCGGCAGTTGATTTCTGCCGCTCCAACCCTGATCGACAAATTAACCTCAGGGCAGATCGTTCACAATATTGGCGCGCGCCGCGGCTGGAGCTACGCTACGCAAATCCGGCTCGAACATTTTCTTCGTCAACATCGCGCTCAAATTCTGGATTCGGTACAACAGATTGGACTGAAAGCGGGATCCGTGTTTGCCAATGCTTTCTGGGTGGCGCTGATTCCAATCCTCGCGGTCTTTTTCCTCAAAGAAGGTAAACAACTCGCCGAAACCGCTGTGAGGGGAATTCGGTTGCGTCCGCAGGCTCGCAGTTTTCTTAATTCAACCCTGCGAGACGTGAACGATATGGCCGCGCATTACATTCGGGCACAACTGATATTGGCAGCTTTGTCGATTTGCGCTTACACCCTGGTCCTGGGCATGTCCCGTATGCAATACGGAATTGTTCTCGGGATAATGGCAGGAACTCTGGAGTTCATTCCGATCATCGGGCCTTTGGTCGGCGCGATAGTTGTCCTCGGTGTGGCCTATCTTACCGGCTTTCATTACATCTGGCTGCTGATCCTATTTTTCGGAGGCTGGCGCATTGTTCAGGACTACGTGAATTCTCCCACGCTGATGCATAGAGGTCTTCGGCTTCATCCCCTTGGCGTCATCTTTGCCGTGTTGGCGGGAGGAGAGATCGCGGGATTCATTGGCGTCTATCTTTCCATCCCGCTGGCCGCCGCTCTGCAGATTTTCTGGCGACGCTGGCGTGCCTACTCGGAGGCGGAAGAGCTGCGATCAGAACAAGAGCATTCGAATCGGCACGCGGCCTAGTCGAAGAAGAGCATCGATACCGACGCGTCTTTGTTTTGCGCCGGTTCCCTTGAGATAATGGCTTACATCGCTACGAATCCCGCCCATTACGGCCCCGTAGCTCAGATGGATAGAGCAGCGGTTTCCTAAACCGTTGGTCGGCAGTTCGACTCTGCCCGGGGCCCCCATCTTCAACAATTCACTGACGACGTTATGGTCGTGATGGGGTCAGCTGAGGGGAATGAGGTTCCCAGCGGCCGGCTCCGGCGCCTTCCAGATCATCCTCCAGGGTTGTCCACTTCCGAACAGATGCGATCGAACACGGACGGTCGTTCACCAGTCGAATGCCCCAGAGGATACGTGTTTTGTTGTGGATCCGGCGATCCGCGACTGGCAGCTAATATGCACTTTGCCCTAACAACACTCCTCCATCGAGTGGGGTCGTTGCGATGGGAATTATTGCCGGAGAATTTAGGAGGTGAGAGGCGCCTATGCTGGCGGACGTCAGGATAGCCGTACGGCAGTTGTGGAAGTCTCCGGGATTTGCAATCACGGCGGTGGTGACGCTGGCGCTGGGCATCGGCGCCAACGCGGTTGTCTTCAGCGTACTGAACGCGATCGTTTTGCATCCGCTCAATGTGCCGCGCGCACAGAGCCTGTACATGGTGCAACGGATTTGGCAGGACGTGGAGCCTTCACCTTCGCAGTCCTATCCGGATTATGTCGACCTGCGCGATCGCAATCACAGTTTTGAATCGCTCACGACCTATGGCATTACCGGAGCGGCTGGGCTGGATACTTCGGGCGGAAATCCGTCCGTGGTCTGGCCCTATCTCGTCGGCGGCAATTATTTCGATACGCTGGGGATTCGGCCGTATCTGGGCCGCTTCTTTCACGCGTCCGACGAACACGGCGACAGCAGCGTGCCGTACATCGTGCTGAACTACGACTTCTGGAAGAGCCACTTTCAGGGGGATCCGTCGGCTGTGGGCCGGACGGTGCAGGTGAACCAGCACCCGTACACGATTCTAGGTGTCGCGCCGCCGGGATTCCGCGGCACCGAACTGTTTTTCTCGCCGGCATTTTTTGCGCCGATCGTGGATATGCCGCAGATGGCAACAGGCTGGAATCCTTTGCATGAGCGGAATCCGCATTTTACTTGGGTCGTCGGGCACGTGAAAGCCGGCGTCACGCCGGAGGAGGCCAGCGCGGACCTGAACACGATAGGGGCGTCTCTCGCGAAGGAGTATCCGAAAGACGATGCGGGGCTGAAGTTCAACCTGGCGAAACCAGGGCTGGTGGGCGACGCACTGGGGCGTCCGACCCGTGCGTTCATGCTGGGGCTAATGCTGCTCGCCGGACTGATTCTGCTGGCGGCGTGTGCCAACCTCGGCAGCCTGTTTGCGGCTCGCGCGGCCGATCGTTCACGCGAGATCGCCGTGCGCATGGCGCTGGGCTCGCGGCGTGGCCTGATCGTGCGCCAGCTTCTAACCGAAGCGGTACTGGTGTCGCTGGTGGGCGGAACGCTGGGCATGCTGGGGGGCCTCTCGATCCTGCGCTGGCTGACGGTTTGGAATCCGATCCCAGGCATTCCCATCAACGTGCCCGTGAATCCGGACGCGACGGTCTACGCCGTCGCGCTGCTGCTGGCCTTGGCCAGCGGATTTCTTTTCGGAATGGTGCCGGTGCGCCAGGTGCTGCGATCGGATCCCTGGGGGATCATTCGCTCCGGCTCGACAGGTCTAGCAGGTATGCGCAAATTCAACGCGCGCGATGTGCTGCTGGCCGTTCAGATTTCTATCTGTGCCGTGCTCGTGACTTCGTCGCTGGTGGCGGTACGAGGACTCGTGAAGTCGCTGCACAGCGACTTTGGCTTTGAGCCGCATAACACGCTGCTGGCGGCAGCAGACCTGAACATGGCGGGGATCACCGGCGACCAGCAGCAGACATCTGAGCAGAAGATGCTGACCGCGGTTGCGGGTATTCCGGGGGTGACGATGGTGGGCTATGCGGATCGTCTGCCGCTGAGCCCGGGCGGCAACGATTCGTGTGTTTTTCACGACAGCGACACCGACTTGCGCCCCACAAACTGCCGCGCCGACGCGCAGCAGTTCAATGTTTCGCCGGATTACTTCCGCGCAGCAGGCACAAACATGCTGGCCGGGCGGTCCTTCACCTTCAACGATGTGAAGAGTGCACCGCTTGTTGCGGTCATCAATCGTGAGTTCGCCCGGCAGATGTTCGGATCGGTGGAGAAAGCCGTCGGAAGCGACTACAAGATCTGGGGCGGCAAGCGGGTGCAGGTCGTGGGTGTGGTGGAAAATGGCAAATACCAATCGCTGACGGAGAGTCAGCAGTCTGCGATGTTCTACTCGTTCCTGCAGCAACCATCGAGCGATGCATGGCTCGTAGTGCGTTCCCGGCGCAACACGGAGGAAACGGCAACTGCTCTGCGGGAAACGCTCCACGGCCTGAATCCGGGCCTCCCGGTGAAAATTGAAACCTGGGAGCGGGAGCTGAGCTGGGTGCTGTTCCCGGCACGCGTGGCCACGGTGGCGCTTGGTGTACTCGGACTGCTTGGCGCGATGCTCGCCATCACGGGCATCTTCGGGATGGCATCGTATTTGGTGAGCAAACGCATGCGGGAGTTGGGCATCCGTGTGGCGCTGGGCGCCGATGAGCGGAAGGTTCTGTCGGCGGCGCTGGGACGCGCCTTCCGGCTACTGGCAGTCGGTTCTGCTGCCGGTATCGTGCTCGGCATCCTGGCGACGAAGCTGCTGGCGTACATCGTGTACCAGGCAACACCCAGGGACCCGTGGGTGCTGGGCGGCGTGGTGCTGACGATGCTCGTGGTGGGGCTGATCGCCTCGTGGATTCCGGCACAGCGCGCGCTGGCCGTCGATCCGATGATTCTTCTCCGGGACGAGTAAGGCGGCAGGAACTCACCCCGTTGCGGCAAGAAGCGGCCTTCGAGAAGGGGCTGATTGACCTCGGATTTACGCGGATCCTCCCACCCGATTTTCATCGCGGATGTTGCACAGCGACCCGCTGATCGCCGTGCTTCCGGCGTCGAAGCAGGTTCGACGACAAAAAAGGATCATTCGCGCAGTCGGTGTGAACGCGCAGCACACAATTCAAACTGAATTCCTCCGAGACGACCACTTTACGGCTCGATCTTGAGCCCGGCGACTTTTCCTCGGAGCACGCTGATCGACGCTTTCGGCAATGTAAACACGGTCTGCGCATTCGCGGGCACGGTTGTTCCCACCGGCTCATGATCCGGATCGGGATGGCTGTAGGGGCCGTCGTCGATCCATGCATATTGATCGCTGCCGAACGACACAATACTCATGGGACCACTGAATCTTGCGGCTCGCCTTCCGGCTCCCTCTTCGAATTGCACGCGCACCTCATGCGGATTCGTCTCGTCCCGATTCACCAGCATCAACGACCACTCTCCATCGGGACGATAGAGGGCGTACGAAGTGACCAGCACGTTTCCCTCGGAATCTTGGATGTCCGTAGAAGAGTTGTACATGTGGTGGACGCCGGAGTGATGCATGACCCACTCCCGATTGATCATCTGCGCGGCAAAGTACGTGGCAGTGTATCCGGTGATGTTGTAGTTCTCGTCGGAAACAAAGTTCGACCACGACGACCAACCCAGGCAAGTTTTATTGATGCCCTGCGGCTGAATTGGCGAGTGATAGAAGGCTGCGCCTCCGCCTTCAAAGAACGATCCCACGTTGTCGGCGAGCCACAGCGCCGCGAAAATCGTGGTCATCGGGCCGGTGAGGGTGGCCGAGAGATGGCTCTCCGTAACCATCAGCGGCACGTCTTTCGGCACACCATCATCCCGCCAGACCTGCAAAATCCCCTTCATCAGCTGCGGTTCGCTGTAAAGCGTTTTCCATGTGATGGTACAGGGCTCAAACGGATAATGCTCAAACGACACGAACGCTAGATCGTCGAGGCGGCCGTGACTTTTCAAGTAATCGACGAAGCGTCCCATCCACGAGGTGCGGCCTTGCGCATCGGGCCAAACGCGAATGTCTTTATTCACGCCCTCGAAGATCGGCCCGCCCAGCTTCAGCGCAGGATCGACTTGGTGAATGGCCGCGGCCCACTGTATATAGAGCGCGGCATAATCCTCCGGCATGGCGTGCTTCCCGTCCGGTTCTTCGCCCATCTCGACATAAGCAATGGGATATCCGCGTTTCTCAACATACGCGATCTCAGCCGCCGCATCTTCCGGTGTGCCGTACAGCATCGTGATTGGGATCATCGCCGGTAGATTATTCGTGATTCCGCTGGTGAAAAAAAGATCAAAGCCGGTGTGCTGATACGAACCGGTGGCGTCGACATCGGTTGCCGAGTGCCAGGGATCGATGGACGAACTGCAGTAAGTAGTCGGCGGATCGCCCAGGTTCTTCTGAATTTCGGCAAATGTTCCGTCGCTAGCGATCGTTCCAATGCGAATCTGTTGAATCGCGTACCCGACGCAATTGCGGATGTCACCTGAGCCGTGCAGATCGCAGGTGTTCGACGATTCGGTCATCAGGATCCGCACGAATTGAGTGGAGACGGGGGCATCCGCCAGTTTCAGATTCGCGGTTCCGGCAGGAGAATTCTTGATGCTTCCTGCGGGAAACGTCTTCCACTCGCCTTGCGGGCCTTCGTCGAAATCGAGCGCGCGTTTTCCCACCCAATATTGCACTTCGTAAGTTGTTGCGTACGGATTTTCCCACGCGATTCGAATTGCATTGACCGGCTTCTCCAGTCGCAGATCGACCACGACCCACTGCGGATGCAGGCCATCGCTTTCGCCGGTAAATTTGCTTGTGAGGTAGGGATTGCTCTTCCAATAGCTGGGATCTGGCGCTAGCAGCGGCCGGTCGCCGCTGGTGGAAAATCCGCGATGCGGCAGAGCATAGGAGAGAATGTAGCGGATCGGCTCTTTCAACTCCGTGCTGCCGGTGAAATATCCGCTCTGCTGTGAGGGGTCGCTCCAGGTGCCGTTCGGGTTCCAATGCCAGGCCGCCATGCGCAATTCGGAGTTGTTGCGATAGGTAATAGGACCCCATCCCGCCGAGAGCGATTCCCGAATGATGTGTGGCGTATAAATCTTGTCGATGTCGTTGTGCGATAAAACGTCCATCGAACTGCCCAGTGCGCTATCCGGATTAAAGGAATTGATCGCGTGGCTGGTGTCGATGCTAACCGTACCGGTCGTCGAAGCAGCTGCGGACTGCGCGGATGTACGATTTGTGCCCAGCAATGCCAGCAGCAAGACGGCAATGCAAACGCTGACAGGAAAACGACCGTCGCACGCTTGTCGCTCCTGGTTTTGGACGGATAAGGTAGACATGCGAAAAGCAAAACAGCTGAACCTGCATCGTCCGGCTCGAACGAAGCGCATAGTGCCCCCAAAGAAACAGAACCGCACATTTTACACGCGCAACGCGGGAGACTCGGGAGATTTCGAATCGTTCATACCGTCAGCAATCCACGATAGATTGCCATGCCGACAACGGCATCGACTCCGATCGCAGCAAGCGCGGCAACTTCCTCCTGACTGCGAATGCCACCCGCGGCAATCAACTGGCGCGATGTGACGCCACGCAGTTGCCGGATCACATCAAACGGAATTCCTTGCAGCAAGCCTTCGGTGTCGATATGCGTATAGAGAAATGCGCTGCAAAGTTCCTCCAACGAGCAAATGAGATCGGCCGCGGCGATCGCGGTGCTCTCGCGCCAGCCTTTGATAGTGACGCATCCTTCTCGACAATCCGCTGCGAATACGAGCCGATCCTGCCCGAGTTGAGTCGCAGCCTCACGCGCAAAAGCTACGTCGATACTCCCATCACAGATGAGCGCTGACCCAAAGATCACGCGTTTGGCACCCAGGTCGAAGATTCGTCGCGCCGCTTCGACGGTGCGAATTCCTCCTCCGACCTGGCAGGGAAGCTTTCCCGCAAATTCCTCGACAAGTTGCGCATTGTCGCCATTGCCCATTGCAGCGTCAAGATCGATCAATTGCACCAGCGGATACTTCGCAAAACGATCGATCCACTCCTGGAAATCATCGAACTCCAGCGCCTTCTGGCTGCCCTGCACCAGTTGGACAATCTTGCCGCCCATGAGATCGACTGAGGGA
>JASHPL010000445.1 GCA_030038125.1 Candidatus Sulfotelmatobacter sp.
GGGCGTGGGGTCACACATCGGCTGGCAATTCCTTCGCTTTGCGCTGCGATTGTGCAGAGCGCGAAGAACCTGTCAAGGGTCCGCTGGCGCCGCGCAACAAACGCGCGCCCTTGACCGAACCTTCTCGCCCTGCGTGAACATCTCCGCTATCAAAGCGAAGGAAGAAAATGACTTGACTAACTCGGCCTTCTCATGGACGTCAAGGTTGCCCTCCGGCTCGCTTCGCTCGACCTATGACTGAACCCTCGCCCGTCTGCTCAAGGCCTCTCCGCTATGAAACGAAGGCACACAATCGAAGCCCAAAACCAAAAACTTCGGTTGACATCACAGCGCCTTCTCATGGAGGAAAAAACATGTCGCGGTCCGATCCGGCACAACGTATCGCTTGCTGAGGAGCGAAAAGACGGCCATAATATAGCGCGATTTCGAGCGCGCCGTTCCTCCATCCAGGGGGCGGAACGGCGCGAAATGGGGACTATCCGGGGCAAATTCAGCAGGAGCAGTGCGAAAGGCCGGCGGTCAGCCAGTCTTAGAAGGAGAATTGCGATGTCTACACACCACATTGCCCAGAGGACGGCTTGCATCGTTTTTGTGTTCTGGTTGGGGATGACGGGCATCTCCTCTGCATCGACCACCTTCAAGACGCTCGTAAATTTCGACGGAACCAATGGCGACGATCCGAATCACACTGCCCTGATTCAAGCCACCGATGGCAACCTGTGGGGCAATACGGCGGACGGCGGCGAGAAGGGTGAAGGCGAGGTTTTCAAGATCAGCCCCTCGGGGGAACTGACCACGGTGTACAGCTTCTGTTCGCTCGCCAAGTGCGCCGACGGTGAGAATCCTTATACGGCTCTGCTGCAAGCCAGCAATGGCGACTTCTATGGGACGACGTGGGCCGGTGGCGCAAAGGGATACGGCACGGTCTTCAAACTTAGTCCGTCGGGAACGTTGACCACACTGTACAGCTTCTGTTCGAAGACAAGCTGCGCGGACGGCGCGGACCCTGAGGGTGTGCTGGCGCAAGACAGTGCTGGGAACCTTTACGGCACGACCTATTATGGCGGGACCAGCAACGACGGCACGGTGTTCAAACTCACCTCAGCGGGGGTACTGACCACGCTGCACAGCTTCAGCGGAGCGGACGGAGAGAACCCAGCCGGCGGAGTGATTGCAGCCAGCGGAGTTTTCTACGGAACCTCGCAGAATGGCGGCAAGGACGGAGACGGCACGGTATTCAAGATCACTGCGACGGGAGCTTTCACTTCGCTGCACAGCTTCGTCTACACCGACGGCGAGAAGCCCGGTGGCTGGATGGTGGAAGTCGGCGGCAACTTATATGGGGCGACCGGATACGGTGGAGCAAAAGGCTACGGTACGGTTTTCGAGATGACCTCGGCCGGCACCGTGACCACGCTTCACAGTTTTTGCTCGCTTGCCAGCTGCGCTGATGGTGCCGGGCCCACTGCGGGTTTGATGCAAGCTACCGACGGCAATCTTTATGGACTGACCGACTACGAGGGAGCGAATGGGGATGGAACAGTGTGGGAACTCAGCCTGAAGGGAGCGTTCACCCTTGTGCATACCTTCGACGGCACGGACGGGAACGGCCCGCAGGGCGGATTGGTGCAAGACACGAACGGGGATTTCTACGGAATGACCTCGGGGGGCGGCGCCCATGGGGACGGCACGGTGTTCAGCATCGCGACCGGGCTTAAGGCGTTTGTGACACTCGAGAGCTCGAGCGGAACGGTGGGATCGAGAGTGGGGATTCTCGGTGATGGATTCGACTCATCGTCGGAAGTGAAGTTCAACGGAGTGGAGGCGACTTCGACGCTGACGGAGGCAGGGTTACTGACGGCCTCGGTTCCGGCGCGAGCGACGAATGGATACGTCACAGTGACGACAGGAACGACCACGCTAACGAGTTCGCAGACGTTCACCGTGCTGCATAACGTATGGAGCAGGGGCGCGGCGATGCCCACGGCGGTGCAGGGCGCGGCCGCGGGCGTAATCGACGGGAAGATATACGTTGTGGGCGGGGCGACGAATACGGAGACTGTTGCCCTTACCCAAATCTACAATCCGGCCACGAACAGCTGGAGCACCGGTGAGGCAATGCCGACGGCCCGCTGGGTGCCGGCCGGCGCGGTGGTGAATGGCATTCTCTACGTCATCGGAGGAAACCCGAACGGCAATTCCCAGACTAATTCGGTTGAGGCTTACGACCCCTCCACCAACAAGTGGTCGACTAAGGCATCGATGCCGACGGCCCGAGACAGCATTGGAGCCGTGGTCGACAATGGGATCATCTACGTCATCGGCGGCTACAGCGCCGGCGCTCGGCTGACCACAGTCGAAAGCTACAATCCCGCAACGGACGAATGGAAAGAAGAATCGCCTCTGAAGGTCGGCGAATCAGAAGCAGCGCTTGGGCTGCTCGGCTCGACAATCGTCGTGGCAGACGGTCTGACAGACGGCGGGGCTACAGGAGACACCGAAGGCTATGACGTTGCGACGAATGTCTGGAGCACTCTCACGGCAGACCCACATCCACGTCAGGCTCCGTGCGCAGCTCCCGTTTCCGGTTTGCTATATTCCGTCGCTGGAACGAACGGAAGTCCGCTCACTGTAAATGAGTCGTTCAACGACGCCACAGACAAATGGACAACACTTGCGCCGATACCGGAGGCGGTGGTGGTGCCCGCGGGCGCGACTGTAAACAACCAGTTGTACTGCTTTGGAGGGTCGAACAATGGGGCCTTCGGAGCAGGGACGGTTTTCAGCTACGTGCAAATTTATCAGCCGTAGATAATAAGTTCTGGGCAGGGTTTTGATCGTGGCCCCTGCCCGGCTCCCATCCTGGTTGCTCGTCGAATGACACCAGGTGGGCGTAGGTTAAAGCGAAGGCCTGACAAGGCTCGTTAACTTTTTCCCAAGGTCCCGTCCGTGCACACTCAGGCGAATGCCCGGCTGCGTCAGACCCTGTTCGGATTTTGTAAATTCATTACATCGAATGATCGCACGACATCGATTCTGCGTACCATTCTTATGTCAGCGTGTGCATAAAAGAAAAGAAGGCTCCATCCACGTCTTGAGATTGATGCGGAAGTTATAGTTCGCACGGCTTCCGAATTCATACCCAGTCGAGCGCTTGAAATGAGCGAATGCGGGATGTCTGCGATCCTTCCGGTCGAGCTGAAAGAGGGAGAAGAGGTTGAACTTAGAATCAAACTCCCTCTTACTCTTGTCACGATCAGAGCTATCGTGGCAAATCGCAATGTATTTCGACATGGATTTAAGTTTTTAGAGCCACTGCATGAGTTGGCAAGGAATACTCTGCAAAATTCTCTAGCGCGAAAACGATCTGACTCGGAATCTTGCTCATAGAAAAGAAAAAGGTCCGGCTTAAACCGGACCTTGCCTTTCACAACCTAGCGCAGTACCCTTTCGTGACTTTGCGCAGATCCGCTCAGGGTCAATGCTCTCTCTGGTAACCGGCGGTGCGTCAATTTGGCTTCTTGCAAATGCCTCTGTCAGTCGTTCTCTCACGGTCCAGCCCTTCAGCAAGTTCCCGCGCCAACTCGCTAACCTTTGACCGTTCCTTCTCTTTCGGCAACTCTTGAGCGATATCGCGCCAATCACGTTTACTCTCATAGCTCATAGGCCGAAATCGACAAGATGAGGGTGTGTTAGAATCCGCCATCCAGCCAAACCATTAAAAAGAGAGAAGTACCTTTTTTCCCCAATGAGCCCCGGTGCGCTCGAAGACCATCGGGGCTTGTTTGCCTGCCATTGACTCGCGCGTGCGCACTCCAAGATAAGGTCGCTGTAGGTCACCCAGCAGATATAATTCGCGCGTGGAACAGCCTACGCAGCATGTAATGGCGCCTCGCGTTTCCAAAGCGGTTCTCGTTTTTGCGATCGCGCTCTTCTACACAATTCTGGTCCTAAACAACATCACGGATTACGGCTCCAACTACGAGTTTGTCCGCCACGTCCTGATGATGGACTCAACCTTTCCGGGGAACCACCTCATGTGGCGCTCCGTCAATTCGCCGCGAGTACATACGGTCTTCTACATCGGCATCATCGCATGGGAATCAGTCACTATGCTTCTATGCTGGTGGGCTGGTGTTCGGTTGCTGAAATCGTATCGCGCGGACAGGGCCCAATTTGCCGCTGCCCTGAACGCCGCCGTGATTGCACTGACGACGAGCCTGCTGATGTGGTTGGCGGCCTTTCTCGATGTCGGGGGCGAATGGTTTCTGATGTGGCCGTCGAAAATATGGAAGGGCAGGAAGAGGCATTCCGAATGTTTACCATTGTCGCTGTGGTGTTCCTGATCGTGGTACAACGCGAGCCAACTGCCGATTAGTCGGCCGTCCGGAAGTTGGCCATGAAACGGGCTTCTGAAAAATCATTCGAATTGTGCTTCTCCGAATGCCTGCTACTCAGATGTAAGCTAATTAAGGAGCCGCGGGCCCATCGGTACCGTCGCGGGTTTTAGAACGACTGCGAGAACCGAGTCTCCAGAAACTCTCCGAGCTTCGCCGTTGCCTTGAATTGCGGGATGGGGTCCAGTTGCTTGAATGCCGAGGTGAACGCATTCGAGAGGCTCCAGAAGGTTCGCGACCGGAATTCCTCGTACGTCGGCTTGAAGTAGAGGTCGTGGACCGTTCGGGCGAGATGTTTGGGAGCTTCGAGCTTGCCCTCGACGAATGCCTCGTAGATGACCACCTTGGCGGTCACGTCCGTCAGTTCGAACCGCTGCCAGGCTTCCACCTGCTTTCGCATCGGATCAAAGTTCCGCTGCATTCGGTCCACTCCGACCGATACGCAATCGATCAGAGAAAACGACTTCGAGTGTTTGGCCAGCACTGGCGTGAACACGCCTGTAACAATGTTTCCAGATTCGAGTGAGAGCGAATCACAAATCGACATGCGCCGATAGCGCTTTGCTCGTTTGAGCTTGCTCTTGAAATCATGGCCCGGCACCCTGACCCCTCCCTGTGCGATCATTTTCCTGTCAGCATTCTCTAGGATTTGGCTGGTCTCTGGTGCGGGTATGGCTGAACGGAATCTCGTAATCTTGAAGAATGTCAATCAGACCCCTGTGCTGGCCGGGTGTTCACGTTGCCAGCTGAAGTTCTTTGTTCCAAAGAAGCTCATGACGGATACGGACGCAGCTCGTACTTATCTACTGTCGAAATTCGACCAGCACACCTGCAGGTCTCAAGTGAGAGGCGGAGAACCCTATTCTGAAACCGTTTGGTAGCTGCGATTGATCTTCCCCTGGTCCGGTCGAGCGACTCGGTAGTCAAAACATCCGCTTCAACCGATGGAAGGCCGTGCGAGATGTCTCATCATGGCTCGCTCGGTACTTCAGGGTGTTTGTAGCAAGAGTCATCGAGTAATACTGATTGGGGCAACAGAAGCTCCCCTCTGGTTCAGAAATCGAGCCGCGCCTGAAATGCGATCATACGCGGGCTGCTGTCGCCACCCCAGGTCGACTTCCTAGTAAACCCGTCGGAGGCGAATTTGTGTACGTCAAGGCTCCACGGCCGCAAGGCGATTGCTTCCCGGGCAATCCTTAGGTCGCACTCACCTTGTGTAAATGGTGAGCAAGGTTGGAAGTCTCTCTTCAGAAGCCGAACCCGTATTCTTCGAGAGCCGAGACTATCTTTCGTCTAGATTATCGATTTGTGGGGCTGATTTGGCCAATAATGGCGGGTTGGGATGCCCAGCAGCAGGTTTTGATTCTTGCATGAAGTTTCCGGCTCGAACTCGAATAGGGACCGCGTTAGCTGCCTTGTTCTTTCTAATCGGAGACATTCCCGTTTGCGCTGGACAAACCGACTCGGTAAATGTCCACGTCACGCCACGAGTCGTCACAAAGTCATCGAAACCGGATGCCTCTCCTGGAAATGGCGAAGGGAAGGCCATCCAGGTTGACGTGGATTTGGTTCTAGTTCCTGTCACTGTCACCGATCAAATGGATCGACTGGTGCTCGGCCTGGAGAAGGAGGCGTTCAGTATTTATGACGGAAACAAGCTGCAAGTTATCCGTCATCTCTCTACCGAAGACGCCCCCATATCGGTGGGATTGATTTTCGATACCAGTAGCAGCATGTACGGCAAGATCGAGCGCGCCCGCCAAGCTGTTGCTCAGTTTCTTCGGAGTGCGAATCCGGAGGACGAATTCTTCTTGATCAGCTTTGGCAATCGTCCTGAACTTCTGGTGGACTTTACCAATTCAGTCGACGAAATTCAGAGCGAGATTTCGAAAACAACTCCTGACGGCGGGACAGCCTTGCTGGACGCAGTTTATTTCGGCTTGAACAAAATGAAGACGGCCCGCTATGAAAGAAAGGCATTGCTGATTGTCTCCGACGGCGCTGAGAATCACAGTCGCTACACCATCAAAGAGGTTTGGCCGGTTGTGAAGGAAGCCACGGTACAGGTCTATGCGATGGGCATTTTCGATGAAGCTCCCCGGAGCAGGGCCGAGCGTATGGGGCCAGATCTTTTGAGCGCCATGACTGATATCACCGGCGGCAGGACTTTTCCCATTCGCAACCTCAAAAGAATTGGGGAAGTGACAGATAGGCTCGCCATCGAGTTGCGCAATCAGTACCTGATTGCCTATCGCCCCAGCGAACTGAGGCACGACGGGAGGTGGCACAAGATCAGTGTGCGGGTGCTACCGCCTGAGGGATACTCTCGGCTTCGGGTATATGCAAAGGGAGGCTACTACGCACCTGCAGAATGAAAAACTGTTTCTTTGTTGAGATCGATCCCGGCGGGGCGCTACAGGCAATGATTGCTTCGCGTTAACGGTTTATTCACGTGCCATTTTGATGGAAGCGTTACAGTGATACGTGCATTGTATGCCGCTTTTGACGGTTTGCCGCTTGATAAGGCACAGATAAGATCCTGGGTTCACGCCGATTGCATTCTGAATTGGCAGCTAAAAGCGAATTTAATTCTGTTGCGGTTTGCAGTTTTAGACCGACCAGTGTGCTTGCCGGTGATCAGTCAAGGGCCTCAGGATGAGGCAAGGAGGGTCCATGCAGCGAGTCGTCAGATGGTTGTACGTTGGGTTGCTGCTGATTGCGGTCTCCGCAGGCCGGAGTTTCGCCCAACGAGTACTCACGTGGCAAGAGGTTCGTGCGAAGTTCGAGGCGGCAAACCCCACTCTACGGGCCGGACAAATCGGTGTGGATGAATCTCGCGCCCAGGAGATCACAGCGAACTTACGGCCGAACCCCAGCCTCACGCTCCTTGCTGACCAGATCGATCCGTTTAGCGGCGGCCCACCCCATGGGCCCTTTGCCTATCTCCTGCCCTCCGTAACCGTCAACTACCTGTGGGAACGCCAGCACAAGCGCGGGCTGAGGCTGGAAAGCGCACAAAAAGGGACCGCAGTTCTTACCTTTGGGCAAGCGGATCTGGAGCGCTCTCTGTTGTTCAACCTCCGCGGAGCCTTCATCGAGACACTTCAGGAAAAAGCCATTCTGAATCTAGCGAAGGAAAACTTGGCTTATTACGACCACGTGATCGACATTAATCGCGACCGCTACAAGGCAGGCGGGATTGCTCAAGTGGATTTCAAACGATTGGAACTGCAAAGAGTCCAGTACCTGTCCGACCTGCAAACTGCCGAAGTGAATCTACGCATCGCGAAGATCCAGCTCCTTATGCTCTTAAATGATCAGACCCCCGTCGACCAGTTCGATATCATCGGGCCGTTTGATTTCACAGAACAGATGCCTCCACTCACCGACGTCCGCCAGGCGGCTCTCGACACACGCCCCGACCTGAGGGCAGCCTTGCAGTCGGTCGACAAAGCGAAAACTGACCATCGCCTCGCGGTGGCGAATGGATCTACCGATCCCGTCCTTGGTTTCGATGTTGGCCGCAATCCGCCCATCGACCAGTACTTCGGCGTCAGCGTGAGCATCCCCTTGCGAATCTTTGATCGCAATCAAGGTGAAAAACAGAGAACGCAGTTGGACATCGACCGCAACGATCGACTCGCGGTGGCAACGCGGGCACAAGTTTTCAGTGATGTCGATTCTGCTTATGCCACAGTCCGTAGTTCGGTGGTTCTGCTCAAGCCCTACAAGGAGCAATACCTCGAAGAGGCAGCCAGTGTGCGCGACACTATCGCATTTTCCTACCAGCATGGGGCTGCATCGCTTTTGGATTTTCTTAACGCTCAAGCCGATTACCGCAGCGTGCAAGTCAACTACTTAAATCTGGTGGCTTCCTACCTGAACGGTACGAGTCAGCTGAATCTTGCCGTGGGACGTGAGGTGATGCCATGAAGCGCAAGGTTCCCGCAGTTCTTGCTGGCCCTTCCTTGGTCCTATGCCTGTTTGGAGCGGGGTGCAGTGGCAAGAGTGATCCCCGAGCAGAGGCGCCTCCTCCGCTCAAACTGGAACGCGTGGAGGACCGCAATCTATTTCAAGTAGAGCATCCCGAACGGTTTCAGTTGGCACAGGCAGCGGAACACATTGCCACGCCCCGGTTGAACGTTACCGGCATGGTAACGCCGGATATTCTGCGCGCTGTTCCGGTCATCTCCATCGCTACGGGTCGCGTCGTGGAGATCGACGCCCGGCTGGGTGACACGGTTCAAAAGGGCCAGGTGCTACTCAAGGTGCAGAGCGCGGACATTTCCGGTGCATTCTCCGACTATCGCAAGGCAGTAGCGGACGAGCAGCTAGCTCACACTCAGTTGGACCGCGCCAAGCTGCTCTACGACAAGGGGGCCATTTCTCTGAATGATCTCCAAGTCGCGCAGGACACAGAAGACAAGGCTAAAGTCGATGTCGAGACCGCAGCCGAGCATCTCCGTGTGTTGGGGAATCCAACTCTCGATCGTCCCACTGGCATTGTGGAAATCCGCGCTCCGATTTCCGGTGTCATCACCGATCAACAGGTCACCAATGCTGCGGGCGTTGCTGGGCTGGGGTCACCGAACCCGTTCACAATCTCTGACCTTAGCTACGTCTGGGTGCTGTGTGACGTGTACGAAAACGACCTCGTCAACGTGCGATTGGGAGAACAGGCGGAGATTCGACTGAATGCCTACCCCGACCAGGTTCTCTCCGGAACGATTAGCAATATTGGCCCAATCTTGGACCCAAACATTCGCACTGCGAAAGTGCGCATCGAAATGCGGAACCCGGGCCTCATGCGCCCTGGCATGTTCGTTACTGCTACGTTTCACGGCCGAGAAAAGGAGAGGCGGGCAGCGGTTCCTGCCACAGCCATTTTGCACCTGCATGATCGTGATTGGGTCTACGTTCCCGCGAAAACGAACCAATTCCGGCGGACAGAAGTAGTGGGCGGCGACATGTTACCCAATAAAATGCAGGAAATCGTCTCAGGAATTGTTCCCGGCCAGCAGGTCGTAGCGAATGCACTGGAATTCCAGAACACGGTGGAACAGTAATGATTCGCGCCCTAGTCGACTTCGCCTTGAACAACCGCTTTGTGGTGCTGAGTATGGCGGTTCTTCTCTTTATTTGGGGCGTCATTTCCTTTCATAACCTGCCTGTCGAGGCCTATCCCGATATCGCCAACACCTGGGTGCAGGTGATTACGCAGTGGCCGGGCCGAGCCGCAGAAGAAGTTGAACAACAGGTTACGATCCCAATCGAAATCCAGATGAACGGGATTCCACATCTTGTGCACCTGCGGTCCGTATCCTTGGCTGGCCTCTCCGTTGTGAATCTGATTTTCGATGATGATTCGAGCAACGATTGGGATCGCCAAAAGACACTGGAACGGCTTGCTCAGGCTACGCTTCCTTCCGGTGTGAGCCCCAGCATTGGCCCGGATTACAGTCCTGTAGGCCAAGTGTATTGGTACACGCTCAAGAGTACGAATCCCGCCTACGACGTAATGGATCTCAAGTCTTTGCAGGACTGGGTTGTAAGCAAGTACATCCGATCCGCGCCAGATGTAGTGGATGATTCGGCATTTGGAGGCATCACGCGGGAATATCAGGTGCGAGTGGACCCTGACAAACTAGTCTCCTATGGTCTCAGCCTAGCACAGCTTGAAACGCAGCTTTCCAACGCCAATGCGAATGGAGGTGGCAGCTTTCTTGAGGAGGGTTCCCAGCAGATCAACGTCCGTGCCGTCGGCCTGGTCAACAATGTCGGTGATATCGAGAAGACGGTAATTAAAACGCAAAACGGCACGCCTTTGCGGATCAAAGACATCGGCATCGTAACCCAGGGTCCGAAGATCCGCCTCGGACAAATTGGAAAGGCGATCCATCGCAGCGACGGAGTCGTGGAGGACGATAACGACGTCGTCGAAGGCATCGTATTTCTCCGCAAGGGCGCGG
>JASHPL010000446.1 GCA_030038125.1 Candidatus Sulfotelmatobacter sp.
TTCGTGATTACCACTCTCTCACGCATGAGAACGAAGTGTTGCGGAACCGACTTAGCGATGAAGGCACGTGTGTCTCGTTCCAGCCCTATGATGGGTTGCCAACATTATTTTTTTTCCATGAAGGTGCAAGCCTCGAGAAGACCGGTCACTGGTATCGCAATTTCGAATACGTGCGGGAGCAAGAGCGCGGCCTGGACTTTAGGGAGGATTTGTTCAATCCGTTTGTCTTGACCGTTGAACTGACTCCTGGCGCGACCACAAGCATCGTCGTATCAACGTCAAAGCGAGAGACGAATAATGCCGCTCTGTTTCGAACCAGAGAATTGCAGCGAAGGTCTGAGGTCGGGGCCCGCGCACCATTCGAGGATTCTCTGGCCAGCAGGTTGGTCACCGCGGCAGATCATTACATCGTCAATCGCGGGCACGGAAAAACGATTATCGCCGGGTACCATTGGTTCAGCGATTGGGGCAGGGACACGATGATTGCACTTCCCGGCATAACTCTCGTTACGGGACGGCAGGACGCGGCACGAGCGATCCTGGCAGAGTTTGCAACCCATGTCAGCCGCGGCATGGTGCCCAATCGCTTCCCCGATGCCGGGGAAGAGCCGGAATACAACACAGTCGATGCAGCGTTGTGGTTCTTTGAGGCGGCACGCGCGTATCTCGAGTACACCGGAGACAAAGACTTCGTTCTCGAGCAGTTATTTCCAAAACTTAACGAGATCATCGATTGGCATTTGGCGGGTACTCGCTACGGCATCCGTGTGGACACGGATGGGCTCGTTTACGCCGGGGAAGCGGGAACGCAACTGACGTGGATGGATGCGAAGGTCGGAGACTTCGTGGTGACGCCACGCCGGGGCAAGCCGGTCGAGATCCAAGCGCTCTGGTACAACGCACTCTGTATCCAGAGAGACCTGGCGCAAGCCGCCGGCGATCGCGGCGGAGAAGAGACTGTTACAAGACTTGCGGAACAGGTGCGTTCCAATTTCAACCGGCTTTTCTGGAATGATCGCCTTGAATGTTTGTACGACGTGGTGGACGGCGACCGCCGCGACCCCTCGATCCGCCCGAATCAGATATTCGCAGTCAGTCTCCGGAATTCCCTGGTCGACACCGAGGTTGCAAGCAAAATCCTCGTCACGATGGAGAAGCACCTCCTGACCCCCTTGGGGCTGCGCAGCCTAGCGCCTTCTGATCCAAATTATCGTCCCTACTTTCGAGGCGGAGTCGAGGACCGGGATTCTGCGTATCATCAGGGAACCGTTTGGCCCTGGTTAATGGGCCCTTTCATTACGGCTTATTTGCGGGTCCACCGCCGTTCTTTTGAAGCCATGCAAAATGTTAGAGGCTGGCTGCGTGCTTTCGAAGGGCATCTCGATACAGGAGGCCTGGGGCATATTTCGGAAGTGGCAGACGGAAATTCTCCGAATCGCCCGGGGGGATGCATCGCACAAGCCTGGAGTGTTGGGGAAATATTGCGGGCGATTGCAGAAGACGTTCTGGAGATTACCCCAGCGACTAGGCGCACGCCTGCCGTCTAATAGCGATCTCAGTTTGGGAACCTCCGGGCGAATCGTTTATCGGACCGGTCCTGTTTTTGTCGGTGCAATTGGATTAGCGGGCGTTCCATCGTGTGAATGACGCGGGTGTCATGTTCATAGCCCAGGGTGATCAATGTAGCAGGGCCAAGGGCAAACAAGCGCCCCTCTCGCGGAGGCAGCCCTAGCCAGCAGCACGTCAGGATGCGGAGAATGTGCCCGTGCGCGAATACAAGGGCATCACCCCTCCCGTCGGTCACCCGATCAATCACCGCTTGGGCTCTGGTGGCGACGTTTTCGATGCATTCACCGTCGGGCACTCCATCCTTCCACAAAGACCAGCCGGGACGTTGCTTTTGAATCTCGGCGGTTGTCTTTCCTTCGTAGTCCCCGTAATTCCACTCCCGAAGATTGGAGTCGACAACCGCGATGTCGCCGTAGCCAGCGAGGCGGCAAGTCTCACGGGCGCGAAGGAGCGGACTGGTCAGGACAACTCCAAAAGTTTTGCCAGTTAAAAGCTTGCCGAGATCCTTCGCCTGCTCCTCCCCAGTCTTGGTAAGGGGTAAATCCGTTCTCCCGGTGTGTTGGCCGGAATGGCTCCATTCGGTTTCTCCATGACGCACCACGCACAGTTGGCCGGGTGTCAACGGAAGCGCGGTATGGGCACCGGAGTTTGTCTCAGTCGATGGTGCATTACCTTGGTCGGTCATGAGTTAGATCCTTCGCCGGCGCAATAGGAGAACGCAGTCGAAATGCAACCGGGGTGCCAATACTACTGTGCACATCGGGATGCTTCCAGGGGCTCGATGTACCAATTCCTGATTGTTGTGGCTAGTGTCGACCCGAAGGCGCGCGCGTCGGGCGATCAACGCAACCGCGTCACAGGACGGTCGCGAACGAGTTTCTTTGTTGACATTTCTGTTCCCAAGAAACGTGGAAGTCGCGTGAAAGCGCAGCCAGGACAGCAAAGAACAATGAAGACAGAGAGGGACAAGGATCCGACCGCGAAATGGAAGCTGACATGCAATCAAGGGCCAAGGGAGACGATTTGTGGCGACCACAGCCCTCGAATTTGATCAACAGCGGATTCCGGCTGAACCTTACCAGCAAAACGTAAAGGAATTAACGGACCTGATCGCTCACCATGCGCCCCGCTTTCAGCGAATCGCATTCGCGAATCTGGGCAATGTCGCGGACGCGGAGGATGCGGTTCAGGCTGCTGCGCTGGCAGCTTTGACCCACGTAGATCAGTTCAAAGGCCAAGCAAAAATGTCGACGTGGCTCACCGCGATTGTGATCAATTCAGCGCGCATGAAGTTGCGCCGACGTTCGAGGCAACTGGAAATCGTTTTGGAGGAATCTGGCGAGGAGCAGAATCTTTCCCTGGCGGATTTTGTGGCCGACACTCGACCGAATCCGGAAGAGGTTTTCCAAAAGCGGGAGATTGCGGAAATGCTCGGCAATGCGACCTCCCGGCTTTCGCCTGCATTGCTTAGGGCCTTTCAATTGCGCGACGTCCATGGATTGAACATTCGCGAAACGGCCTCTCTTCTTGGAGTGCCATCGGGAACAATCAAGGCACGGACAGCGCGTGCACGCAACAAACTCAAGAAGTTGATGTCGCGAGCACTCAGACCTGAGGCTCCAAGTCGGACGTGTTCATCTTTGGGGCATATCTCCCGACAATAAACGGGATCGAAAAAGAAGCAGCAATGTTGTCCACTGGATTGTCCGCCGGAGAGTGATTCAGAGAAAGCGAACCGCTCAAGGCGTTATCGCCTACAGGAGTGCAAAACAACATGGATACACTGCGCAGCGCTTTGAATCGCCTGGAAGAACAAGGCGCGGCTCTCGGGCACTTCAACGTTTCTGATCTCGTCTTGCTGCACGCCGTCGTCGCAGCCGCGGCTGAAGTCAAGGTTCCTGTCCTGGTTGGCGCGTCCGAAGGCGAGCGGGCCTTTTTCGGCACCCGCCAGCTCGCACTTCTCGTGAAGAGTTTGCGGGAAGAATCTGGTCAGCCCATTTTTCTCAATGCCGACCATGCCCACTCACTTGCCAAGGCAATCGAGGCGGTGAAAGCAGGCTTTGATGCGGTGATTGCAGACTTTTCCGCTTTGCCCTTCGCGGAAAACGTCGCGCGCACAAGAGAAGCCGTGGAAGCGCTGAAATCGATCAATCCCTCCGTTCTCGTCGAAGGAGAGATCGGCAACATCGGCAGTGGGTCAGAAATCCATG
>JASHPL010000447.1 GCA_030038125.1 Candidatus Sulfotelmatobacter sp.
CTTATTCCTGCGGAGGATGGATCAAGAGCAATCCGATTCCGCCCGATCAGGCCTCGTGGGACACGTATACCAAGATGGAGGACGAAAACCGCGTTCGGCTGCGCGGGATTCTGGAAGCGGCAGCCGTGCCTGATCCCAACCGCAACGCCGTCACGCAGAAGATTGGCGATTACTATGCTTCCTGCATGGACGAGAAAGCAATCGAGGCGAAAGGAGCAGAGCCGCTGAAGCTGGAGCTGGAGAAAATTGCGAATCTTCAATCCAAGGCGGAGCTCGCCCAGTTGGCTGCGGAGATGACCGATGACAATGTGCTTTTCAGCTTTGAATCGATCCAGGATTTTCGCGACGCGAACCAGGTCATTGCCAATGCAGACCAGGGCGGACTCGGCCTTCCCGATCGCGATTACTACACCAAGACCGACGAAAACTCCGTGAAACTCCGCCAGGCGTATCTGGCACACGTGCAGAAGATCTTCGAGTTGCTGGGAGACAAGCCAGATGTTGCCGCGGTGGAGGCACAGACCGTCATGCGTATTGAAGCTGCGCTGGCCAATGGATCGATGACGCGGGTGGAGCGCCGGGATCCCAAGAGTCTCGATCACAAAATGACGAGCGCAGAACTGGAGAAGAGTTCCCCCGAATTTCGCTGGCCAGTCTACTTCGCGAAAGTCGGCATGCCATCGTTGTCGTCGCTCAACGTGTCTTCCCCCGAGTTCTTCAAGGCGATGAATGCGGAACTACAAAAAGAAAGTCTCGCTGACTGGAAAGTTTATTTGCGATGGCATCTCGTGCATGCCAACGCGCCGCATCTTTCGTCAGCATTCTTGAACGAGAACTTTGCGTTTTACGGCAAGACCCTGCAAGGACAACAACAGCTGCAGCCGCGCTGGAAGCGCTGCACCGAATACGTCGACGACTATCTGGGCGAGGCTCTCGGCCAGGCCTACGTGGAGAAATACTTTCCTCCGGATGCCAAACAGCAGGCCCTGAAGATGGTGAAAGAAATTCAGATGGCGATGGAAGAGGACATTAACAATCTGACCTGGATGTCACCTGCGACAAAACGGCAGGCGCTGCTCAAACTGCATGGCATGGCCAATAAGATTGGATATCCGGACAAATGGCGCGATTACAGCAAGCTTGAGATTGTGCGTGGCGACAATTTGGGCAACGTGGAGCGGTCGCGAACTTTCGAATTCAACCGGCAGCTGGCGAAGATCGGAAAGCCGGTCGATCGCGGCGAGTGGGGCATGACGCCACCAACCGTCAACGCGTATTACGATCCGCAGATGAACGATATCAACTTTCCGGCGGGGGTGCTTCAGCCTCCGGCATTCGATCCGACTTCCGATGCGGCTCCAAACTACGGCGATACGGGTGGAACAATCGGACACGAATTGACCCACGGATTCGACGATGAAGGCCGGCAATTCGATGCCCGGGGCAATCTGCGCGATTGGTGGACGCCGGAAGACGCGAAGCAGTTCGAAAAGCGCGCCAGTTGCATCTCCGATCAATATTCGACGTACACGATAATCGACGACATCAAGATCAATGGGAAGCTCACCCTGGGCGAGGACGTGGCTGATCTAGGGGGCCTCATTCTGGGGTACATGGCATGGCAGGCAGACACGAAGGGTGAGAAGCTTGAGCCGATTGATGGGCTCACGCCCGAGCAGCGGTTCTTCATTGGCTATGGACAAAGCTGGTGCGGACAGGTGCGCGACGAAACCAAGCGTCTGCGGGCCACGATTGATCCGCATTCTCCGGCGAAGTATCGCACCAATGGCGTGGTTTCCAACATGCCCGAGTTTCAGCAGGCCTTTCACTGCAAGGCGGGCTCGCCCATGGTGAATGAGAATCGCTGCAGAGTCTGGTAGTGATCCAACCTTTTTCGCCCATTCGGATAGTAAAGATGCTCATGTAGACTAGGGTCAGTCGCTTCCGTCCGTGCGGAGGGATGTGTGAGTGGTTGAAACAGTCGGTCTTGAAAACCGATGTACGGGAAACCGTACCGGGGGTTCGAATCCCTCTCCCTCCGCCATGATTCCTTTCCTCGTAAGTCTATTTCAGCTTAGGGAGTTGCAGAGCATCGGGTGTGGTGCATCACATGACTACCTTTGTGCCCGAATTGGGCAGTCTGGGTGTCACGTGGGTGTCATTTAAAGCGGTCTCGAGTTTCTGAATAGCTGCCTTTGCGTCTTCTCTCGCCGTCTTGATGTAGCAAGCTTGCGTTATCGCTACGTTGCTGTGACGCAGGATCTGTAACTCGGCCCTGACGCAGTAAGTGCGTTTGAAGAGTCCGCTGCTGGAAATCTTCACGGCCGGGTCCGTGAGGGAGGAGTCGTTCGTAGGTGCCATGGTGGACCTAAACGGGCACCAAGCCGGGCGGGAAAAAGCTCTCAATTCTTCGTTTAACGTCTGGGTAAATAACAATTGGGTAACAAAGGTACTGCCAATTTACACAGACGAATCTATGTCACCTCAGGAACGCGCAAATCATCGAAGTCGCTGAAAGGAGAATCAAATGACTGCGCGCAAACTGTTCAGTGTGATGTTTTCCGCAGCGCTGTGCTGTGTACTCATAGCACCGAGCGCGATGGCTCAAACAGTCAAGGTCAATTGGCAGGAAAACGCTCCATTTTCAGATTATCGTACGTATGCATGGCAGGCCAGCAAGAATCAGGGTGCTGACTTTTATCGACAATGGGTTCAAAAAGATGTCGATGGCGAACTAGCACAGAAAGGTTTGCGACAAGTTGATGCGAACCAAAACCCCGACCTTTACCTTTATTACCACGTGGTATCACAAGAGGTTATCGACTCAACAACGACGGATGACGGGTTTGGTTTCGGCGGAGGTCCCTGGGGATATTGGGGCGGTTGGGGTGGCTGGGGCAGCTGGGGCGGATTTGGGCCTGATTTCGCGCACACCGAGGCGGAACCGCGCATGATGGGCATACTTTCAGTCGATATGGTGGATGCAAAGAAAAAAGAAATGATCTGGCGCGGCCAAGCTACGGTGGACGCGATTTCCAACTCGCAGAAGGGGGACGAGAAGCAAACTCTTGATTCGGTGAAGAAAATGTTTAAGCAATTCCCGCCCACGAAAAAAGGGTAGATTGGCACCCGAGGTCAGAAGCTGAGAAAGGTTATTCCTGGCAATCTTGACAGGAACTCAATCGCGGAGACCGAAGAGCCTCACTCTGAAATAGTCGCATTCGTATTTCGGCCTTCATTGCTAAAACCCTCTATTTGGGCTGATGAAGAAAAAGGGCACACTGAAACAGCGCTGAACGCCTGGTCTCACGAAAATTTAGTAAAATGGCTGGCCTTCGATGGCTCTTTCATCGTGATGGCTCTTTCGTCTCTGACTAAGCCATGCGTGGACCCTTCGCTAGCAAAGTTCTGCTGATCGGCTGGGATGCAGCTGACTGGAAGGTCATCACTCCCCTGATCGACCACGGCCTGATGCCCACACTCGAAAACTTTATTAACCACGGCGTGATGGGAAATCTGGCGACGCTGCGCCCAGTTCTTTCGCCTATGCTGTGGAATTCTATCGCCACCGGAAAACGCGCCAATAAGCACGGCATTTTGGGATTTATGGAACCTGATCCGCAGTCTGGCGGTATTCGTCCGGTGAGTAGTACGTCACGCAAGGTGAAGGCGATCTGGAATATCTTGACGCAACGGGGTTATAGAGCGCACGTTGTGGGATGGTTCGCCGGTCATCCCGCTGAACCCATCAACGGCATTTCTGTTTCTGACCTCTTTCCCTACGCAGTTGCTCCGCTTGACAAGGAGTGGCCACTGCCGCCAGGCGCGGTCCACCCACAAACCCTGCGCGAAACCTTCGCTGTTTTACGAATGCATCCCATGAAAGTGACCGAGGCCGCGATCTTGCCCTGGATACCACGGGCGGCCGAAATCGATCAGGAAAAAGACAAGGGGCTGTACGCATTCGCAAAGATTCTTGCCGAGAATTGCTCGATCCATAATGCCGCGACCTGGATATTGCGAAACCGGCCATGGGATTTTCTCGCCGTCTACTACAACGGCATTGACCACTTCTCGCACCGCTTCATGAACTATCATCCGCCTCGGCTGGACTGGGTGCCGAAAGATCGCTACGAACTTTATAAAGATGTCGTGAACGGCGCCTATCGTTTTCACGACATGATGCTCCAAACATTACTGGATCTTGCCGGGCCGGCCGCGACGGTGATGCTTGTTTCCGACCATGGCTTTCACTCCGATCACCTTCGGCCGCGGGCCATTCCGAGAGAGCCGGCTGGGCCAGCAGTGCAGCATCGTCCATTTGGCGTGATTTGCATGAAGGGAGCGCATATCAAGCAAGATGAGCGCATTTATGGCGCAACATTGCTGGATGTCACTCCGACAATCCTGAGTTTGTTTGGTCTGCCTGTTGGCCAGGACATGGATGGACGCGTATTAGTACAGGCCTTCGAAGAACCACCGCGGATCGAAAGCATTTCCAGTTGGGAAGATGTGGCGGGGAACTGCGGCATGCATCCGTCGGAATTGCGCTCGGATCCGGCTGCAGCGCAGGCAGTGCTGCAGCGATTTGTTGCCTTGGGCTATGTACAGCAGCCTAGTGAAGATCAGAATAAAGCCGTCGAAATCGCAGTTACCGAACAGCAGTACAACCTGGCGCGGGACTTACTCGATGCCCGCCGCTATCAGGACGCATCGAAGATTCTTGAGGGACTTTGGAAAAAATGGCCGGATGAGATTCGCTTCGGACAGCAACTGGCTCAGAGCTGTTTCGCCCTGGGTCGACGAACCGAGGCCAAGGGCATTCTCGAGCAGATAATTGCGTATCGGCCGAAGCAGTCTACGACCGAAGGAGCCGCAACTCGTGCCCTTGAGCCGGCAACTACCGCACGGACGGATGAACCCGGTACTGATAACAGGGAGTCGAAGCCTCGTCCGTGGGCTGATCTGCTGATGGGCATTATTCATCTTGAGGAGGGCGATTTGGATACCGGGCTGGCTTCACTGCTGCGAGCGGAACAAGCCGATCCGAGAATGCCCGACTTACATCTCCGGATTGGCGAGAGCTACCTGCGGCAAAAACGCGTGGAGGAAGCGGAGCGCGCGTTTCAAAAGGCTCTGGAAATCGACGGCGACAGCCCAGAAGCGCATCTGGGTTTGGCCATGATCCGTTTGCGCCAACGGCGCAACGAGGACGCGGCTCAACAAGCTCTGATTGCGGTTGGGCTACAACACTTTCTTCCTCTGGGACATTTTTATCTCGGCATGGCCCTTGCTCGCATGGGACATCGCGCACGCGCCGTTCTCGCCTTCGAAACGTCGGTAGTAATGTTGCCCGGACTGATTCCGGCGCACCGATGGCTTGCCGCTCTCGCCATGCAACCCGGAGGCGATCCGGAAAAGGCGGCTCGGCATCGTGGCATTTATCTGCAGTTGCGCAAACAGCGAGGGCGGCAACCCGAGCCCTGAGAACCAGCCGAGTAATCGCCAAATTGTCTGAGGACTGCGTCGCACCGGCCCCTCTTTGGGATATGGATGCTAGCCGCCGACTCAGGGACGGTGAGCGCAAGCCCGCGATAGATCAGCCATGAACGACCCATCATTGAAGTTGATGGGTGTTTCTGAGTCAGAGATTTTGAGTGCCTGATTTCGACAACTGAGCGTTGACTGTTGACCTAGCCGGAAGGATAATGAAGCCCCCATCGGAGGGAGACTTATGTCCAGGGCTTCCAGGTCCAGTAAGCCATTCAAAATTTCCGATTCCCTTAGCCGGCAACTTAATGCGTATGCGCAGGTGGCATGCGCAGCTGGAGTGAGTATGCTGGCGCTGGCCGGGGCCTCCGAGGCGGAAGTTGTTTATACGGAAACGCATCAGGCGACGCACATAGGCATTCCCCTCTACATTGATCTCAACCACGACGGCATCAATGATTTTCTAGTGCGCACGAATTTTTACGTGGGCACCTCGGGCACAGATGTAGCGCTCTCGGCATGGGGAGCCCGCAACGCCGACAACTTGGTCGCCGGCAGACGTTTTAGTGGTGGCAGCGGCTATTTTTTTTCTGCTGCCTACGCTTTGCACGCCGGCGCGCAAATCGGACCAAAACGCGATTTCTCCGTTACTTTCCCATTTATGGCAGAGGAGCATTTCGATCGTGCCGGCAACCTATATTCCGACATAGGCTCGTGGGCCAGCAAAGGCGAGGGTGTCGAGGATCGATATTTGGGACTAAAGTTCGTCATTCTCGGCGAAGTTCACTACGGCTGGGCCAGAGTCAGCGTCACGCTCGGACACCAGCGGCAATTCGATGATGTGAGCGGTACTCTGACGGGATATGCTTACGAGACCGTCCCCGACAAGCCCATCATCGCAGGCGAGATCACTGGCCCCGATGTGATTACGGTGCAGCCCACGGCGTTAGGCGAGTTGGCAACGGGAAAATAGCCTCTCATCTCAACTGATGTGATAACGACAGTCGGCGCCTCGCAGCGGACCGAGTAGACTTTGCGGCATCCAACCAAAAGGTTCGTGACCAAGGAGGCCGAGATGAAAATTGTAGGCTGTGATCAGCACATGGGGAGAGCAACCGCGTCCTAGCGCGAGCAAGCTCGAACTGCGTCTGAACCAAAGCCGTAGGATTCTGAACGATCTGAGAACGTTCAGCCGTCTTGTTCGAGGAGCGAAAGAACACGCTTAAGACCGTGCGCTCGATGCACGACGAAAAGCGGAACCAATCGGAGGGCGAATCCACATTCCGTGCCTTAAGTTTCACACGAGAAAAAGCGACGTCCGGAATCTCTGGACATCGCTTCCCCCGCGGACGCCGCTGCCCCCAAGTGGCGGCGGACTTTCTTGCCGTAGTCCACCCGAGTATGGATGATCTACGGATGTCAGAACTTAGCGACAGAGAGAGTGTTCTGGGCGATAGTGATTTCGTCGCCCTTAACCCCACCGCTGCCTCCGCCGCACACCTGAAACGTGTTGTTGCCTGACGCTAGCTTGCCGCCGCTAGTTTCACCGGGAAACACAATCCACTGAAATGTGGTGGTCAAGAAATGGCCGCCAGGATTCGTGGCGATGTCGTCAAGATTGGTCGGCCCGTAATATCCGGTTTCGCACGCGCCACCGTTCACGCTAAGCCCAGCGTAATATACGTCAGCGGTGTTTACGAAGTATCGGACGCTCCAAGTCACGACAACCGGCTCCAAGGCGGTGGGCTCGTCGGTGTTAACCTGGAAACCCCAATTCGAACAACCGGTTCCACCGGGACACGTGTTCTTGAAAGTGTCTGATTTGGTGGTGTTGTAGCGATTCACTTCCTGTGCAAGAGCCGATCCCGACACCCCCGCGACGATGCAGGCCAGAATCGCTGCAAATAAGACGCTGTTGGTAATTTTCGTTGCCTTCATGTGATTCTCCTTTTGCTTGATGGTTTTCATTCGGTTCTCTCGTACCTGTTTGTCTAATCGCGAGGGAAGGGTCGGCAGTGAATCGAGATTAGCGTCGATCTGCTGCGAGCGGTCGATGCCCCCTTGACCTACCGCCTCTGTATAGATAAGCGCAAAGCGCAGGCGAATTGCCTCACCGAAGCGAAGAAAGAATGAAGAGGCTCGGGGCGGAGAACGGCCTGACGCTCAATGGAAGGTCAAAGCGGAGTCTGAGAACCAGCGGCCGTAAGGGGCGCCGCATCGAAGGTGATGGCTCGCGTCAACGCGGAGCTCGGCCAGTCGCAGGATACGGTCGGGGAATTCTTCGACAATGTCTATTAGCCTTGGGCCGAGGCTAACAGGAGGCCGAGCACGTCGTACTCCTATACCGACCTTTGGGAGAGGCACCTCAAAGGGTGTCGATGCTTCTGTCAGTCTACGAAGTCACCTTTTCGTAGCTGCGGAGCAGAAGCGCGGATGCCGCTCTCGCGTCCACCGGCGGAGAGTAGAGATATCCTTGTGCCAGTTGGCAACCAAGCCGTTTCAGTTCCGTGACTTGATCTTCGGTCTCCGTACCTTCCGCGACAATCTTCAATCCCAGGCTGTGCGCCAACATAATGATGAGACGCACGATTTCATGGCTGTCGTGATCGACAGTCATGTTCGCGATGAAGACCCGGTCAATCTTCAGGATATCGATGGGGAAGCGCGGGAGTCGGCTCAAAGAGGAATAACCGGTTCCGAAATCGTCGATGCTCAGCAGAACGCCCAGGGCCTTAAGGTCGGAGAGAACGGAGAGAGCACAATCTGCATCTCCCATGGCGATGGTCTCTGTAATTTCGAGATTGATCGTATTTGGCTGGACACCAGTCCGCACCAGCGTCGCGCCAATTTCTTTCGCTAATTCAGGCTGGGCAAACTGCTTGGGGGTGATATTCATGCTTATGGTGAGAGGTGGGCTGCAACCGAACTGCGATTGCCAGAGTCGCAATTGCTGGCAGGATTCCAGCATCAGCGCCCGATTCATG
This sequence comes from Candidatus Sulfotelmatobacter sp., assembly GCA_030038125.1. Lineage (GTDB taxonomy): Bacteria > Acidobacteriota > Terriglobia > Terriglobales > Acidobacteriaceae > Sulfotelmatobacter. Next base: position 8,475 of record JASHPL010000447.1, read on the forward strand.
GGGAGGATAAGCCCCGTCTCGTCAGCCACGGGAATAAAATCTGCGGGAGAAACCATGCCCTCGGGACTTTGCCAGCGGCTCAACGCTTCAAAACCAGCAATCCTCCCATCTCGCAACGAGATGATGGGCTGGTAATAGACGATCAACTCTCCTCGCTCCAGTCCCCGGCGAAGGTCAGTCTCCAATTTCAATCGACGAACCGCGCTGGAGTGCATGGTGGAGTCAAAAACTTCGCAACGGGCCTTGCCTGTTCGCTTAGCCCGATACATGGCGAGTTCCGCATCTCGGAGGAGGTCTTCTGCCCCGTCATAGGAATTGCTGCTGTATGCGATCCCGATGCTGGCTGTGATCACTACGGGTTGACGGCCGACATCGAATGGAACCGTCAATTTCTCCTGAATCCTTTGTGCCGCGCGGATGGCGCCAATTGGATTCAATACGTCTTCCAAAAGCAAGGCGAATTCATCGCCGCCTAACCTGGCAAGGCCGTCTTCAGTTGGCTGAGGATCGACCACTACCGAGCGAGCAACCGTGTCAGTATCCCGGACGCCCACGGTCAGTCGTCGCGCAATCTGAACCAACAGTTCATCACCCGCCCCGTGCCCCAGGCTATCGTTGACGACCTTGAATTCATCTACATCTATAAAAAGCACCGCAAACTTATAGTCCGAGTGCCGTCGAGCGCGCATCAACGCGTGTTGCACGCGATCGGCAAAGAGCACTCGGTTGGGAAGATCAGTCAGGGCGTCGTGCAGGCCGCTGTGCGCAAGCATCTCCTCGGCGCGTTTGCGCTCGGTGATATCACGGTTCACAATAACCAGTTTTTCGAGCTCACCGTCGACACTTCGAATCGGACTGGCAGTGGACTCCAGAGTGCGCCAGGAACCGTCCTTGTGACGCATTCGGTATTCCAGGCTTTGTCCCTCCCCGGTCGTTCGCGCTTTCTGCGCCGCTTGCAGTACTCGTTCGCGGTCCGAAGAATGGATCTGATCGATGGAGGAGCCGACCTGCAATTCTTCAGTCGAATATCCCAGAACCTTTTGGTAGGCGGGGCTGTTATACAGTCGACGACCAGAGCTATCGACCACCGCAATCATGTCAGCGGCATTTTCGGTGATGAGCTGAAACAATTCATCCCGTTCTGCAAGCCGTTGCCGCACCCGCTGTAACTGAAGGTGCTGGTACATCGTGTAAACATCGAACAGCAGAACGAAAGCAGCCAATCCGCGAACCCATTCTCTGAGATAAGTCCAGTAGGTTGGGTTAGTCTCGGTATGGTCGCCAAAAAAGGTCAGAAAAACGATCCCCGCGGTTAGCGCGAGCGTGACCGCTACGGCGAATCCCCATAGCCACCATTCCCGGCCCTCAATTTGGCGGGATCTGAGCGGAGCTTTTTTCCAGCTTCGGGGCATAGAGTCTTGAGGCTGAGGAGCCATTGGGTAAAGGCACAATTCTAGCCCGCTAAAAATCAAGGCCAAGTTACAAAGGTCGTTTGCGCTTTGGTTTCCCTCGTCGAAGCTATACTGACCCGCCACAGCTCGGCAAAAGACACACACAGCTCGAGACCACCTGGGATCGAAAGCTTTGGATTGAGAAGTTGACTCGGAAGTTAGCTGACTGTTCGGCCATCAGGCTCGGGTAATATCTCGGAATCGTGGTTCAGTGGACAAGCAAAGGACTGACAAGAACAGCTGAAAAAAGCTTTTCATTGTCGCCCAGCGAGTGAAGATCCTAATGCCTGGGCTGTTCCATTCCACTAGCGAGGATGAAGACAAACGGCAACGTCCGATGCCTGATCGGAGACAGCGGGGCGTCTCATCTCTTGACGCGAAGCTACACAAACTCTCGTTCCTGGCATCGTATTGTTTTGTAGCGCCGGAAGACCTGGTGGCTGTTTTCCAAGCCCAGCAGCGAACGAAGCGTAATACCGCGGAACGTATGGGCGAACATCTGTGGGGCATGGCGAAGCACGAACCAGGGATCGTGGCGAAATGCCGCGGGCATGTGTCGCACTTTCATCCAGCGCTCTGCCTTCCAACGCATGTACTCGATTTCTTCAGCCGGCACGTGTTCGGTCCGCACCACCGCAGTGGTGCCATCATATTCCTCTAAACGTTCAATCGTGATCAGTCCCCGCTGACGGAAATCCTGTGTCATAGGCGTGCGTGGATATGGAGTTGGATGCTGGATATAGGGCCAATCCACGTAGCGTCGGGCGAATTCCAGATTCGCTTCGATGGCCTCTACTGTGTCTTCAGGATTGCCGACAATCAATCCGCCCACTACATACATCTTGTTCCGGTGCAAGCAGTCAATGGCCCTCAAAGTAGCGTTACCGGCCTGGTTGCCACTCTTGTGCTCGGTATTCTTCGAGGCTGCCCGCAAAAACTGCAAGTCACCTTCCAGAATGTTTTCAATCCCGAGAAAAACGTAACGGAAACCAGCCCGCCGCATCAGCGGCGCCAAAGTTTCACCGTGATCAGCAATAGCCGAAGTCATGGCCTGAACAAAATAGTCCAGTTGATTCAGTCCTGCCTCGATGATGGCACGGCACAGCGCTTCGAATCGTCGGACGTTGAGCGTGATGTTATCGTCCACGAAGAAGATCGTGCGCGCTCCATGATCGCGAGCATCGCGGATGTCAGCCAGCACGCGCTCGAACGAATATGTATGAAAGTTGCGTCCTCGCATTTCGATAATGGAGCAGAAGCTGCAGTCATAAGTACAGCCTCGCGAAGTCTCAATTACATCTACCGAACGACCGAGCAGCGTGTAGCCTCGAAGTACCCGGGCAGAGCGCTTGGGCAATCGGATCTCTCCATCCTCGAGTCGGTGTACGGGACGAACCGGATTGTGCACCCACCGCTCACCCGCACGATAGGACAGGCCAGAGATGCGTTCGAACTCGCCCCTGTTTTCCAACGCGCGGAGAAGTTCTCGGAAGGTAATCTCGCCTTCGCCGCGTACAATGTAGTCCACATTCATCGGCTCGTAAGCCTCAGGCGCCAGGCTCGGGTCATAACCCCCAACCACGACTCTCACCGACGGCTTAAGCTTCCGCGCTAAGTCGATGATGCGCCCTGCGGTCCGCCGCTGAAAGGTCATCACTGACAAACCGATGACCTCGGGATTGAACTCGTGCATCAACCGGACGATGGTCTCGCGCACAGAATCATGACGCAGGATCAGATCGGCGATCCCAACTCGGTGATGATCGTCTACGTTTCCCGCAAGAGAGGCTAGCGCTCCGTTGGGCATCCGGACAGCGAGCGGAGGCATATGTTCGAAGTAATCCGGCATGGAGAGCAACAGGATATTCATACGGATTCCCACGTAAAGGAGAGGCCGATTACCTAAACTGGTAGAAACTGGATAAGGAATCGTAAGCCGACTCGGACTCCTGCGCAAGCCCGGACTCGAAACTCAGATTTGCTGTTCCGCTTTGTTTGGCTTACTTGATGGCGCACGATATCCTTTACCCATCGGAATCAGCATCGGAACCTGCCGGCGATACTCAAGGTATGCGCTGCCATAGGCGTGGATCAGATCGCGCTCCTCGAAGTAGATCCCGACCAGGATAACCGGTCGTGGCCGCGGAAAACAGCACGTGCCCGACCGACATGAATGGTGCGGACCAAAAGGCAATGACGAATCCCAGGTAGATCGGATGCCGGACCCATCGGTAGAGAAGGGGCGTTCGGAACGCGATGTGATGAAATTCGTTGCCGCGCGCGTAAGCCGACACCTGGTGCAATCCGAACAACTCGAAGTGATTAATCAAGAAGGTGCTGAAAAACAAAATCGCCCATCCGACCCAGAAAAGAACCGCCAGCGCCGAACCGGCCAGGGTGCCGCGCAGATCCCAGATCGCGTTTGGAATCGGCCGCCACTGCCACAGGACCAGAGCAAGTACGAGTGTAGACGCGAGCACGAAAGTGCTGCGTTCCACGTACCAGGACACAACCCGCGTCCATCGCTGCTTAAACCCACGCCGGGCCATCACGCTGTGCTGGATCGCGAAGATGCTCAACAGCAATGCGTCGATCAGCGCGGAAGTCCACGGTTCGGAAACCGGCCCCGAGTCGATGGTCTTCGGCACGCCAATCCTGCCGAGGAAGCCGATCGCGTAAAGAAACGTCCCCAGAAAAAACAAGTACACGGCGAAGCCGTAAATCAGCACCAGAAATCGCTTCATAAAATATCTCCTGACAACCCCAGATCCACCGAGCGTTCAGGCGAGAAACCGCATCAGGTAATTCTGGCGATCCGGAGAGTCCCACCCCCCTTCGGATCGCCGAGAGTTCCTGCGTCTATCCAACAAATCGGAATTCGGACCCAAAAGACGACAGTCTGCCGAAAAAATTCAGCTTATTTTTGCCCTTCCTCATTGAAAATCGCAGGCAGTTCCACACTCCTGTGATCTCCCTCCGCGACTCGCACGGGAATCGCCCGCTCTTCGTACTTCCTCAGGAACTCGGCGTCGTAATACGCATCTGCTTCCAAGTTCTCCCAGGCAAACAGGGAATACTGGCCGGGCGCGATTCCATGCAGCGTGAACCGTCCCCGCTGATCCGTAGTCGTTTTCCGAAAGCGCTCCACGCGCGAGCGCATCTCTGGCACGGCCACGACCACCGCACTCGAGACGGGCTCTCCGTTCGCGTCGGTCACAATGCCCTCCACCACGGCCCCGTTCGCGCTGGCCACGATATCCAGCGCTACCACCCCTCCGTTCACGCTGATACTCGCATCGTCCGCCTCGCGGCCTCCTGCCACCACGGTTTTCAGAAACCATTCCCCGTTTCCGTGGTCTTCGCCGCCCAACCGTACGTAATAGTTCCCCGGTGGCACATTGTTCCATTCGAAGCTTCCGTCCCCCGCGATCCGTGCCACATATGAGAATCCATCACTCACGCTGAACGCGGTCAGCGGTTCATCATCCCCCTCGACCGGGCGCAAACTCAGAAACATCTGCGCTGGATCGAGCCGTCCTTTCCCCTCCAGTCGCAACCGCCCGCGGACCGATCCTCCCGCTTGCGGCGCCAGCCGCACTCCTTCGATATTGTTCCCAGCTACCTGCAGCGCCTGCCGCGCCATCATGGGCACTGGCGCATCGTCGAGGGTCGCGATGATGGTGTACGCCCCCGGCGACACATCGCGAATCATGAAACTGCCGTCCTTGTGCACCTCTGCGCCATTCAGCACCACATTGAAGTCCTCGGACTGCAGCATGATCACCGCCGACGACTGCGCCGGGAGGTTCACCACCGATCCGCGAATGCTGAGCGTGGGACTCGGCGTCAGCGAAAAGTTCACCGGAAATTCATCCCCGGCATGGAGCTCGATGGGTGTGGCCTGACCGCGATCGGTCGTGCCCGGATAATAAGTTGTCTGGTACGAGGTTGCCGGCTTCTCCGCTGGGCTCGCTGCATTGCGACCCTCTGGGGTCGCCGTGCTCCCCGCAATCAGGCTTTTGAAATCCGGCGGCGGATTCACCGACACGTAATACTCACCCGCTCCGAGCCCCGCAACGCGATATTCCCCCAAATCATTCGTCCGTTCCGATCCCAGCGTCTGCCAGCGTCGATGGCCGGAAGCGAACGTTCTCCGTAGAACCGACACTTCCGCGTTCTGCAACGGATCGCCATCTTCATCAGTCACCCTCCCCGCCACTACCGCCGCGGCCGCAAGATGAATCTGAATGTCCTTGATCTCTTGTCCTGCGACTACCGTCAGCACGCGCCCTTCGCTCCGCTTCCCGGTTTCAAGATATCCGGTGCGCTCGGCGAACAGACGATAGCGTCCCGGCATAACCCCTTCGATCCGAAATGCGCCGTCCACGCCTGTCACCGCCGTGTAGTTTCCGCTCTCCTGCTGGCTATCAGCGATCAACTCGATCACAGCTTTTTTTACCGGTTCGCTTCCCGGATCTTTGATCACGATGCCGGTAATGATCGCGCGAGCGGGCGCGGCAATCGACGAACTCTGCCCGGCGCAAGGAAGCGCGAACGCGCTGATGAGCACAATCCAGAGGCAAGGAGTTCGCTTCATGGGTGTGTTTTTCGGGGAGGTAACCGGCCTTCTTGCGGCCGCAGGGATTCGGCCGACGTGCTCTATTGTATGCGGGAAACCGCCTAAACCCAAGCGTTTCATGCAGGGGCAGCCGCACTCGGCTGCTTGGCTTATGTAGGGGCGGACGCATTCCTCCGCCACCGACCGAAGTGAAGTTGGGTTTCCGCGGGCGAAGCTCGCTGCTCAGAGAAAGGAGCCTTCAGCGAGTCCGACGCGAGTGCTCAGCTATCCTTGCGATACAGCAGATTGCGCATGGCTTCGCGCCGCGCAGCATTTGCGCTCTTGTCGGTCTTCAAGGGATCGGCGGCCTTCGAATCGGAAGATTCTTCCTCGCTGCATGAGGGACAGTGGTCGGCAAACCCCGGCTTTCCCGGCCTCAGTCCGAATTCTTCGCCGCAAATGACGCAGGTTTTGATCGGATACGTCATGACTCAGGACACAGCTAAGTATCTGATAACACGACATAAATCCGTCATTTGCTGCACGTTTTCCAAAGATTTCTGCAACGTGGACCTGCCTAATTCAGAAAGTATTGCCGGTACAGCGTATCTCTCTGCGCCGGACGGAAGCCCGCATCGCGAATGATGCGCCGCAATTCTTCTTCCGTCGTGCAATTCGTTACGCCGGCCGCGCGCACAACGTTTTCTTCGAGCATCACCGAGCCGACGTCGTTCCCGCCAAAGCACAGGCCCATTTGGCAGACTTTCAATCCCTGCGTAACCCAGCTCGATTGCACGTTCAAGAAATTCGAAAGAAAAATCCGCGAAATGGCCAGCACTTTCAGATATTCCACTGCCGTCGCTTCGTCCCAATGCCGACCGCCGAGCGCCGTGTTCGCCGGCTGAAAGCTCCACGGGATAAACGCTGTGAATCCGCCCGTCTCTTCCTGCAGATCGTAAAGCCGCTGAAAATGATTGACGCGGTGCTCGTATTTCTCGCCCACGCCGAACATCATCGTCGCCGTCGTCCGCATGCCGATCTGATGCGCCGTGCGATGCACGTTGATCCAGTCGTCGGTCAGGCATTTCAGCCGCGCAATTTTGTACCGCACTTCGTCGTCAAGAATTTCCGCGCCGCCGCCGGGAATGGAGTCCAGACCCGCATCGCGCAGCCGCAGAATCGTGTCGCGAATCGTCAGCCCGCTGTATTCCGCGATCGCAATGATCTCCGACGCCGAATAGCAATGCAGATGCACACGCGGAAATCGCGCTTTGATTCCCTGCAGCATCTTCTCGTGCCAATCAATTTTCAGATCGGGATGCAGCCCTCCCTGCATAAGCACGCCCGTTCCGCCGAGTTCGACCGTCTCGCGAATCTTCTCGTAAATCGTGTCGAAGTCAAGAATGTAGCCTTCCTTCGCCATCGCTCCCTTCAGCGGACGATAGAACGCACAGAAGGTACAGTATTCGGTGCAGAAGTTGGTGTAATTGATGTTACGGTCGATGATGTAGGTGACCACGCCCTCCGGATGCAGCCTGCGCCGCACCGCGTCGGCATCCATGCCGACGCCGATTAGGTCATCGGACTCAAACATCTCCAGCGCTTGCGCTTTGGTCAGAGGCATCAGAGGTTCCGAGAGCGAAATTCCACAGAACCTTTCATTCTAGCGGAGTAAATGTGATCCCTCAAAATCGATAAAACGCCGATGACCGTCTTCGAGCATCGTTCCGTGCGTTGACACCGCTTGTCGCGTTACCTAGACTGCCTGTGTAGCCCCTTGCGGGACCCGCAGTTATAAGGACAATTCATGGCCTGGCTGCAAAACAAATTTGAAAAGAACTTCCTGATCTCAACCGTCGACTACGTCTTCAACTGGGCGCGCAAGTCCGCGGTTTGGCCGATGACTTTCGGACTGGCTTGCTGCGCCATCGAGATGATCGCCTCCTCGACCTCGCGCTTCGATATCGCGCGCTTTGGCTCGGAGGTGTTTCGTCCCAGCCCGCGGCAGAGCGATTTGATGATCGTAGCCGGCACAGTCACACTCAAGATGGCGCCGGTGGTTAAGCGCATCTACGATCAGATGCCCGATCCCAAGTGGGTGATCTCGATGGGCGCATGCTCGTCCGTGGGCGGGCCATTTAACACCTACGCCGTCCTGCAGGGCGTGGACAAGATCGTGCCGGTCGATGTCTATGTCACCGGTTGCCCACCGCGCCCGGAGAACCTCTTCTACGCTCTGCTCAAGCTGCAGGACAAGATCGACACCATGACCATTGCCAGGAAGCCCACCGAAGTGCGGCTCGAGCCGAACATGGTCGAGGCGTTTAAAAAGCAAGTGATGATCGCACAGACGCTGCAACCAAAATAAGCTTGTGTAGGGACGGGCGCCCTCGCTCGTCCGTTCGGCCGAGCGAAGCTCGGCGGCTGCCTGGGACGGGGTTCCAGCAGCTGTGGAAGCGCGGCACTTTAGGATTGCGCGGGACGTTCTAGAGTGGAAGAGCGACCCTTTAGCGCTGAGTCACGAGCTCCAGAAATAAAGCGGGCTTTAGCTCGACCTCGACTCTCAGGAACAGAAAATCCATGGCAGAATTCGTCAAACTCACAACCCGATCCGAACTTCCCGCCGTTAACGAAGCCAAAGAGTTCTCCTGCGGCAACAAGGAGATCTGCATCGCCAATGTGAACGGTACGTACAGCGCCATGGACAACGTTTGCCTGCATCAGGGCGGTCCGCTCGGCCAAGGGATGATCGAGGGCGGCAAAGTCGTCTGTCCCTGGCATGCCTGGGAGTATGACCCGAAGACGGGCGCGGTCGCACACAATCCCACCGCGAAAGTGGCCGTCTATCCGATGAAGATCGAGAATGGCGATGTGCTGGTTGAGATGTAAGGTCTCTGACGCGGAGTCGAAGCGAAATTTTCCGCGACGGCCGGAGTTCGCCAGCGGATCGCGACGCCAATGAGCAGGACAATTTACAAAATAACCTGCGCGCTACTGCTCCTCGCCACTTCGGCTCATGGACAATCGATCAGCGTGGTGGTTTTGAACGCGAAGAACGGGCACGCGGTGCGGAATGCGGTTGTTTGGGCCCAGTTCTACGAACCCCCGGCCAATCGCGTCTTGCAGCGTCTCCAGTTCAAGACCGGACCCGACGGAGTTGCGCACATTCAACTGGCGCCTCCGCTACCCGTCCAGATTACTCTGTCGGCGTCAGCGGACCCGTTTTACGCAAGCTTCATGAGCGTCGCGGCGGCCGACGTCGTGAACCACGGTGCAAGTTGCCAATGCGATCCAAAGGCAAAGGGTCACGCGCGCACGGCAAAGCCAGGAGAGGTGGTATTTCTTGTGTGCCGAATTCCATGGTGGGTCCGCCTGCTTGCGCCGCTAGAGAGCGAGTAGTGATAGAACTAGCCCAGAATTCGCAGGAATTTCCCCGCTTGGCTGTCATATCCCGGAAATACCTCGGCGAGATTCTTATTCCCCAGATGATGCGCGACGCCTTCCGCCATCACTTGCCTGAAATCGGTGGTAAGAGCCAGATCTCGGCCTTCATACAGTTGCGACTGATCCAGCCCCGGCCAGCGTCCATAGACTCGACCGCCGCGCACCGGACCACCTAAGACGAACATCACGTTGGCGTGGCCGTGATCGGTGCCGCGATTACCGTTTTCGCGTGCGGTGCGGCCGAACTCCGACATGGTGACGATGACCGTGTCCTCGCCCAGGTCGCCGAGGTCGTTCCAGAATGCGGCAATCGATTGCGAGAACTCCGTGAGCACGTTCGCGAGCTGACCTTCAGTCGAACCTTCGTTGACGTGATGATCCCATCCGCCGATGTCGGCAAAAGCGACCTGCACGCCCAGATTGGCCTTGATCAGTTGCGCCAGCTGGCGCAGACTGTCGCCGAAACGCCCTTTGGGATAGTTGGTATTTGGTGCGGGCGTGTACTTGCCGGGATCGGCGGCTTTCAACATCTTCACCGCATCAAACGTCTCCTCACCCGTGGTATGGAGCACTGCGTCAGAGGAGTGATCGTACATCGCCTCGAAGGCCGTAGCTACAGGCGAAAGCCGCGCTCCGCGTCCGCCAACGGAGAAGTCGTTGATGTTGTTCATGGCGACGGCTGCTTCGTTTCCGCTGAGAATGCGCGGCATGGATGGGCCGAGAGCGATGGCGCGGAAGGGTGAGTTTTGCGCCGCGCGCGGCAGATCTCGCAGGGAGCGGTTCAACCATCCATCATCGGTCGCTTTGATTCCGGGCGTACCAGTTTCCATGAAGTCCTGCGCGTCGAAGTGCGAGCGCGTAGGATCGGGCGAGCCGGCCGCGTGAACGATCGCCAGATGGCGCTGCTGCCATAACGGTTGAAACGACGCGAGCGAAGGATGCAGCCCGAAGAAACCATTGAGATCAATCACGGATTTTCGCGGAATATTGATGCTTGGCCGCATGGCGTAATACTGCGGCTCGCCATGCGGGACGACGATGTTCAAACCATCCGCCGCGCCTCGCTGGAAGATGACGACCAGACGCTTATTCCGGGAGCCAGCTTCCACCGCGCCGAACGCTGCACGAGCCAGAAAGCTCGGAATCGCCGCCGTGCCGACGACGGCGAGCGCGCTGTTGCGAAGAAAGATGCGGCGGGTTGGCATAAACAATCTCCCAGGCTCCTGGCTGTGATTCCTATGCTTCGCAAAGGCGAGACATTCAGCATCCCGCTCAGCGCCAGAAGCTACCTTCTCTGAAACTCCGGCGAGCCGAGCAGCAAGCCCGCAATCATCCCGGCATCTGGCGGCTTGGCCTTCGCGCTGCTGTTGCCCGCACCTTGGATCTGCGCCACGATCGAATCGTGCGTTTGCTTCGAGACATCCTCGGCGATCAGCTTCACCTCTAAAGACGACAACATCGCATCCGGCGGAGAACTCGAATCTGCCGTCAGTTGTGACTCATCAACCTTCACTCCGCGAATTTTGCCCGCAGTAAGCGCGACCGCGAAATTCATTCGCGTGAGCAGCGCTGACGAACTCACCCAGGTCTCGGCCTTCATCGAATAACCGGTGGGCGGCTGCGCGCCATAAAGCGGCATACCCATGTTCGCAAGCTGGCGCGCGAGTGGCATAGCGTCTTCGACATCGGCGCCCGTGGCACGAACCGCAGAAGCTACAAATTCCAGCGGTGTTTTCACTTTTGCGCGATACGCGCTGTCATCCCAAAACTCAGGCGAGTGGAAGAGCGTGCTCAAAACCTCGCGGATGTCGCCCTTTTTCTTCAAGAACGTTTTCGTCATGCGATCGACCAGCGCCGGCGGCGGATCGTCGGATACGAAGCGCTGTGCGAGTTTCAGTGAAATGAAATGCGCGGTCTGCGGGCTGGTCGCCAGCATGTGCAGCACCTGCATGCCTTCGCCTTCCCCCTTGAACTTAATGCGATGACCGAGCACGAGCTTGGGACCGGGCTCGTGCCTGCGCGAATCGAAGAGAAAGCCTCCACCTTCGTTGGGCTTGTCGATCGTCCAGCCGGTAAAGACTTTGGCGACTTCGGTTACATCCCGCTGCGTGTAACCGCCGTTCACGCTGAGAGTGTGCAATTCGAGCAACTCGCGGCCGTAGTTTTCATTCAGCCCTGCATTCTGTTTTCGTCTCGGATTCGGCCGCGGATAGCCGTACGGACCATAGCGGCCGGGATGCGCGGGAATACCCAGCGCCTGCATCGAATTAGGACCGACGCTCAGCCAATTGTCGAGATAGAACAACATCGCCGGACTCTTTGCCGTGGCCACCAGCAGATCTTCGAATTTGCCGAGAGCGTGCGGACGGATCACATCCTGCTCGTAGCTGGTGAGGAAGATGTGATCGGCGCCCTTGTTGATGAACACATTGAAGTGATTGAACCAGAAATCGGTCATCACTTCCTGAAGCTGGCGCTCGCTGTAGATCGCGCGCAGGAGTTTGGCCTGCATGAGTTCGTCGGTGATAACTCCTTGCGGGTTGTTCATGGCCAGCAGAGTTTCTTTCTGCTTCGCCTCGAGCCCGGCGAGAAAATCCTGTCCTTTGCCGCCGCGCAACGCATCCGCAAAGGCGACCTGCTCATTGGCCGGCATGGAGAGCACTTTCTTATAGCGCTCATGCGGAGGAAGATCGGGGAGCTTCTGCACCTCGAGATCCGCATACAGGCGGTTTTCGAGGGCGCGCGATCCAGCATCGTCTACGGGCTGTGACTTCGACTCGGCTGCGGGAGCATCGGCGCTCATGCTGCTCGAAGAAATGTTCGCGCTCATCGCTTGGTTGGACATCGCCTGGTTCGACATCGCACTGTTGCCCGCGGAATCGGCAGCCGCAGCCGCGGCCAGCTCAGCTTCGGTCTTTGCGCCCTCCGCCGCAGGGGGCGCATCCTTCATCGCGGAATCCTGCTCTGGCGGCGCGGTCGACATTGGCGGAGCGACGGCTTCGGCCTCGCGTTCTTTTTTTGCTTCCTCTCTCGCTTCCAAACGCACAACCTGCACCTGATAGATCGCGCGGCGCGCGAGATCGTTGGGCATGGGTTTCTTGCCGTCCGCGACTTGACGGATCATTTGCCCGTCGGGAAACTCTTCCACCATCTCTCGCGGAGTCATGCGCAGAGTGCGGAACTCTGCCATGCGCGATTCCAGAGCGCTGTCGGAAATGTTTTCGGGATGCAACTGAAGATCGATCCAGCGATCCACGCCCATCGCCACGACCTGCTGTACCTCGCCCGGACGCGGGCCGAAGGCGAGGCGGTTGAGCGCGTGCACGGCGCGGCGCTGTTCATTGCTGGCGGGCGCGGGGTTGTTGTCCTTTTTCTTGGCGATGAGCTGTGGAACGGCACACGCGAGACTCAGGCAGATCAGGCACAGCACAGGCTGGCGGAGGCTGGATCGCATGCACACTCCCGGTAGGACCAAGTCTCTTCAATTATCAACCCTGCGGGCGGGAAAAGTTGCTGTCCCCTACTCGATCTGATGACAGCTGTAACCGCCTGAACGGCGCAAGGTTGCCGAGAAACGGGCTGAGCGAATTATGTCAGATACGCCTTTGCGCGCGTGACTTTGTGTTGCAGAGTGGCGGCGAGGTGGTCGATGTCAGTGGCGGCGATGTTGACCGTTGTGCCTTCAATCATCGGTGTGCGATTGCTGCCCACGGCGTCGCGGCGCACTTGGATCAGCAATCCCTGCACTACGTTCGAATCAAATTTCTGTGGCGCCAGGCGGACCAGATCGCTTAACGCGCTGCCCACGGAAAGCGGACCGCGGTACGGACGGGCGCTCGTCATCGCGTCGAAAGAATCGGCCACGGCGATAATGCGCACCGGTATGGGCAGATCGTCGAGGCCAAGTTTGTCGGGATATCCCGAACCGTCGCCTCGTTCATGGTGCCAGCGCACGGTTTCTGGAATTTTCGGCCAGGGAAACTGCACCGTGCTGACGATCTGATGGCCCACGGTCGTGTGATCGGCCATCTCGCGAAATTCCTCCGGATCGAGCGCGCTGGGTTTGCTGAACAAACGGCGATCGACGGCGACTTTGCCGATATCGTGCAGATATCCGGCGCTGCGCAGGGCAGCGACTTCGCTGGCTTGCATGCCCATCGCTTCCCCGATCGCGGCAGCGTAACGTCCCACGCGCAAAGAATGTCCGTGAATGTTGACGTGCTTTACGTCGATTGCGGTGGCGAAGGCCTCGAGCGCGCTGTCATAAAAGCCATGCAGAGAGGCCATCAGGCGCAGGTTTTCGGCGACGCGCTGCGCGATCGTCTGCGTCAGCGCATGATTGTGCACCGCCAGCGCGATGTAGCTGCACAACAACTCGATGGCGTCGAGCTCGCTGTCTTCGTAAAGCGTATCACCCGGACGGCGTCCGAGCGCGATCACTCCCGCGAGCGTGCCCGCAGTTTTCAGCGGAGCGAGACATTTGAAAAGCTCGGGCGCAACGTTGCCATTCGAGCTCAAGAAGACCGAGTACGTGGATGAGTTGAGGACGACAGGTCCGCGAGCCGCGGTGAGCGCGTGCACATGCTTGGGCAGCAGGGGGATGAAAGCGGGATTCGGCATTAAGGCGAAACCCTGAGCCGTTTCCGAAGTCAGCATGGCGGGCTTGTCGCTGAAGAGAAAAAGAGCGCCTTCGCGTGCGCCCGCCGCTTCCATGATCGCCGCGAGCATGAGACGTGAGGTTTCGGAGAACTCTCGCTCCGCCGCCAGTGCCGGGCCGAGCTCCGAGAGCGCTTCCACCGTGTGCAGCAGCCGCCGCAAATTGTTAGTCTGTATCGCCACAGACGATAGTGGGCACAGCTTTCAGCAAATTTGAGCGTACCACGCAGAATTACTCAAAGTGAGACGATGCTGTTGGTTAAGTTGATGCTGCGGTCATCAGGATGAAAACACCGTGACCATGCTGATTCCCGCCACAGACGGGCTATAGACGAAGCCTTCAAGAAAACGCGTAAAGATCGTTTTGACCCGAATCCCGCCCAGTGATCTACAATCGAATGCAACCGCGTCCACCCTCGTCAACTCTCAACCTGTTGTATTGATCAAACCTGTCCGCAAGGAGGATCTCCATGTCCTACATTGATGTCGGCAAAGAAAACTCGACTTCCATTCACCTGTATTACGAAGACCACGGCTCCGGCCAGCCGGTTGTGCTGATCCACGGCTACCCGCTCAGCAGCACATCCTGGGAAAAACAAATTCCGGTTCTGCTCGAAGCCGGATATCGCGTCATCGCCTACGATCGCCGCGGATTCGGCAAATCCAGCCAGCCCACAACCGGCTACAACTACGACACCTTTGCCGAGGATCTACGCAAGCTCATCACGCACTTGAAGCTGAAACACTTCACGCTCGTCGGTTTCTCGATGGGCGGCGGTGAAGTCGCGCGTTACTTCGGCAAATACGGCTCCAAAGATGTCAGCCGGGCGGTGATCATCGGAGGCGTTCCGCCCTACCTGCTCAAGACCGACGACAATCCGGAGGGCGTTGACGAGAGTGTGTTTCAGGGCATTGAGAAAGCGGTCGCCGCCGATCGTTACGCGTTCTTCACCGACTTTTTCAAGAACTTCTATAACACCGACGTCAATCTCGGAAAGCGCGTCAGCGAGCAAGCCGTCCAGGCCAGCTGGAATGTCGCTTCGATCGCTTCGGCCATTGCCAGTCTCGACTGCGTTCCCACGTGGTATGAAGATTTTCGCAAGGATCTCGAGAAGATCGACGTGCCCACGCTCGTGATTCACGGCGACGCCGATCGCATCGTGCCGTTCGCGTCCGCTGGCCAGCGGACGGCCAGGCTGGTGAAAGGAGCGGAGCTCGTGGTCATCAAAGACGGTCCACACAATGTCGCGTGGACTCACGCTGACGAAGTGAACGCCGCGCTCACGCAGTTCCTGGCCAAGGGCGGTGCCATGAGCGAAAAGCGAGAGAAAGACAAAGCCGTCGCCTAATGCTTATGTAAGGGACAGCCACCCTCGGCTATCGGGTCGAGCGAAGCTCGTTAACGGAGGAGTTCATGAGACGGTGCCCCATCCTTGTCTCGGCGCTTTTTGCGGAGACAGGATGGGGACTTTGATTTCGTATTTAGGTCTGCATTGGATGACCCACCCGAGCTCGCCTGGGATTTTGACTTTTGTGTCCGCGTCAGTTCTCCTATATTCCTCATCCTGTCGCTCGTTGCCGGAAGTCTTGTCTGTAAAGAATCCCGCATTCCCGTGTAAATTGATAGTTCTTTATGAGCGCTCTCACCGTCTTCGGATTCGTGGCGGTAAGCTTGATGGTCGCCTTTTACGCGCTCGAAAAGCGGAGTTCGTGGTTCATCCTCGGATTTGCGTTTTCCTGCGTGCTGGGATCGATCTACGGCTTCCTGCAGGGAGCGTGGCCGTTCGGGTTGGTGGAAGCCGTCTGGTCGGCGATCGCCGCCGCGCGATGGTGGAAGGTTCGAGGGAAGGCCGAATGATTCCCCGAAGGCGAGTGGGGCTGGACGCAGACATCGCCGAAATGGCGCGCCGGTCTTACGGGTATGGTCAGTGGGTTGCGCCCTATTGGTTCATCGGGCCCGAGCAGGCATTGGGGAGGCACGAGAGGGCAGACGCTGCCGCGAGCCTCAGCAGGCGAGCTGCAGTTTGGCGTGAACTCGGCCGCCATGAACTGAATGACTGTCGCACGTTCCATTGTCTGATAGAAGAACGACGTTGGCACTGTGAAAGACCGCGGGTACAGCTACAAAGCACATGGAGGCCGCTAATCTTGCTCCTAATGGCCTACCTCGGGAAGCTGGATAACTTAGCGGGCTCACAGCAACAGGTAGCGACCCAAACAAGGGAAATGTTGCGCGATTACCAGCGCGACCGCTGGGGGACACTCGACGGGGAGACCTGCGTGATCGAGCTGTCCGGACTAGCAGCCGCAAATATGGATGAGGCATCGGACACAGCCGCATTTCTCCCCCGAAGAAAAGAGTTCATCCGCAAGAAAATCCAAGAGCATCAGCCAAAGCTGGTTCTGATGTACCAACTCGGATCGAGGCCCGGGTACGAGCAAATCGTCGAGCGCACCTTCCCGCCTGAGCCCGAGCCATTCTTCCGCAAGGGCACAACCCTCATGGCCCTTACGCCTCATCCCGTCAGTCGCATTCAGGTAAATGGAAGGTCTCTGGGCAATCAGTATTGGATAGAACTCGGCACGAGACTGCGTGCTAATCGTTGCATTCCCAGCTAACCTCCGGCATAATAACAGTTTGTCTTGATCTCGCCGGACTCTTCCGGAAACAAGGATACACGTGTGTTAATGATTCGTCTGGCGCGCGTTGGTGCGCGCAAACAACCGCATTACCGGATCGTGGTGATCGAGAAGGCGCGCGCGCGCAATGGTCGTCCGGTGGAAGTCGTCGGGACGTACAATCCCCGCACCACTCCCGCCTCGATCGAACTGAAGCGCGACCGCGTCGACTACTGGGTTTCGAAGGGCGCGCAAATGTCGGAGCGCGTGAACAAGATCTATGCGAAGGCTCCGGCGGCGGCGGCTCCCGAGCCTACCGGCTCGGCTGCGTAATCGATTCATTACGGGATGCCCCACGTTTCGCCGGTTTTGCGAGACATGGAAGTCGCCGGAGACGGCGCGACTTAACTGGCTGCTCAGGGACTCGCCGCAAGTTGAATTTTTGAAAGCGTGCGGCTTCGAGCCGCGCAGATATCGCCGACGGGCAGCGGCTTTAGCCGGTGAGGATCTCCAACAGCGAGAAAAGTGCACTCATGCCTGAGACTTCTCCTGATGTTTGCGTTCTCGTCGAGCGCATTGCGAAATCGCTGGTCGATGCGCCGGACGACGTTTTCGTTGAGCTCTTCGACGACGGCGTGATCGAACTCGAAGTCGCCGAGAGCGACGTCGGCAAAGTTATCGGACGTCAAGGACGCACGGCCCGCGCCCTGCGCGCTCTGCTCAACGCTGCCGGCCATCGCGCCCGCAAGCGCTACCAGCTCGAGATCATCGAGTAGTACAAAGAGATTCGTGGAAGGGTACGAGTTCACTCGTGCGGATAAGTCTTGCGACTTTGTCGTTCCGGGCCGTCCGTAGTTGCGGTTGCGCGGTGAGGACGGCGGGGAGTCTGCTTTTTCCGCGCTCTGTTTAGGCGTGCTGTAAAGTCCAAGAGCTTCACGATTGGGTGTTAGCGAACGATCAGTGAGCCCTGAATCGAACGATTTCATCACCCTCGCCCGCGTCGTGAAAACGCAAGGGCGGCACGGTGAAGTTGCCGTTGAAGTTCACAGCGACGTTCCGGATCGTTTCGCGCCAGGAATGAAGCTGCTGGCACTGGGCGAGTCCGACGCCCGGCGTGAGGTCGAAGTCGAAGATCTCTGGCCGCACAAGGGCCTGCTGGTTTTGAAGTTCGTGGATGTCGATTCGATCTCCGACGCCGAGAAATTGGTGGGAGCGGAATTGCAGGTACCGCGCCATCAGCGCGCGCAGCTCGAGCGCGATTGGAACTACATCAGCGAACTGATTGGATGCAGACTCTTCGATCGCGGGAGCGAAGTCGGGCGGATCGAAGACGTGCAGTTTGGAGCAGGAGAGGCCCCACTGCTCATCGTGAGGCCGACGGTTATAGGCCAGTCTCCGCGCCATATAAATTTCGAGATCCCGTTTGCCGAAGCGTACCTGGAGAGGATGGATCTTGAGCGCAGGGAACTGCGCATGAATCTTCCCGAAGGCATGTTGGAGATCAATGCGCCGATGACCGACGAGGAAAAGCGGCAACAGGTTGTAGATTTGAAAGGGCGCGGCTTGAAGCCGCGCCGCAAGAGGCATTCTAAAGATCGTGGGCTTTAGCCCTTGATCTCTTTCTCGGCCCGCTCGGCGTACCCGGCGGCGATTGTTTTCTGGGTTTGGGATGAAGGCCGACATTGTCACCATCTTTCCGGACTTCTTTCGCGGACCGCTGGAGTACGGCATCACGCGCCGGGCGCAGGAAATGGGCCTGGCGAAAATTGAAGTCCACGATCTGCGCCGGTTTACGCATGATCGGCATCGCACCGTGGATGACCGCCCTTTCGGCGGCGGCGAAGGCATGGTCCTGAAGCCGGAACCGATCTTTGATTGTTTACAACCGCTCGGACTTGCGTCTCGCGAGCGACGTTTGGATGGCGCGGTCGGCGAGAGCGTGATCCTGCTCTCGGCCCAGGGTGAACGTTTTACGCAAAAGCTGGCGGCGGAGTTGGCGAAGCTCGAGCGCATCGTTCTGATCTGCGGCCGCTATGAAGGCGTGGACGAGCGCGTCGCGGATTTCCTTGCCGATCGCGAGCTTTCGATCGGCGATTACGTGCTGAGCGGCGGAGAATTGGGCGCTGCCGTGATTCTCGAGGCGGTAACGCGTTTGCTGCCCGGGGCGGTGGGAAATGAAGCTTCGACCCGCCAGGAATCGTTCACCGCTCAGGCGACCGGGGGCGAGGTTAGGGAGGGAGGCGAGGATACAGAGAAAGACGGCCCCGATTCGACCTGCGGTTCGAATGGATTGCTCGATTATCCGCACTATACGCGGCCGGCGGAATTTCGCGGAATGAGCGTGCCAGAGGTGCTCATCAACGGCAATCATCAGCAGATTCGCCGCTGGCGCCGCGAGCAGGCATTGAAGAAAACGCTGCGCAATCGTCCGGATTTGCTGGAGAGCGCAACGCTGAGCGACGAAGACAAGAAGCTTCTGATTTGAAAGGGCGCGGCTCAAAGTCGCACCATAACAGGGCCGGACGAGATCGGGAGGCTTTACCTTCTGACGAACGACGACTGACGAACGACGACTAACGACGAAGGAAAACGACCATGTCAAATCTCATCATTGAAAAACTGTTGACGAAAACGAAACGCACTGACTTGCCCGATTTCCGCCCCGGCGACACGGTGCGCGTGCATGTGAAGATCAAAGAAGGCGACAAAGAGCGGTTGCAGGCCTTTGAAGGGGTCGTGATCAAGCGCGATCGCGGGCCGCAAGCCAGCTTCACCGTCCGCAAAATCAGCTTCGGGCAAGGCGTGGAGCGCATCTTCCCCATCCATTCTAAAGTGATCGACAAAGTTGACTTGGTGCGATCATCAAAAGTGCGCCGCGCGAAACTCTATTATTTGCGCAGTCTTCGCGGCAAAGCCGCCCGCCTGCGTGACGTGGAAAAAGTCTGAGCTCTTCTCGTGCCTCACGGCGGAGCTTCGCTCCGCGGGACAGCCGCCTCGGCTGTCCCTGCACGCTGCAATCTTCTCTTGAAAGATTTCTTGTGCTCGACGAAGATGATGGGCAAGGGCTCTCTTGCCTTCGTCGATTCAATCCCCGTCAGCGCGGCCGCTCTCACCTTCCGCCGCCAAGCTGCGTCTCCTGAAAAGACTGCGCTGCACGCTGCGCTACGAAAAGAAAGCATGGCAAGCAGGCGCGGGGCGTGTGGCAGGCGTCGACGAAGTCGGCCGCGGATCGCTGTTCGGTTCCGTGGTCGCGGCGGCGGTGATTCTTGATCCTGCGTATCGGGTGCGCGGACTACGCGATTCCAAGCTGCTGCTGGCGGAACGACGCGAGGTGCTCGCCGAACGTATTCGCGAGCACGCGATCGCCTGGGCGATTGCCGCGGTCGATGCCGCGCACATCGATCAGATCAATATTTACCAGGCTTCGCGCGTAGCCATGCGCGAGGCGGTTCTGCGTCTGCGGCCAAGCGCCGATCACTTGCTCATCGACGCGGTAAAGATCGACTGCGATCTGCCGCAGAAGGCTATCATTCATGGGGATGCCTTATCGGCTTCGATCGCGGCTGCGTCCATCCTGGCGAAGGTGGAACGCGATCGCATGATGTGCGAGTGGGACGCAGTCTTCCCGGTTTATGGCCTGGCTTCGCACAAGGGATACAGCACGCCGAAGCATCTGGCGGCCTTGCGCGAGCATGGTCCGAGCCCGCTGCATCGGCAGTCGTTCGCGCCCGTGTGGCAGAACCCAGTGCCGCAGGAAGCTTTTGCCTTTATGGACGATGACGCAGTGGAGGAAATCGTGGCGGAGAGCGAACCCGATGAGGCTGCAGCAGAAGATCTGGCAGGGTAGCTGAGTTTTGCAAAGTGTTCCTTCAGGAACATTCCATGTACAATATCGTATTTACAACGCGATCGGCACAGGACAAATGACTCGAAAAGAACGACTTACAAAGGTGGAATCGGGAGCGCGAAAGCCGCGTGCCGGAGGGCGCGCATCTACAGGCCGGTCAGAACCATCCAGCACGCGTTCCAAGGGAGCGCGCAAGAGTACGCATCCAGGCGCAACCGGCAGGCGGGCAAGAGGGCAATACCGGCCGCTGGAGACGATAAGAATTTCGGATTTTTATCGTCCCTTGAAAAAACCGGTCACCCTTCGACTCGATGCAGATGTGCTGGCGTGGTTCAAAAAGGATGGGCGCCGGTATCAGACCCGCATCAACAGCGCGCTAAGAAAAGTAATGGAACGAGAGATCAATGGATCAGAAAAGTAGGGTGGTGTTCATCTTCTCTTGTCGTACCCTTTTCCCTTCGTTCCCACATGTCGCCAACCGAGGAGGGGGGCACGCCAACATTACCCAAGGTGACACACCACGCGACGAAAATCGCGTTGTGTGGGTCACCCTCTGCTTCGCGGCTTCAGACCCCTACGCTGTCTCCTGCATTGCACCCAAGCAAATCGCGACACTATACTTTCTGTTTGGGTAAAGTCTTCTCGGAGTGACTATGTCCTTATCTGCGGTGATCGTAGATGACGAGCAGTTAGCGCGCGACGAACTCGCATTCCTTTTGAAAGATGATGCGGAGATCGATGTTGTTGCGCAGGGCAAGAATGGGCTGGAAGCTGTGAACCTCATCAAAGAATACAATCCGGATCTGGTTTTTCTGGATGTGCAGATGCCCGGACTGGACGGGTTCGGCGTCATCAAGAAGCTTCTGGACAAGAAGGTCAGGCTGCCGAAAATTGTGTTCGCTACGGCCTACGATCAATACGCAGTAAAGGCATTCGAAGTGAATGCCGTCGATTATCTGCTTAAACCTTTTGATAAGAAGCGGGTCGCACAGTCAATCCAAAAAGCGCGGGCGAAACGGGATTCGGAGAATTTGCCGGGCGACAAAATCGATGCGCTGGTGCGCATGCTGGAGTCGCAAAAGCACCCGTCCACGAAAGTTCTGCTGAAGACGGTGGGACGGATGTTCCTGATCGATCAAAAAGACATCTGTTACGCGTGGATTGAAGACGGCGTGATCACGGTGGTGACGGGCGGAGCGGCGGGAATTGAAGGCGAGTCGAATTGCAGAACTCTGGAAGAATTACTCGACAGTTTAGATCCGAATATTTTCTGGCGGGCTCACCGCTCCTACCTGGTGAACATCAATCGGATTCGGGAAGTCGTGCCCTGGTTCAAAAGCTCCTACCAGTTGCGCATGGACGACAAAAAGCAGAGCGAAATTCCCGTGAGCCGGGCGCAGACCAAGCGGCTACGGGAGTTGTTTGGCCTCTAAATCTTCCTCTCGCGAACGATCCGCATTGGAGTCGGGGAAAGGGATTACCACATCCGCATTGTTCGGCTGCGATGGGTTGCCGGCCCTTTCGGCTCGTTCTACGGCTTCAAACAGATCCGCGATCAACGTTCCCGTGTACATGCGGTCTTCGTGAAGAAGACCGGAGGGCGGGGAACTGCAGGCCGTCCTCCGGGTTTTTGGGGGGGAAGGGCTATACGGCAAGGGCTTCCAACGCGGTGCGGTCTGGGATCACGAGCGTCGGTCCATCGAGCCGAATCAGATGCCTTCGTTTGAGACTACTGATGAGCCGGGTTACGGTTTCGCGGGAGGCACCGATGCGGTGTGCCATCTCCTCATGGGTCATGGAAGAGGGGATGCGAATCTCGGCCGTCTCTATCTCCTTGGGTGATTGCGATAAGAGCAAGCGAGCCAACTTACCCGCGGAAGTACGCGTAAGGACAAGGTCGTGGATGTCACGATAGGCAGTGTGGAAATCCCGGCTCAAGCAGTGAGCGGTGCTCATACTCACTTCGTTATAGGTTTGCATCAGTTCCAGAAGGTGCTTGCGATCAACAAAATTCAACTGACTGGGTGTTGCGGTTTCGGCCGTGGTTTCATAGGTCATGCCGGAAATAGCGGCGCTCAGTCCGACCACTTCGCCGGCTTCCGCGGTCTTGAGGATGAGAATCTTTCCCTCGCGGGAGGTAGTAGAGAGATGGACCCGTCCGGAGCAGAGAATAAACATGCCGCGCGGAGCTTGTCCTTCGACATAGAGGATGGCACCGGCGGGAAGGGTGCTCTTGTGACTGATATCGTCCAGCGCCTGCAGAGCGGTGGGGGGAAAATTGCAAAAGAAACCCGATTTCGGATGAGTGCAGCCGGCACAGTTTTCGATGATATCGAGGCCGTATGGTGCTTTCATTTCAAACTCCGGGGGGGAGGGTGGAATGCTTATTGCGGGGAAGTTGGACTTCGCGCCGCTCCCGGTTTCGGCCAGATGACGCGAACTGGTGAGAAGCATGCGGGCATGCGCGCGAGTGTCGGAGTGACAACTCTGGGCAGCCGCAAGAAGTTCCCAGCCGGCACCGGGGTCCTCCTCCCGTTCCCATTTCATATAACAGGCAAACAAATATAAAGGGTCGACGACCTGAGGATGAGCCGTAGGCGCGATTTCAGGAACGGGAAATGATTCTGGGAGGGTGTCGGGAAATGGAGTTGGGGAAGGCGAATCGTTCCATCCATATGCAAGACTGGAATGATCGCAAGCCTGACGACAGCGCGCTATCTTGGACGGGACAGGTACTGACTCGGGGAATCGCTCGACAACTTTGGATTGTATGGGTTGATTGCATTTGGTTAACAACACACCTCGGCTCCTGCGTCCGGAGACTAATAGAGTTGCGGTTGAACTTCCGGAATACGCCCCAACTTCGGTCCGCTGGTCGAGGGGGGAGATCGCTTGCTCCGGCCAGAGGTGAAGTTAAGTACGAGTCAGAGCAAGCGGACTTCCTTTAGAAGAGCAGAATAAGGGGCGGGAACCTCCCTGTTTGAAACAAGTTCCAAAATGAGAAGGGAATAGCGATGACGGAGAGCCGCCGGGATTTCGGCAATTGCCGATTAAGGGTCAATGAGTATTAATTGCCGTTGACCGAAGCGGACGAGCGTATCCGGCCGCTAATTCTCAACTGGCGACGGTGAGATCAGGCCTCGGTCCAGAATCTCTCGCTCAGGTATTTCTCGCCCGAGTCGCAAAGGATGGTTACGATGACAGCTTCGTCGCCATTTGGTAAAAGAAGCTCGCGGGCGATCTTCAGCGATCCGACCACCGCGGCAGCAGCGGAGATGCCAACCAACAATCCCGCTCCTCGCGACATATTGCGTGCCATGGCGTAGGCGTCCTCCGTGGCGATTTCCAGATTCCGATCTGCCAGATTCGGATCGTAAATCCTGGGTACGATGGCGCTGGCCATGTGCTTGGCGCCCTCGATGCCGTGGAACGAAGAATCCGGCTGGAGCGAGATGCACTGCACTCGAGGATTCAGCTCTTTGAGCCGCCGGGTTGTGCCGACGAAGGTTCCGCTCGTGCCCAGCATGGAAACAAAATGCGTGATGCGGCCTTGCGTCTGCTGCCAGATTTCGTTGGCGGTTGTGCAGTAATGCGCCTTCCAGTTGGCGTCGTTGGAATATTGGTCAGCATAGAAATATTGGTCGGGATGTTTGCCGGCCAGTTCGCGCGCCAAGCGAATCGCGCCATCAGAACCGTCGCCGGGATCGGTGTAGAGAATGTTGGCGCCGTAGCCCTGCAGAATCTGCTTGCGCTCGCGAGAAACATTTTCGGGCATGCACAGCGTGACCGGGAATCCTTCAGCCGCTCCCAGCATGGCATAGGCGATGCCAGTATTGCCGCTGGTAGCATCCAGCAGAATTTTTCCCGGACGCAAAGCACCGTTTCGATGGGCTTCGGTAACAATATTGGAAGCAGCCCGGTCCTTGACGGAACCACCGGGGTTGTACCATTCAGCCTTACCCAGAAGTGCAATCCCTGGCAGGTCGCGCGTGAGCGCGTCAAGGCGCAGCAGGGGGGTATTGCCGATGCGCTCGACCAGAGTGTGGCCGAGCGTTTCGCCCAGTCTGGACGCCATTTCGCGCTTGCCATTGTGCTTCGCCGGAGTCGACATCTCTGTTATTTTCGCCGAAGTCTGCGGCATTTTGTGTAACTCACTACCGTGACCAACGTAACGTGCTACCGAGCCGGAAACGAGGTATGTAGTATTTTGTTTAGATGAATGACTTTAGCCGGCGATGCTCTGTAAAGTTATACCCGTTCTAATAAAGTTTGCATCCAAGTCGTGAGCCAAGCCGGCATAGAAAGGTTAAGTCGAAAGCAATGGCGAAGACAACTGAAGCACGAACCTATGAAGAAGCGCTAGCCTGGCTGCGCGATCATGGATTTGACGTCACCGATGCCCCCGGCACCAATGGCCGCGTTTTTCTGCGCAAGTATAACGTGTCAGCGGCCATCCAGAAGGGACCGGACGACAGCGTCAAGATTTTTGCTTATCCGGGATACCTGATCGGAAGCGAGATTTCCAAGCTGGTGAACCGCGGATATCAGCAGTTCCTCAAGACCTCGAAAACCGAGATTCCGGCGACAGCCGACCATCTGAAAGCGCTGCACTCCTTTGCCGAGGAGCTCAAGGTCGCCCTGGGCCTGCCCAGCTTGTACAACGAATCGCTGGGAACGGTCAGTGAGGCGTATCAGTACGACCGCATTGTGGACCGCGATAAACCGACGGTGGAACGCCCGAGGCGTCCGTGGGAAGTGGCGGGGAAACCAGCGGCGGTCGCGGCGAAAAAGGGACGAGCGTAATCGATGAAGATCCGTCCCCTATTTGTGTTCGTCTGAAGGTCCGCGGCGCTGGAAAAATTTCCATTTATCCATGCTGGCCGGCACGGCCACGTCGAAGAATCCCACCATCATCTCGTCTGAAGTCTGATCGCCCCAGGTGACCATTTTGTCGGGATCCGGATTATGCGGGTTATTCCGGGAATTGTCGTACCAGGCGATGGCGCGCAATTTGGTTCCCGCCTTGAGCAGGCGCGGCTCAGCCAGCTTGTAACTGAGTTGCCAGTGGAAGTGATAGTTGACGCGGAGCAGTACCTCGACGCTACCGTCGTCGTGCACGATGTCGTATTCAAAGCGCTTGCCGCGCAGATGCATGTGCGGAAACAGGCTCAGCAAGGTCGCGTCATTGGGCAGAGTTCCTTGCACTTCGACACGAAAATTGTCGGCACCCGGCGGAATGAGCAGGGCGTGATTATTGAGTTGCAGAGTAATGACCTTCTGCCGCGGAGGAGTCTTGGCAAAAACCAGACCGATTTCGGTCTGATCCTGCTCTGCGGCGCCGTTGGTGGTGTAGTGCATCTGAAAGACGAGGTCTGAACCGGCGGGAACAAATTTCGCCATTCCATCGGGCCATTCGTCGGGAGAACTGCCGGGAGCGTAAACCAGGAGCAGGTCGCTGGTCGTTTCGTGGGTCTGGCGCTTCTCTTCTGGATCGGTGAGGGTCGCCGCGGTGAAGGGCTCTCCTACCGGCGCATGCCGCAGCCACGGCGAATCGGGCGGACGGATATAAACGACGGCGTGATGCACATGGGCTGGACTTCCCGGCCGGAACTCCGACATCTGCACCCAGCGATCCTCGGCAAAATGCGTAGGCACGATCTCGTAGGTATATTCGATCTCTCCGTCAGCCGGAATCTGAACGGGTTTGGGCATTTTCACGGCGAGATCGGGTTGAGGGATGTTCCAGTGTTGGGTCCAGTGCTTCGGTGGAGGGGCAGTGTGCGGATCGCCGGCGGGTGAACCGGCGTTTACCCAGGCGAGGATGGCTGCGATCTGCTGGTCGGTCAAGGAGGGATCGTCGGCAAAATGGCCATAGTGCGGATCGGCGAACCAGGGCGGCATCATCTTTGTCGACACGGAATGGGCAATGGGATGCGCCCATTTTCGCGCCTCCTCATAGGTTTCCAGCGGCATGGGCGCAACTTCGCCAACGCGATGACAGTTCTGACAATGATCCTGCAGGATGGGCAGAACGTCTTTGTAGAAAGTTGGAGCAGGTTGCGCCAGCGTTGTCTGCGCGTTTTTTGCGGAGACCGGGTGGGGATTTGCTCTCGAGGCCAATAGGAGGGCGGCGCACATCACCGCGGCCATGAGGGCAAAGCTTTTCACGACCGCAGAAACTCCAGCGCTAAGGCCCAGGCTTGCTTTGCCGAATGCGGCTCATAGGCGGGCCGCTGGTCGCAGAAGAATCCGTGATCGGCCTGCGAGAATTCGGCATTGACGTAAGGCTTGTGCTGAGCGGCGACCGCGTCGACCACGGATCGCCGCAGTTCGGGCGTGATGTGCTTATCCCGTCCGCCCCAGACGAGCAAAATTGGTCCATGAAGGGCAGGAGCGCGGTCGAGCAAATCCGGAGCGATGCCGCCTCCGTAGAAGGAGACCGCGGCGCGTAGGGGGACGACGCTATCCGCGATGAACGAAGTTTTCCCACCCATGCAGAACCCCACGCAGGAAATCTCATCGCGTTTTACTTTCGAATCGGAGCGCAGCCAGTCGTAGGTGGCGCGAATGTCGTCCTCGGCGGCTTCCTGTGTCAGCAGCTGAAGGTGCGGCCTAACGGATGCGAAATCGCTATAGGCCACCTCAAGACCCGGTGGAGCCGAGCGATGAAACAGCTCCGGAGCGATGGCGACGTATCCCTGCTCGGCAAACCGTTCCGTAACATCGCGGATATGGGCATTCACCCCGAAGGCTTCCTGAAAGACCATCAGGCCGGGATGCGGGCCATTGGCCTCTGGTTGAGCAACGTAGGCTTGCATCGGGGGACTGTCGGCGACCTTCAACTGAATTTTTTCTGTCACGAGTCCAGCGCGAGCCATCAATGCGATCCTCCGATCAGAGCGCGCCCACTCCAGTCTCGCATAAAGCTCGGATGTGCGGACAGCCACCAGCCTTGGCTTGAGTGCGGTCCGAAGAAGAACCGCTGGCTTTAGCGAAGCTCAATAGCAGGACGGGTCAGCGTCACAGATGGAAAAAATGCTACAGTCATCAGTTCATGTCAGCATCCAATTCAAGGTTCGTTCGCGCCTGTAAATCGGAGGCTGTCGACCGCACACCGGTATGGTTCATGCGCCAGGCGGGACGCTACATGGCCGAATATCGCGCGGTCCGCAAACAGCATTCGCTCCTGGAAATATGCAAAAAGCCCGAGCTAGCCGCGGAAGTCACGATCACCGCCGCGGAGATTCTCCAGGTCGATGCGGCGATCATCTTCGCCGACCTGTTGCTGCCGCTCGAAGTGATGGGCCTGCCCTTCCACTTTTCGACGGGTGAGGGGCCGGTGATCGAAAAGCCGGTCCGTACGAAGCAAGAAATCGAACGCCTGCGCACGGATCGCGCGGCCGAACTGGGGTACGTTTCTGAAGCGGTGAACCTGGTTGCCAGGCATTTCGCGGATCGCGTGCCGGTGATCGGATTCTGCGGCGCACCCTTCACTCTTGCCAGCTACATGATCGAGGGCGGCGGTTCTCGCAATTACGTTCACACGAAGAAGATGATGTACAACGCGCCCGCTGATTGGGACTTGCTCATGCAGAAGCTGGTCGCGGTGACGACTGAATATGCGGCTGACCAAGTGCGGGCGGGAGCGGACGCCATTCAGATCTTCGACAGCTGGGTCGGCTGCCTGAGCGTGGAAGACTATCTCCGCTACGTTTTGCCGCAGGTTTCGAGCATGGTGAAGCAACTGCATAAGACGGGCGTGCCCATCATTTACTTTGGTACGGATAGCGCCACCCTGCTAGGAGCGATGAAAGAAACAGGTGCCGATGTGATTGGGCTCGATTGGCGGATTCCGCTGGATGAAGGCTGGCAACGTCTCGACCACGCATGCGCCGTGCAAGGGAATCTGGATCCTGTGTTGCTTTTCGCGGAGTGGAAGGAATTGAAATCGCGGGCAGAGGCAATTCTGCGGAGCGCGGGCGGACGCGCGGGCCACATTTTTAATCTGGGTCACGGCATCCTGCCCGAAACCCCAGTCGAGAACGTCAAACATCTGGCGCGTTTTGTGCAAGAGTATTCGGCGCATTGATTAGAAGCCGCATTTCATGACACGTATCGCCATCATTGGCGGAGGGATCTCGGGGCTCTCCGCTGCCTTCGAATTGGAACAGCAGCGCCGGGGAGGGGTCGAGCTGGAATATGTTCTGTACGAATCCTCGTCGAGCCTGGGCGGCGTGTTGCGTACGGAGCATATGGACGGGTGCACCGTCGAAGCAGGACCCGATTCTTTCGTGTCAGAAAAGCCCTGGGCTGCAGATCTGTGCCGCGAACTGGGTCTTGGCGATCAATTGATCGGATCGAATGACGCCGATCGTAAGACTTACATTCTGACGCACGGTCGCTTGATCGAGATGCCGGATGGGCTGATGTTCATGGTCCCCACAAAAATTCTGCCCACTGGCTTTTCCCCGCTTTTTTCCTGGAAGACGAAGCTGCGCATGATGCGGGAGTTGTACCATCCACCGCGCGCCGCCGATCAGGACGAATCGGTGGCCGTATTCGTGGAGCGCCATTATGGCCCAGAAATGGTGGATCGTCTGGCCGATCCGCTGCTCTCGGGCGTGTACGGAGGGGAAGCGGCAAATCTCAGTGTTCGCGCCGTACTGCCGCGCTTCGCCGACATGGAGCGCACCCATGGCAGCCTCGGCCGGGCCATGCTTGCGGCACGCAAAAAGATGAAGGCAATGCGCAAATCCGCGCCGCCTCTTTTCACTTCGCTGAAAAGCGGTATGCAGTACCTGGCGGAAACCGTAGTCACGTACCTCACGCCGGAATGGCTGCTCAAGAACGCGCCCGTCGAAGTCATTGAACCGCAAGAAGGCGGATGGGCCGTATCGGTAAGAGCGGAGTCGAATCATTTCGACAAGGTAATTGTTGCCTTGCCCGCGCCGGCAGCTGCGCAAATCCTGCGTAACGTTAGTCCTGAGCTTGCCCATGAGCTTTCGGCGGTGCAATACAGTTCCTCGATCACGGTGGGACTCGCCTTTGATCGCGAGGTTCGCCAGTCGCTGCCGCCGGGATTTGGCTTTCTTGTTCCCCGCAGCGAAGGCAAGCAACTGCTGGCGGCGACATTTGTCCACAACAAATTTCCGCACCGCGCTCCGGAAGACCGCGCCCTGCTGCGCTGTTTTTTTGCGGGAGTGAATGCGGAGACCGTTTGGCCGCTGAGCGACGAGCAAATTGTCGGAATTGTGCGCAATGACTTGCAGCAGATTCTCGGTTTACGTGCCGAGCCGCTGTTTGCGCGTGTTTACAAATGGAAATCCGCGATGGCGCAGTATGGGGTGCGACACCTGGAGCGGCTGGGACGCATTGAGCACCTTCGCCGGCAATTGCCCGGCCTTGCGCTCGCTGGGAACGCTTATCGCGGCATCGGCGTGCCGGATTGTGTGCGGTCGGGGAGAGACGCGGCGCGAGAGGCGAGCAAAAGCGGCTAAGGTCGAGTCGGCTGCGTGCAGTTATCGTCGCGGATGCCGCGCTTTCAAGAACGGGACCTGGGCGAGTTTTTCCCGCAAGCTGTGAACTCGTGTCGTTCGCTCACTTCGTGGTTCCCACGTCTCGCAAAACCGGCGAGACCCTTCGGCTTCGCTCAGGGCTGGCTATGGGGTATCCCAGCCGGTGGTGGGTACACGCGATCGAAAGCGACCCATATCACCGCAATCACCACAAAGCACAGAAGGCTGCCTTCAGGGCCGACCGATCCTCCTGTAAGCCAGGGCGACCCATGCAAGGAAGAGTTCAGCAGGTGTCCGGGAGAAACCATCCCGCTGTCGGGAACGGAATAGAAGAACGACTCGCCCCAATCCCAGGCAGCATGAAATCCAACCGCAAACCATAAATTCCCTGTGCGCCGCAGGGTCAGACAGAAAAACAACCCGATGCAGGCCGCCGCCAGCACGCCGGGCCAGTGCTCACCTTCATTGGCGAGATGAATCAATCCAAACGAAGCGGAGAGAGCCAAGGCTGCCGGCCAGAATCCAATGCCGCGGGCGAGAGTGAATTGTGTGTATCCGCGCAAGAGGAATTCTTCGAACAAGCCAACCAGCAGAAACATCGCCGACCAGTACAGGGCAAACTTGGCGATGCGCACACCGTGGAGCACGATCCCGCCGAAATCGAAATCGTGGAATCCGTACAATGCGAAGATCAATGCGGAAATGCTCACGAATCCCCAGATCGCGCCTAACCAGAAAAGCTTGCCCAAAGCTCGGCGAAGCGGGAGTCCGTATATGCCCCACGCGCGTTTTTCCACCCGCGACAGAATGAGCGCGGGGACGACCGCAGCGACCAACCCTGCCAATTCGAAAAGACCCTCGCTCCAGCGTGGACTCATGCGCGGCGACGCCCTTACCCAGTCCGCGGCAGCGAGACTCAATAATCTTTCAAGCAGAAAGAACATCAATAGATAAAAAGCGAAGGCCCAGCCGGAGCGCAGACCTTGCGGTCCCAGAAACAAGGTTCGGGCATAGGATGGCTGCGCCGCGGCGGCGAAGTCCGGCGCCGGATTCTCCGGTATTTCCCCTGGCGGCTTCTGCTGGTTGGTTTGGAGATCGTTCATGGCGGAACTTTGTGCGCGCAAGGCCTCCGCCATGGTAAAACACTCGGCTCGACCTTATGCGGCCATATTTCACACGGGAGCGGTTTGGACAGGCGCAATTTCTCGCCGGATTGCTGCTGCTCGCTTTCCTGGCACAGGCTTTGTGGCTGGCGCATGCCGAACTTCGTGCGGCGGAGGGCCCGCAGGATCAGGAGGCAGTTCGCATCAGCGAAGGATGGCGGCAATGGCATGGACACGGCGTTGCGGGCGCCCCTGTGCTGGAAACGAGCGCGCTGTTTTCAGGAGAAGCTCCGGTTTTTGATCGCGAGCATTCCCCGTTGCTTTACCTGGTTTCTGCAGCGCCGCTGCTAGCCTGGCCGCACGATCTGGATCGCGAGTCGTCGTTGTACTGGCAGTGGCTGCCGCGAGTTCCGTTCCTTGCTTGCGGAGTGTTTCTTGGAGCCTCGTTGTGGTACGTAGCTCGGCGGCTTTGCGGAAACATCGGAGGGTTCATCGCACTCACGTTTTACTGCTTCTCGCCGTCTCTGCTGCAGGCGAGCGCCGTCTGGCACACTGAACCGGAAATTCTTGCCGCCTGGGGCTCATTCGGGGCGGTCTTTACCTCGATCGCGGTGGCGCACACACTTTATGCCCCGCGGGAAGTCGTGCTGTGGAACTGGCGGCGCATCGTGCTGCTTAGCGTCTCATTGGCGATCGCGATTGGATCGCAGTTCTCGATGATCATTCTCGTTCCGATTACATTGATCTTTCTACTTTATGTCGCGCCCGTGCGGAGAAGAGCGGGACTTGTGATCTGGCTTGTGGCTTGCGTGTTAGGCGGTGTGCTGTTATTCGCTCTTTACTTTTTTCATGGACAGGCATTCATGGCGAGCTTGCGGCACGCGATTTTGTGGGGCGCAACCTGGCGCGGATTTACCGTACTCGGAGTCTACAAAGAAGTAGCGGTACAGATCCGGCGCGCATGCCCCGCATTGATGGTGGCGTTGCCGGCCGCGATCCTGACCTATGCCTTCTGGCGTCGTGCGCGCTATTTTGGCAATACCGCTCCGTTTTTGGTAGGGGTGTTATTTCTTGCGCTTGCCATGGCGCATCCGGATCTCGCCGGCGCGGGATTTCTGCTCGCGGCAATCCCCTTCCTCTTCATCTTCGCTGCCGGAGTGCTTGCAGACCTGATGGAAACTCGTTATCGGAGTCTGGTTGGCGCTTGCGTCCTCGGATTGATGCTGGCTTACGTGGCGTGGAGCGTAACCAGTCTCATGCAGGTGCCGATCGGCTAAAAGTAGAGCGAGCGGCTCACGATTCTGTCAGATGGCTGTCTGCTAGACTTTTGAAATCCGAATCTATGACTCGAAGATGCACGCTTGTTCTCGCGACTCTGCTTATTATTTGCGGACTTATTATCCTGATGGCGGCAGCCAAACCACAGCCGCATCCGTCAGTGCAGAATTCCCAAGCAGCGGTACCAGCGGCACAAATTAAAACCGCCGAAGAAGCTTTCAAGAATATTCAGGTGCTCAAGGGAGTTCCTGCCGACCAGTTGATTCCGACCATGCAGTTCATCTCAGCCTCGCTGGGCGTGGAGTGCGAGTTCTGCCATGTGAAGGGAGCATTCGAAAAGGACGATAAGAAGCCGAAGCAAACAGCGCGCAAGATGATCGAGATGATGTTTGCGATCAATGCGGATAATTTCGACAGAAATCGGGAAGTCACTTGTTACTCATGCCATCGCGGGAGGACAAGTCCGGTGGGCATTCCGCCGGTGCTGGGTGCGGAAGCGAGAAGTATGAGCGAACTCACGCAAACGCAGGCCGAAGGCAAGCAGAACACGGGCCCTACACCGGATCAACTGATCGAAAAGTATGTGCGGGCCAGCGGAGGAAGCACGGCGATCGATAAAATTACGACGCGGGTGATGAAAGGGAAGATCGAGTTTGCTGGCATGTCCTATCCCATCGATATTTATTCCAAAGAACCCGACGAGCGGATTTCTTTCATGCACATGCAGGAAGGAGATAGCGTCACCGCATTCAACGGGCACGAAGGGTGGATGAGCATGACCGGCCGGCCGCTGCACGAGATACGCGGCGGCGAGCTAGAGGAAGCTGCCATCGATGCCGACCTGCATCTGGCGACGCATTTGAAGCAAATGTTTAGTGGGATGGAGGCGCGCGGAACTGAGAAAGTGAATGATCAGCCAGCGTACCTGCTTGTGGGCGAGCGCGAAGGCAAGCCGCCAATCCTGCTGTATTTTGACCAGCAAAGCGGGTTGCTGTTGCGGATGCTGCGCTTCACCGAAACTGCGCTGGGCCGGTTGCCGACGCAAATCGATTACGCTGATTACCGGGAGAGTGATGGCGTAAAGATCCCCTATCGCTGGACCCTGGCGCGCCCAAACGGGGAATTTACGGTCCAGATCAGCGAGTTGCAGCAAAATGTTGCGATCGACGATGCGAAATTTGTCAGGCCCTTCGCCCCCGGGGGGACCGAGGCCAACCCGAAGTAATGACCGAGCAGAGATTAGGATGACTAGTTCTCGCTGGTCGAAGAGGCGACACCGTCCTCGGACTCGATTTTCACTTCGACTTCGGTTCCTTCCTTCAGCTTGACCGGCCGGCCTTCGTCGTCCGTCAGCTTGTTAGGAACGCGAATCTCACGATATAAGTGGTCGGCGCCCTCAACTGCGATTTGCGCTTTCTCCGGTTCGCCAGAGTGCGGATGCGGTTTGATCACTTTCTCCACCGTACCCGGAAATTTGCTGCTTGCTTTCTTCTTCCTGCCATTGCTTGACACAACGTGCCCCCTTCTCTTCAGCCGATTCGCTCGGCCAAATTCGCCATCAGGATTGAATTTGACGGTAGAACCTTATGTTTCCATCCGCGTCACCTGAGGGGTATAGGGGAAACTCTGTAGCTGCGGTGGGGCTGCTCGATGCCAGTTCAGTCACGAAATGATCAGGGAGCAATGTGGTCCCCGCCGCTACGAAGTGACATTCGCTTGCGCTAGATCATAAGGTGACGGAGCGTAACCTGGGGGAGATGCGCCAAATGCCGCCATTCCGCCTGGTTTGCGGTCTTGAGTTCTGCGAGTGGACTGCCTTCCCAACGGCCAATGCAGATCGACAAATAATCTCTCAAGGGCGACCGCCAAATAACAAAACCTGATAGCCACGATAAATAGTTTCAATTTCCGCGAGAGCAGCGCCTGACGGTACATTTGGCGTCGTTGAATCTTCTGCGCACTCCTGGGGAAAAGCGCTCAGCATGCGCAGGGCGGGTATGCGATGAATGGAAGTCGTGCTGAATTGCCAATTCGGAAGCTGCTAACAATCGGACTGCTGACGCTTTTGTTGATTGCGGCGCTCGCGCCGGTACTGTGCGCTCAGACTACCGCCAGCACCCAAGGCGCAACCGCAGATACGAATGCGCGGCTGGCTAAGCTGGAGCAGCAGGCTGCTGACGCGAAAAGTTCCGCCGATAACGCCTGGATGCTCACCAGCGCGGCGCTTGTCCTGATGATGACCGGGCCGGGACTGGCCTTGTTTTACGGTGGGCTGGTTCGAAAGAAAAATGTCTTGGGCACAATGATGCAAAGCTTCGCCCTGATGGCGGTCATTACCGTGCTGTGGGGACTTTTCAGTTACAGCCTGGCGTTCGGCCCGGGGAACAGCTTCATCGGCAGCTTTCACAATCTTTTCTTGAATGGCGTGGGTGCGGCGCCGGACGCGGACTACAGCGCGACGATTCCGGCGCAGACCTTCATGATTTATCAGCTCATGTTCGCGATCATTACCCCCGGATTGATCGCAGGCGCCTTCGCCGAGCGGATGAAATTCAGCGCGATGCTGGTGTTCATGATCCTCTGGTCGATCTTGGTTTACGATCCGATGGCGCACATGGTGTGGGGGAAAGGCGGCCTGTTGAATGCCTCGCTGGGCGGGCGGTTTCCCACGCTCGATTTTGCGGGAGGAACGGTCGTTCACATTACTTCGGGGGTCTCGGCGCTGGTTTGCGCGTTATATCTGGGCAAACGCCTGGGATATCCCAAGGAACCCATGCCGCCGCACAGCGTCGTATTGAGCTTTATTGGGGCGTGCTTGTTATGGGTAGGGTGGTTCGGATTCAATGCAGGCAGCGCTTTGGCTTCGGGAAGCCTGGCCACGAGCGCCTTTGTCGCCACCCATTTTGCAGCCGCAACTGCCGCTCTTGGATGGGCGGGAGCCGAGTGGGTGCGCAACGGCAAGCCCAGCGTGCTCGGCGGGATTTCGGGAGCAGTCGCTGGGCTGGTCGCGATTACGCCAGCTTCAGGCTTCGTGAAACCAATGCCGGCTCTGATTATCGGGCTCATTGCCGGCGTCTTCTGCTACTGGATGGTCGTTAAGGTGAAAGCAAAGTTCGGATACGACGATTCGCTCGACGCCTTCGGCGTACACGGAGCAGGCGGAACAATCGGCGCATTGCTGACGGGTGTGTTCGCGGTGAGTGCGGTTAACCCTATTTTTAAGGACGCCCAGGGCAACACGTTGGCTTCCGGCCTGATTGAAGGCAATGCCCACCAGATGCTGAATCAATTGGTCGGCGTTCTGATCGCCTGGGGTTTGGCAATCGTCGGTACGCTGATTATCCTGAAGGTCGTCGATCTCACGATTGGACTGCGCGTCTCCGAGGAGGAAGAGGTGCAGGGTCTGGATCTCTCGCAACATGGGGAAGAAGGCTATTATTGGGAGGCCTCGGCCTCGGCCTGGCCCGCTGCGCCCGCACTTCATCGCGAGGAGAGCGTGAGATACGCAGAACAGGATCTGAAAAGAACATGACCAAGCTTGAAGCTGTGATCCAGAACTCGAAATTGGAGGCGGTGAAATCCGCGCTGCAGGAAATTGGCGTCGAAGGTATGACCGTGCTGGAAGTACGCGGCCATGGTCGGCAGAAAGGCCATACCGAGGTGTATCGCGGTCGCGAATACAGCGTGGATCTGATCCCTAAAACCAAGCTGGAAATGGTGCTGGCCGACGGACTGGTGGATAAGGCGGTCAACGCGATCATGGGGGCAGCCCGTACGGGGAAGATCGGAGACGGCAAAATTTTTCTTTCTCGCATCGAGGAAGCGATCCGCATCCGCAACGACGAGCGCGGCGAAGGAGCTTTGTAGAATTTGCGGCGGCCCGAGGACCGGCAGCGCCGCTCTAGTGGGTTGAGTCCATGACAGCGGCGTCCGGCCTCATCAGCGAACTGCGCACTTCTCTCAACGAGCAATCCGCGCGCATTCGCCAGGACTTTGAAGCAACCGGCGATGGCCGCGCGACCGTTCTCAAGCGCACTCGTCTCATCGAAGACACTCTCCACCGGCTCTGGCGCGAAGTCATTTGCGGGAGCGAGTCTGCTTCCGATTCATCTCTCTCCGATTCGCTCGCGCTGGAAAAACCCGCCAATTTCGCGCTCGTCGCCACCGGTGGTTTCGGCCGCGGCTGGTTGTTCCCCTATTCCGATATCGACCTGTTATTTCTGTTCGCTGATCGCGACACGGAGCACAGCTATAAGGATTCCGTGCGCCGGTTTTCCCAGGAGTTATGGGATTTGCGACTGAAGCTGAGTCCGGCGTCGCGCACGATTGGCGAATGCGAGCGTTACGATCCCAACAATACAGAATTCACGATTTCTCTTCTCGACTGCCGCTACCTGGCCGGCGATCGTGACCTGTTTCGCCGCCTGCACGATAAAGTGATTCCGAAGCTGGTGATGCGCGAGTCGAAAACCCTGGTGCAGGGACTGGCAGAGGTCACCCGCGAGCGGCACGCCAAGCACGGGCTGACGCTCTATCATCTCGAGCCCAATCTGAAGGAAGCCCCGGGAGGCCTGCGCGACTGCAATGTTGCCAGTTGGCTGGCGCTGATTTCAGCCATCGACAAGTTACACGATTGGCCGGAGGGGAGCCCGCTGCGTCCGCCGGTTCGTAAGCAGATGGATTCGGCTCTGGACTTTCTGATATCCGCGCGCTGCTTTCTTCATTTTCGCCATGGCCGTGACGAGAACATCCTGAGTTGGGAGGCGCAGGACGAAGCGGCGGCGCACAAAATCGGTGCGTCCGACGCCGAACAACTTTCGGCCGCCGATTGGATGCGGATTTATTTCAGCCACGCCCGCGC
>JASHPL010000448.1 GCA_030038125.1 Candidatus Sulfotelmatobacter sp.
GCAAATTGAAGGTTCCGATATAGACGACAACAGGCAAGTTGCCGCTCGGATGCTGTATGAAATCGCGCGCGTTCCGGGTGTAGCTGACGCTCGCATCCAGCAAGCCTTCGATTATCCGGCGTTGGATGTGACCGTGGATCGCACTAAGGCAGCCCAGGCTGGCTACGCGGAACGCGATGTCGCCAACAGCCTGCTGAACTCTCTGAGCGGTAGCTTCCAAATCACGCCCATGTTCTTCCTCAATTGGAAGAACGGAGTCAGTTACAACCTTGTAACCCAAACCCCGCAATATGCGGTTCAGTCTCTGCAAGACCTCGAAGACACTCCGCTCAATGCCACAGCCGCCACACGACCGGAAATCCTTGCGGATGTCGCTTCGATCCAACGAGCGAACGAAATGGAAGAGATTTCGCATTACAACATCCGTCGCGTGGTGGACATTTACGCGAATGTGCAAGGACGTGATCTGGGAGCAGTGGGCGGCGACGTCACACGCATCGTAGACGCGAATCGAAGGTTCTTGCCACGCGGCAGCTTCGTGAGCGTGAAGGGGCAGCTACAAGCCATGCATAGTTCCTATGTAGGTCTGCTGGGCGGCCTCGTCTTTTCCATTGTGCTCGTCTATCTGTTGATCGTCGTGAACTTTCAGTCGTGGCTCGATCCATTCATCATTATCACGGCGCTCCCCGGCGCGCTCACCGGTATAGTCGCTTTCCTGTTTGTGACCCACACGACGCTAAGCGTACCGGCATTGATGGGCGCGATCATGTGCATGGGCGTGGGAACGGCCAACAGCATCCTCATGGTGTCGTTCGCAAGCGAACGCCTGCAGCACCATGGCGATGCCACGCAAGCCGCCATTGAGGCTGGCTTCACGCGTCTCCGGCCGGTGCTTATGACGGCTCTGGCCATGATCATTGGGATGATTCCCATGTCGCTCGGTCTCGGCGACGGAGGCGAGCAGAATGCACCTCTGGGCCGCGCCGTGATCGGTGGTCTGCTGTGCGCGACTGCGGCAACCCTGTTCTTTGTCCCCGCTGTTTTTAGTTTCTTGCACCGGCACGATTCTTCTGCGGGACAAAAACTGCAGAGCGGCGGCCATGAGCCTGTTTCAGCTTAAGTGAAAGGAAAAACAAATGACGCCCAAGGAAGAAAATGTGACTATCACTCCCAACCCGGAAACAGTCGAAGCGCAAACTCCGGGCTCTCCGGCGAATCGGTTAGTGATCGAGCCGCGGCGTCGTCGAGG
This sequence comes from Candidatus Sulfotelmatobacter sp., assembly GCA_030038125.1. Taxonomy (GTDB): domain Bacteria; phylum Acidobacteriota; class Terriglobia; order Terriglobales; family Acidobacteriaceae; genus Sulfotelmatobacter. The sequence continues at coordinate 1,250 of JASHPL010000448.1, forward strand.
GGTATTCCTATTTGCCGCCATTACGCTCGCCTTGGTGGCTATTGTCATCTACTCTGGAATTCATTCGCGGGCGGCTGCCGAATCACGGCTCGTGCAACGCACCGAAGAGGCAGCCATTCCCACCGTCACTGTCGTTTTCCCGAAGGACGGCGCGCCGAGCGACGAAATTGTGCTGCCGGGCGTTACACAGGCTTTCATCGACGCTCCGATTTACGCCCGAACCAACGGGTATCTAAAGCAATGGTATTTCGACATCGGGGCGCATGTGAAAAAGGACCAATTGCTTGCCGTGATCGATACGCCGGAAATCGATCAGCAATTGCAGCAGGCCCGCGCCGATCTCGATACGGCGCAGGCCAACCTCAACATCGCGAAGATCACGGCGACGCGCTGGCAAGGGCTGGTGAACGACGGTTCCGTTTCCCAACAGGAAACCGACCAGGCCGTCAGCAACCTGAAGGCAGTGCAAGCAACGGTCGAATCCAACGCCGCCAATGTGCGGCGCCTCGAGCAGTTGCAATCCTTCGAAAAAGTCTACTCCCCTTTTGACGGAATCATTACGGCCCGTAGCACAGATATTGGGGCGCTGATCGATGCCGGCGCTAGCACGCAACCTAAAGAACTCTTTCATATGGCGTCCACGCGCACTCTCCGGGTCTACGTGGCGGTTCCTGAGGTGTACTCCCCCACAGTTCGGTCGGGTGGGTTCGCTACGCTGACACTCGATGAATTTCCGGGCCAAACCTTCCGAGGCACCATCGTTCGCAATACCAACTCCATTGACTTGGCTTCGCGGACATTGCTTGTCGAAGTGGACATTGATAATCCAACCGGCCAGCTCTTGCCGGGCGCATATGTTTTTGTCCACCTGAAGCTGCCCGAGGCGACCCACGCGGTGACGGTTCCCGCGAACACGCTGATCTTCCGCAAAGAGGGGTTGCAAGTTGCGCTCGTCCGCGATGGGAAGGCCCGTCTCGTTTCAGTGAAAATCAATCACGACTACGGCAACAGCGTCGAAATCGTCTCTGGCCTGCAGCCGACCTATGCCTTGATTGTTGACCCATCGGATTCGCTCGTTGACGGAACGGCAGTGCGCGTAAGCAACGATTCAGCAGGAGGTTTGGTCACAGGAGGTTCGGCAAAATGACTCGTCTTCTCGCACGCCTTCGATACACGCTCACGCGCATAATGACCTTGCCGCTCGTGCTCTGGATCATCACACTCGTGGGTTGTACGGTCGGACCTAGATATGCCAGGCCGAGCACGCCGACACCGACAGCATTTAAAGAACAACCCCCAGCTTCCTACCCGGGAGCAGACCAGTGGCAGCCAGCGAATCCCGCCGATCAGGCAAGCCGCGGGAAGTGGTGGGAAATCTTTGGCGATCTAGAATTGAATGGGCTGGAAGAACAAATCGCCACCTCGAACCAGACCCTGAAAGTAGCGGAAGCCCGCTTACGCCAAGCTCGCGCAGCGATACGCTTCAATCGGGCTTCGCAATTTCCAACAATCTCGACCGCCCCGAGTGCTGTCTCTACCAAAGCGAGTGACTACTCGCCAAGCTTTCCCTCGAGAGTCCAACAGGCGAGCACTGGCGATTTGGTGTTGCCCGTTGATCTCTCCTACGAGTTGGACCTATGGGGCCGCGTGCGCCGAACTGTTGCCGCCGCGCGCGAAGAAGCACAAGCCACGGCTGCCGATTACGCCACGGCGAAGCTGAGCCTGGAAGCCGAACTCGCCATGGACTATTTCGAGTTGCGGAGCGCTGACGCTCAGAAGCAGCTCCTCGACGATACCCTAAAAGCCTATACCGACGATGTGCAGCTCACCACGCATCGGTACAAGGGAGGCGTTGCGCCGAGAGCGGACGTTGCGCAGGCGCAAACGCAGTTGGATACCACACGCGTGCAGGATACTGATGTCACGGTCCAACGAGCGCAACTTGAACACGCTATCGCAGTCCTCATTGGCAAGCCACCCGCCGAGTTCAGTCTGCCAGCGACGCCGCTCAAGACTGAGCCTCCGAGTATCCCAGCCGGGCTTCCGTCAGAGCTTTTGCAACGCCGGCCGGATATCGCGGCGGCGGAAAGGCGAATGGCGGAAGCCAATCAGCAAATCGGTATCGCAAGGGCAGCGTACTTCCCGACGGTCACGCTCGAAGGAACGGCAGGCTTCGCCGGCACGCAAGGGTCAAACTGGTTTACCTGGCCGGCGGGATTCTGGGCGCTTGGTCCCGCTCTCGCGGAAACTCTGTTTGACGCAGGCCGTCGCCGTGCCAATTCAGAATCCGCGCGCGCGGGCTATGACGTGACCGTCGCGGCCTATCGTCAGACATCGCTGACCGCATTCCAGGAAGTCGAGGACAATCTCGCGGCCTTGCGCATTCTCGAGAACGAAGCACAGCAGCAGGATCAGGCTGTCGCGTCGTCGGAAGATTCGCTGCATCTTTTTACGAATCGTTATAAGGGTGGGGTCGATACCTACCTTCAAGTCATCACGGCCGAAACGACCGAACTCGCGAATGAACGGAACGCCATCGACATTCTCCGGCGGCGTATGGACGCGAGTGTGCTCCTCGTCAAAGCTCTTGGCGGCGGTTGGAACGTTTCTAAGCTTCCGACCTTTGGAGCCAAGCGCGTTAAGGACTATTGATTCTTCCAGCCAAAGCTTCCCTCGGCTTCCTATGAAAGTGGTTTGAGGTGAGAAGCGGTAATGAAACTGTCGATTTATGGTAGCAACCACGCTGAGAGGGACTGTACAACAACGTGCAACATCCGCGCGTCCTCAGCCATCACTACTATCAGTACACCGAGTTTCGTGACTGTATCGGTACCTACCCAACCATCGCGCCTCAAAGCGACACGACTGGTATAAGTTCGTTATGCGCATCAGCAACGCAAGCTTGTGCCGCGAAGCTCAGGAACTGGCAAGTACTCTAGCGAAAGTTTTTCTCGACTGAAGAAATATGACATCTACACGAGGCAACATGCATGATCTCCAGCCCGCCTCTCGATCCTAGTCTGCCCGCAGCTTCGACGTTTTCGACGCTTTCAACTGCTTCGACCTCGGTATTTCGAGTTCCGGTGTTCCACTCCTGACAATTCAGCGACTTACAGCTTCGCAACTTTGGTGCGCAGCTTGCATTAGTCACTTGCGCGAAGAGCAATGTTGAAGATCTCACTCATTGATAAGGCCAGGCGGCGTCGGTTGATCGTAGAAGGAAAGCTCGTTGCGCCCTGGGCAGCGGAGTTAATGAATGCGTGTCAACAGGCGAGAGCAAACCTTCGCGGTCGCGAACTGGTTGTCGAAATGCACCATATCTCGATTATCAGCCATGAGGGCGAGAACGTAATACTTGAGTTGATAAATGGCGGGATCAAGGTTCGCGGCAACGGAGTGTTTTACGAGGCATGTGGTGAAAGAACTGACTCGCCGCGCACGCAGGAATCTGATGAAGCGAACAGGTGATTGAATGGGCGCAATTTCGAGTTCGGGAAGAGGAGGCGATCAATATGCGCGTCATGAGGACTAGCGCGCGAATTACAAGTGTTCCAACGCATAAGCAGAGAAGTATTCCGGCGGAGGTTTCGCGGCCTATGACAATAAGCCCTGAAGCTTTCCCGGCCAGTGCCAAAAACCTGTTCGGGGATAGCCTGTTGGACTCTACGGTGCGAGAGCGCAAGACCAGAACGTGGGCGACTCTTGCTTCGGTTGTTTTGCAATGCTTGGTGATTGGTTTTGCACTCTTGATTCCGTTATGGTTCACCGAAGCATTGCCCAAGCAGCAGTTATTAACTTTTCTGGAAGCTCCACCACCACCTCCTCCTCCGCCACCGCCAGCGGCTGCCGCACCCAAAGTGAAGGTGGTGAAGGTTACCAGCAACATCGCCGACGGGCAACTGCGCACTCCAAGCAGAATCCCGGCAAAAGTGCAGGTGATCAAAGAGGACGAGGCACCGCCACCGGCCGCGACAACAGCTGGGGTGCTCGGTGGCGTGCCGGGGGGAGTTCCGGGAGGTCAGTTGGGTGGTGTGATCGGCGGAATTCTTAGTTCCACTTCAGCCCCAGCGGCTCTCCCAAGCCTGTCCAAGCCTGCCGTACAACGTGTGCGCCTTTCGCAAGGTGTGATTAAGGGCTTACTCGTCTCCCGGGTCGAGCCCGCCTACCCAACCGTGGCCGTGGCAGCGCGCATTCAAGGAGCTGTAGTCCTCAGCGCGGTTATTGACAGAGACGGAAATGTTGTTCACCTGCAAGTTGTGAGTGGGCACCCAATGTTAGCCCCTGCGGCGATCGCGGCCGTCAAGCAATGGCGTTATAAGCCATTTCTTTTGAATGGGCAACCAGTAGAGGTCGAAACCACAATCACCGTCAATTTTCAAATGCAAAGCGGCAGTTAGCCGAATATTTGGGAAATAGCTGAGCTTCAGCGACGGGAACGAGAAAAAACATTGTCGTCATCGAGGTAAAACATATGGCCGGCATCGGCCAATAGTGAGCGGAGAAGGTAATTTCCGGAATTGATAAATGGAGCAATTAAGTTTCGCGGCGACGGCGTGTTTACCAAGCATGTGGTGAAACAACTAAGTCGACGCGTAAGCAAGAATTCAGGGGCACGAGCAGG
>JASHPL010000449.1 GCA_030038125.1 Candidatus Sulfotelmatobacter sp.
ATGTTTTGTGTGCAACCGACTTCTCGGAAGTTTCAAAGAAGGCGCTTTTGTACGCGGCGGCAATCGCGCACAGCCACCGAGCCAGGCTCAACATCCTCCATGTGTTGCCCGCGGATGCGCGGATGCCCATTCCTGTCGAGTCGTTCCCGTCAGACCTGGATCGCGAGTGGCAGGAGGCCAAGTCGAATCTGAGGGTCATTGAGAACGAGGGCCTTCCCCCCGGCCTTGAGCACGAAGCAATGCTCGAGCGCGGGCCGATCCTTGGCGTTATCTCAGATCTGATTCGCAGCAAAAAGATTGACCTCCTGGTTTTGGGCACGCATGGCAGGAGTGGTATGAACAAGTTCCTTTTGGGTTCGGTGGCCGAGGAACTGTTTCGGGTTTCGAGTTGTCCGGTTCTAACCGTGGGTATGCAAGTGCCCAGCGCCGCTGAAAACGGGCCCCAGATTCACACCATTCTGTTTCCAACCGATTTTTCATCAGTATCGCTTGCGGCCTTACCTTATGCGCTTTCCATTTCTAAAGCAGGTGCCCGACAGTTGATCTTGTTCCATGTGGTGACGCCAAAAGATGCGTCGGCGCAACACTTGGATGGTGTGGTTACGATTGCCGAAAAGCGGCAACTGGAAGCGCTGGATGTTACACGCCGGATGGAAGCGCTGGTTCCGGACGATGTTAAGAAAAGTTGCAATGTTCAATATTTGGTTTCTTTTGGTGCGGCACCCAAGAGGATCTCTGAGGCCGTGGACAGGTACCGACCTGATCTCGTCGTCATGGGAATCAAGAAATACTCTGCACCGCGAGCAGCAACGCATGTGCATTGGTCCATTGCGCATCATCTGGTCTGCCGCGCTCGATGCCCGGTCCTGACTATCAGACTCTGACACGAGCGCAGGTACGTCTCTTCTAAGCGATGGAGGCTCGGGCTTAGGTTGTTTCCTTTTCAGCTACAATTCGCAAGCGAGCGAGAGTTACTCCGGTTATCGAAACTCACCCCGTTGTTGATTTTGTGGATGAGCGTTAGTTATCGTTCCTCAAGGGATGAATACCGGCACAACAGGACACCTGGTTATCCTCTGCGGCCCATCGTGCGTTGGCAAGACGCCACTTCACAAAGCGCTGAGAAAGTTTCATCCTGAGCTATCCGATCGGCTTCAAAAACTCGTGCTGTTTAACAGCCGCAGTCCGCGCCCTGGCGAGAGGGATGGTATTGACTATCACTTTCGGCCACGCAGGCAGATCGATGAGCTCAAGAAACTTTCTCGATATGTGGTCTTCGAAGTGCGGAACGATCTTCAGGCCCTGGATATTGAGCAACTGCAAGATTCGCTAAGGAATCGCGATGTGCTTTTCGAAGGAAATCCTATTGTGGGACGAATTCTTCAAACCCATGCTGTCCTTGCGGAGATCAAGAAGTTAACCCTTTTCATCTCACCTCTTTCGCGGGAAGAGATTCTCTATCTGCGCGCCCCGGAACGTCATGTAGTGCTAAGTGAACTGATTACGGACATCATGCGGGGCAAGCTCTTACGCCGGAGCAGGCGTCAAAAAGGGGAACTATCACTCCAGGATTTAAAAGACATCGAGACTCGCGCCTCCAGCGCCTATCGCGAGTTACAGGAAGCGTGGCACTTCAAATACGTGATTCCGAACCACGATGGCGAGGACAGTGATAACTGGGACGCATTTTACTTTTTGATCGGCGAGGCGCGTCAGACCCTAGAGGCCTTCCGCGGTCTGCTTGAGGGCAATCGTTTGCCCATCGTCGAAACCTGGGAAGAGGGGCTGCTGCCTTCCGAGACTTGAAGATCGCAGCCCGAAGTAGCAACCGCGGTGGGAAATTTGATTCCGATGCGCCGGAGTACATCGGAAAAGTAAACGTGCGAAGATTCCACGGCCAACAAAAGACGAGCGGCCCGCATTTGCACGGGCCGCTGAATGAAGAGATTGGCGCTTCTTTATCGGCTCGGCAAAGGTCCGCCAGCACTCGTTCTTGATTCAAAACTGCAGGATTTTGCCAAGGAGAAAAAGACCTCACAATCTCCTGAGATCTTTTAGAAAACGTGCCTGGCCGTGTCTCCCGCGAACACGATCTGCTCCAGCACGCGTTCGTTTGAAGCATTTAACTCATAGATAGTTTCGGTTTTGCTAGCCTTATACCCCAGCTGAACCAGTGTGCACTTGACCTTCAGATCGGAAGTCTTTTTCCCATCCTCCCGAAATACCATGTAGTGGTCCTGGCCCTCCATTTCATGGAGGATTGTGTAATCGCCAGCGGGTAGCAAGGCATCGCCGATGTGAACTGGGGCAGTGAACGTGATGTGATAAACGTCGTGGACAGCTGGATTCTTGGCTCTTGCACTCGCCATCGCGACAAATACGAGTAGACACATTAACATCCCTACGACTTTTGATGAATGCATATCATTCCTCCGAAGTCTTGCGAAACTTTCTCAACATAGACAAAGCTTTTGACTGAAGTTTCCATTTTGCACCCAGAACGAGCTCACATACCCATCAGGTAACACCGTGACCGCGCGGCTGCAATTCGTGGTTCCCTCTGGTCCAATGCGATGATCAGCGCCAAAAGCAAAATGCACAGCTTATAGTTTGATTGGTCGGAATCTTGGGAGTCGAACCCATACGGGAGGTAACGGTTACCTGCTCGCCCGAGCACTTTACCCGCTGCTGATTCCGGTCTGCGTCCATGCATTTTGCTGCTCATTCAAGTTAATCGGTGACTTCCATCTGGATGAATCTGCATCCCAAGGTCCGAAACCACAGCTGTTGGCCCATTAGAGTGGTAAGTCGCTGTGTAGCCGGGACGTTAAACCTTTGCCGAGAGAAGAGCCACTGCCGAAAGGCAAGCTGAGCGATGACAACACTTCGTCATTGCGACGAAACTCGTCGGCATGATCCATGTAGGGCATCGGCCAGCACCAAGGCGTTTTTCTCTTACAATCGTCCTGGACAGCGGGCCGTACATATTCCAGAGCGTAGCGCGGGGTCCGCATTTGTGCCATTGAGTGAATCGCACAACCACAATGGTTCGTGCATACAGATTCTGGATATGAGATCGTAGCCTTCCAGCGGAAGTTTTCAAGCAATCCCCAGAGACTGTTACCTGCTTAAGACTGATCTCCGGACTGAGGTCGGGATACCTCTGCGCAGCAACTGAAAATCATTCCACTTAGTGCAATCGCTCACTTTTTCAATAGGGCGGCTGAGGCGGACTATCGGCGCTTAAGGATGCGAATGTCAGAGACGCAAATCAACCCGCGAAGAGATCTCTTCGCGAAATGTTCAGCTTGCGCATCTTCGAATTGAGAGTGGTCCGCTTCATCCCCAGTTTCGTGGCGGCGCTGGCTACTATTCCATTAGCCTCTCTTAGTGCGAGCAAAATGGCTTCCTTTTCCGACGCCTCCAGAGTTTGGACCCTGGTTTTCGAAGCGGGAATCGATCCTGCCTTCGGCGCCGCCAGTGGCACATTCAGAACTGGCCCGTGCGAAACGATTACGGCTCTTTCGATGACGTTCTCTAATTCCCTCACGTTTCCCGGCCAATGCCAGCGCGACAAGGCCCGCATCGTCTCTGTGGGAATGCGTTCTATTCTCTTGCCCATCCGTTTGGAATGCTTGTTGACGAAGAAGTTCACGAGCAGAGGAATGTCCGTTGCTCGCTCGCGTAAGGGCGGGACATGAATGGGAAAGACATTCAGCCTGTAAAACAAATCCTCCCGGAATTGGCGTGCTCCTACCATAGCATCGAGGTCCCGATTAGTGGCCACAATCAGCCGCGCGTCCACGTGAATCGTGCGCGTTCCTCCCAGCCGTTCGAACTCCTGCTCTTGCAGTACCCGCAACAGCTTGGGTTGCAGTTCCAGGGGGATGTCGCCGACTTCATCCAAGAACAGCGTTCCCCTATTTGCCAGTTCGACCCTACCGATCTTTTGCGCGATAGCGCCGGTGAAGGCTCCTTTCTCGTGGCCAAACAACTCGCTCTCCAGTAGTCCGGTGGGAATAGCAGCACAGTTCAGCTTGACCAAGGCACGGCCACGGCGATTGCTCAGGTTATGAATCGCTCGGGCTATCAATTCCTTTCCAGTTCCCGTTTCGCCGAGAATCATGACGGTCGAGTCGGTCGGGGCCACGGTTTCGACCTGTTGCAGGACGAATTTCAAAACCGGGCTTTCCCCCATGATCTCTTCGAAGTTGTGTTCGCTTTGAATCTCGTCTTCCAGATAGACCTTTTCTTCGGCGAGTTTGTCCCTGAGTTCGGCGATTTCCTGGAAGGCCAATGCGTTGTCCACCGCGATCGCGACCTGATTCGACACTTCCCGCAGCAGTTCCAGATCGTCCTGGGTAAACGCGGACTCCTGGAAGCTGCAAACGTTCAGCGTTCCCAGGAAACGTTTGCGGCCTTCCAGCGGCAGCCAGCAGCCTGACTTGATTCCTGAGTTAAGAAGCAATTGCGTCGCCTGCGATGGAAAATTCTCGACCGTCAGCCGATTGACCAACAGAGGATTCCGCGTTTTCAAGGCATGGCCGGCTGGAGAATCCTCCGTCGGAAACACCACTTCCTCGCGCAGCAGATCTCTTCCTTCGGGAAAATCGATTGCGCGCACCCGGAACTGATCATTTGCCGGCTCATACAAGCAGAGGCTGCAGTAGTCATGCCGCATGATCCGCCCAATACACTGGGAGATCTGAGCGAAAAGCTCTCTTGCGTCAAGATGGCTTATGAGGGTGTTGCTGATGTCATGCACCAGCCGCAGGCGCTCGTGCTCCTTCGCCAACTTGTCCTGGTATGTCTTCACGGTTTCGTGCGTCAATGTAGTGTCCACCGCGACGGCAATCTGTGTGGCGAGTTGTTCCATGAACTTCAGGTCGGAATCCCCATAGGCACTGATATCCCGGCTGCCAAACGAAACCGCACCGTACGACTGATTAGCCGTCGTCAGCGGAAACACATAGTAGGTTCTGATGCCGCTCTCGCTGAGTAAGCGAAGATAGTTTCCGAAGCGTTGCTCGATCGTCAAATCGCGTAAAAGAAGTGGCTTTTGGTTTTTCCACACCCATCCTGCAGGAGAATCCGGAATGGGCAATTCCAGTGATACCGGAATCGTGACTGGAATCAAGGCCCTCAATACGTTGAGCCGCATTACGTTGCGTCTCGGATCGTGTAAGACAAGGTTCAAGAAATCGAATTTTCCGAATTCCTTTAAGCGCTCGAGGAGTTCGCGGAACAACTCGGAAAGATCCGTTTGCGAGATTACGGAACCCGCCACGTCAACCAAGGCTTCATAATGCTTTAAAGCTCCTTCCATCCCGAAGTTGTCCGTCTGGGATGAGGGACTGTCGAGACGGATGCCATTCGCGCGCGTGGACATATCGACGAGGTGCTTCTCTCGCCGCCTGAAAACCAATCGGCTGGGGATCGACCTCCCGATAAATCTAAAGCACCTGTTCTTATGTGACGACGACTTCAAAGGTCCTACCGTGGCATGTTTCACAAAGGTTTGTGACCGGGATCACATTCTTTATCGTGAGGAGATCCTCATCCAAAATGGCGACCTTTCACTACCCGATTTAGCATCAGCCCTCCCTTTCGACGCTCGTCTATGTCGAATTCTTTTTCTCCACTTCCGGGGTGCCCTAATTTTAGGGGATCGAGCAGTCGCCTGAGGTTACAAAAAGTCCTGAGATGATGCTATTGAAATCGTATTTCTGGGCGAAGTGAGCAGCTTCCCATCCGACGGACGGGCTAAAGACGAGACTGCATTCCACGGAGTTCTCGACACCAGCCTCTTACAGACTTGTACCAACCCAAGTGGAACGGGTAACGCTATTTGCTGCGTTTACCGGACCACCACAAAACTCGATCAGCGTTCCCCTTCTTAGAGGCGAAATACTATACTGAAGAAATGAGCAAGCACTTGGAGTCGCTGTACCAGAATCTCATCAACGGCAAGCTACCCCATAACCTGAGTTGGAGCGAGGCCGTCGAATTGGTTGGGCATCTGGGTGAGGTCCAGTCGCGGGGAGACGATGAGTTTGTGTTTCGCGTCGGCAGCCAGCGCGTGCTTTTCAAACGGCCGCCCACTCATGATCTTGGTGTCGAGGAAGTTTCTCGGCTGCGTAAATTTTTGAAAGAGGCCCGAACGGATGAGCCTACAGAAGAACCGGCCAAGTCTCCCCGTATGATTGTCGTGATCGACCATCACGCCGCCCATGTTTATCAAGACCTCGGTGGAAATCGTCCGGCAGACGAACACAAGGAGCGACCTTATGATCCTTTCAATTTCCATCACCATCTGATTCATCGAAAGGAAGCTCACTACCGTGGCGAGCGTGTACCCGAAGAGCATTCATTTTACGAGGAGGTCGCGAAAGATCTCGCTTCCGCGAACGAGATCGTCCTCATCGGTCACGCCACTGGGAAAAGCAACGCCGCCGACTTCTTGAAAGAATACCTAAACACTCATCATCCTGACATTTCCAAACGGGTGATCGCTACCGAAAGCGCAGACCTCTCGGCGGTGACCGAGTCTGAAATTGAGGCTCTTGCAAAGCGGCACATGATCGCAGTCGTCCGAGAGCGAGCTTCGTAAGCGGCAATTGGCGGAGCTGTGATTGCCCGTTACCGTTACGAAACTTAGAATTTGGACGCTGTCTTCGAACCGCCGGTCGTGGGCTGAGCGTGAAATCAGCACAACATCCTTTGTAGGGAGTTCATACTATTCCTGTAGATTATTGATTTTACTGTGGAAATAATTCTGGAGAGGTTGGCTTCAACTGACCACAACACGAGTCTTCTAAGGCGATGGTCCGCACAAGACCGGCTGTATGTCGCCAGCATCCGATAAAAGCTGGGGTATCACTGGCAATGACGTGCAGCGGATGCCACACATCAATGGCAGCATCACGGCAATGCAATTCCGAATTAGGCAGTGCGACGGGACACACGACTCGCCACGCTGGCCGTATCTCAGAAGAAATAGTATCGGGACGAACTTCTAAGAGCCTGGTACTTACACGCAGGCCCAGCTGCATCGCTTTCAAAGCGCTTTCTTTCGCACTCCAGAGCAGAGTTACCAGTAATGCTTGCGCCTCCCGAGACGTTTGGCTAATGAGCGCTTGCTCATTGACGGTGAAGTAGTCGGCCACGAAAGAATCACTACGTGGCTCGATCAATTCCAGATCGCATCCAATACGGGTGCCGGAAGGAGCGACCACGCACATCGCGGTATCGGAACGATGGCTTAGGGAAATGCTGACCTGAGCTGACCTGGATATGAGAGATACCTCTGGTGCTCCCGAAGGGAGGGATCTTATTTCTATTTTGGCCAGTGCTGCGGGATCTCCAGATTGTTCAAGATAGGCAGCGATGGCACGTTTCGCGACCCAGCGTCCTAATCGCCAATCATTGCGTCGTTTGGGGAAAGACAAGTGATTCAGGCATATCAACTCCTCTGCGCTTAGAAACTCATTGTGTTCGGGCAGGTCAGCTGCCGATTGCTCCAGCCAATATGCATAGGCCGCGACGCTTTCCCGAGGTGAGGCCACGCTTCGCATTGAAGATACAGACACGGAAAGACCTCAAGCTGCTTGCAAGATCTCTGTTTCCGCGGCGACAGATTTTCGCTCGGCTCGCATGCCACGCTCTATCGCCTGGATAAGATACGGGCGCAGGCCAACCGGAGGAATGATATGGTTGAGTGCCCCTACACGGAGTGCGCGATGCACGCTATGCACGCGATCGAATTCGTTCGCCATTTCTCCCAGCTTTTCTGAATGAACCTGTCGGAACAATTCGTTCCACTGCGCGCGGAGTTTTCCTTTTTCTGCCCCCTCAGCCTGAAGCACCGCCTGATTCAGTGCCTGCAGACGTTCGTCCTTGCGGGTGCGGGCTTCGACTTCGCCGGCAAAGACCACCGCCGCGGCGGGTGCACCGCCGATCACGGAAGCGTAAGTTCCCTCTAATGCCGCCACCTCGAGCTGCTCGTTCAGCGCGCGTGAGAAGACGACGTAAGCGCCTCCGTGATAGCGCGAGATCACGCAAAACACCATCGGCCCCTTGAAGTTGACGACCGCTCGTCCGATCTCGGCGCCGTACTCCAGTTGCAGGCGACGCATTGATTCCGGCGAGCCATCGAAGCCCGAAAGGTTCGCCAGCACAACGACAGGCCGATTGTTGCTGGCAGCATTGATGGCCCGGGCGACTTTCTTCGACGACTGTGGAAACAATGTTCCTGCAGACCATTGGTCGGGCCCATCCGCCGGAACAAATCCCATTCTGGGCACCGAGCGCGACTCAATTCCAATGAGGCAAACGGGATATCCGCCCAAATGCGCGTCCCAGATGACCGCAGTCTCGGCAGCTCTCATCCCGGCCCAACGCTCCAGAGGAGCATGATCCTGGTCGATGGCGGCCATCATGACTTTGCGAATATCAAAAGGCTTTTTCCTTCCCGCATTGGTTTCGTCCGACAAAATGTCGCCAACTCGCGCAAAACCCTCCTCCCCATTTTCATTGTGCGGATAGTGGCGAACGTCTCGATCCATGGGATCCGTGGTTTCAGACCGGCGAGGAAAGCACTCACCCGGCAAAACATACGTGTGCTGGTAATGCTGGAAGAGAATATGGCAGGCTTGATTGATATCACGGGCCCAGTATTGAGCCTGCCCGTTCACGCCCATGATGCGGTCATAGCCGCCGATACCCTGATTGTCTTCGGCTGAGACACTGCCGGAGTAGTCCAAAGCCCGCTTTCCGGTGAGGACCATCGCCGCCTTCGGAGTCATCACGAGAATGCCGCGCGTGTGCATCAGCATGGTGGCTTCGGCGTTCCAGTAGGGTTGAGCCCCAACGTTGATGCCGTTGATGACGAGATTCACTTCGCCGCCCGCCTGCGTGAATTCGACCAGGCGCCGTAGAACTCGTGCGATCCAGTCCATATTCTCGACGCCACTTTCCATCGAGATCTTCGCGCCTGCGGAAATGGGAAACCACTCCAGAGGAACGCCCATGTGCGCGGCTAAATCCAGCGCCGCGATAATGCGCCGACATTCCGGTTCCGCCAGTGCCCCTAGATCGCGACTGGGGTCGCCAAGGAGAATGACACGGGTCATGCCCTCGGGATATCGATTATCGAAATTACGAATAACCCCGACGATGATGTTGGCCTTGTTCTCGCCGTGTGGACGATCGACGGGCAGCAGCTTGCCTTCCTTATCCAGATCGTGCTCGACAAATTTGCCGGAAGGAAATTCAGCCCGCGGGTCTTCCTTCGCGGGAGTGAGCATCTTGACGATCTCATAGGGATAGACCAAACCTCTCTGCCGGACGCGGATGACTTTCTGGTCGTAGGGGCTGAGCGGTTTGAGAGCAAGAAGTTTGTCGGCAGGACGAAACGTGATGAACAGGCCACTGCCGACGGGCATGGAAATGCGCACCACCATGTCGCGCAGTTCGCCCCTGGCAGGATTAGGGATGCGAGCGCGGACAACGACCTGCTCCAGACCGAGGCCTTCGGTCGCCGGCACCAACCGGCTTACGATGTCGTGCAACTCGTCAGGCTTGAGATTGAGCGGAGGCCATACATGCAGAAAGACGCGGTTCCAATAGAGTCGCTCGTTGGGTCGGCGGTGCGACTGGAACAAGCGGATCGCGGCGAGCGCTTCCATCAACATCCGCTCCAGGTAAGGCAGCTGCACGATCCGGCCTGCCTGATCGCGAACCGGAGTGACATCACGAATTTCCGCAGCTGCAAACAAACGTTCGTCTTTGGGGTTGTCCTTAGCCACGGCATGAAGGAGGTAAACATCTTCCACCGTGGGCAGGCGCTCGATCTGGAAATTGCTGAGACGCCAGAGGTGTAGCCGCTCGCCCATCATGGGGTGCACGCCCCGGTATAGAGTCTCCTCCAGATAGACTCCGTCGCTACTGCGGAAAGTGAAGTGTTGCATGCGGCACAGGCGTTCACCAGAGCAGACTCCCGCCACAGAGACGACAATGCGTTGTAGCGGACGAGGGAAGACGACGCGGTTGAGCATTGATTGCACCTCTGCCTGCGTCGAATCAGGATCGAGAAGTTTGCCGGACGTGGTCACGTGAAAATCCGCGACAATCTCGTGCTCCGCCGGCACGTCGGCAAATAGAGATGACATCTTACTTGCGGTAGCGGGGAGATCCAGATAATGCGCATGGGCGGCAAAGACATGAATCCGTTTCTTGTCGTAGTCGTATTCCGCAGTGACATAAGGCAGGCCGTCGATGTTCGAGGAACACAAATTCAGGAATGTGCGAATCCGATAATACCTGCAGGTAAGCACTTCAAGCATGGTTACACGCAAGTCGGCGCTGGCCTCTGGCAAACGGCGGGCGAAAAGGCCGGCCAGCAAGTAAGGGCAATCGACAAGGGCTTGCACCCTCGCGTGCCGGTCTGGAACATGGGGATGTGCCCCAAGATAATCGAGAGCCGCTTCCGCGTCGTTGTACACCTGAGTGCGTGAGCGTTCGAACAGAGGTTGATCAAAGTGTCGATAACATAATTCGCGCGCGAGATCGCTCACCGAGGGATACAGGTCCTGTGTGATCGCGATCAGGCGATCGAGAAGCGTGCGAAAAGGTCCATTCTCAGCGGGTTCGATTAGCTGTGCCTGGGGAAGGCGCCGTTCGAGGATCTCGAGAGCCAGTTTCACTTGCTGCTCCATTCGCTGATGGGATTTGCAAATCCAGAGCAAGCTCTGCTTCAGTTCGGATGAAGCTTCCAGGCTTCGCACTCCGTAATGCGCCAGGGCGCGGTGCAATGCCTCGACGAACCGGTGCGGCAGACCTTCCCCTTTTGTCTCGATCATGCGCAAATAGGAGAAGAAGTACGCTTCAGCGCTCGGTTCCTCTCCGCCGGCCTGACGCGCTAGCTCGACTTCGCGGTGGAAGAGCGAACAGATGTCCAAGAAGATCTTCAAGATCTCCTTTTCGCCCTCCCGGATCTGTTCCCTCTCTGTCACAGAGGCCTGGTTGCACTTGGCTAACTGACGTGGCGCATCCGCAGGATCAATATCGAATCCCAGCATGACTTGACGAAGATCTCTAAGAGCTTCGACCGGCACCGACCGAACTGTATCGTCAGGTTGAGAGCTTGCTCTTGATGTGCCAAGGACAACTCGTTGCTGCGGCTGAAAAGCTTCATCGCCGCTGTCAGCCTCGATTTGAAGCAGTGGCGCGCCGGTGTCCACCTGGACGTTCGGCATGATCAGAACCTGCCGCACTCTTCCGGAAAATGGGGCGACGACTTGCGTCTCCATTTTCATCGCCTCGAGCACGGCAAGTTGGTCGCCCGTTGCGACTATGTCTCCGGGCTTAACCGCGATCGACACTACCACCGCCGGGGCTGGCGCGTGGACCATGCCCAAGTCGTCTCGATCGATGCGATGCGACGCGCCTTCCACTTCAATACGGGAATTCACGCCCTGAAGAGTAGAGATAATATGAAATCTCCTGCCGAAAACTGTGAGCCAGCACTCGAATTGATCGCGGCGATCGATGTGAGCTTCGATGCGGTTTCCATCCATCTCCAGCCGATAGTCTTGAGGACCAATGCGCTGGGTTTTCACCGAGTAAAGTTGGCCGCGATAGCGCAGCGCCAGAGTGCGGCCGATTTCACTCTGCACATGGGGCCGCCCGCGGGCGGCAGAGGCGTAAAACTGAGCTTGCTCTACAGCTAACTCGGCCTCGTACGTATCGATCGCCGCCTGGACTAAGGCCACGTCTGCATACAGAGTCGAGAGATGTCCACTTTCCGCCGAAATACGGTCGAGCCATCCGACATCGACCTGCCCGTTTTCCAACTCTCTCCGGTTCAGCATTTCCAGCAAGAACGCTCGGTTGCTCGCGCCTCCGTTGATGAGAATGACGCTATCGTGGAGCGTACGGCGAAGCCGAGCCAGAGCTTCACTCCGAGTTTTTCCGTAGCCGATGATTTTGGCGATCATGGAATCGAAATCCGGAGGAACGCAGTCGCCCTCGGCTACTCCGGTATCGACCCGCACGCCTGGACCCAAGGCAATTCGGAAACGTGTCACAACGCCCGGTGCGGCGGCAAAACCATTCTCGGGATCTTCCGCATTCAACCGCACCTCGATGGCATGGCCCGTGCTGCGTGGCGGATCGCCTTCTAAGCCGCCGCCGCGAGCGATATGGATCTGAAGCTTCACCAAATCGAGACCGGTCGTGCATTCCGTGACCGGATGCTCGACTTGAAGGCGAGTATTCGCCTCCATGAACCAGAAGCTGTGAGTCTTGAGTTCATAGAGAAACTCGATCGTGCCGGCGCTGCTGTATCCAGCCGACTGGCTGATCCGAATAGCGGCCCGCCGCACTGCCTCGTCATCCGTCGAGGAAAGAACGAGGCACGGCGCTTCTTCAAAGACTTTCTGCTGGCGGCGTTGGATGGTGCAGTCACGAACTCCCACCGCCCACGTCGTTCCCTGACGATCGGCGATGACTTGTACTTCGACGTGACGGGCGCCAGGCAGCAATTGCTCGAGAAAAACCGTTGGTTCCCCAAAGGCCTTGTAGGCTTCGGCGCGAGCGCTGTCGAAGGCTTGCTGCAGCTGTCCGCGGGAGTTGATGCGTCGGATGCCGCGCCCGCCACCTCCTGCGGCCGCCTTGATGAGAAGGGGATAGCCCACGTGCTCTGCATACGCAAACGCGGCAGAAAGAGTCTCTACCGGTCCCCCACTCCATGGAATCACTGGAATGCCTAACTGCTCCGCTAAGCGTTTGGCGGCGATCTTGTCACCGAGTTGGCGCATGGCATCGCCAGTCGGCCCGATGAACACAATTCCCATCTGACGGCAAAGATCAGCGAATCCGGCATGCTCCGCCACAAATCCCCATCCCACCCACACCGCTTCGGCGCGTGTCGCCGTGATTGCCGCTTCGAGGCCAGCATAATCGAGGTAACTGCTTTGGCACCGATGGGTCTGCGGATCAGCGAAATGGGCAGGGCCAAGCGAATACGCTTCGTCGGCTTCGCGGACGAACATGGCATGACGGTCGGGTTCCGTGAAGAGGGCGATTGTGTGCAAGGGGACACCGTGCTCCTGGCTGAATTCGCGCGCCGCATGGATGAAGCGCATGGCAGCTTCGCCACGATTGACAATCGCAATGCGTTGGAATTCGTTCGGCATAAGCACCCCTGAATGGAGTCCGCTCGGGTGGCTCTCGTTCACGCCGCCAGAACAATCTCTCTCGACATGCTTGCTTGTAGTTTCTTCAGACGTTCCGGGCTTGCCGCTTCGGGTAATCGGATCGTCTGATAGCCGTGCACACGGAGGTAGCAGTTTCCGTCGGCGTCCAGAACTTCCGCGTCGAAACTTCCTTGAACCGGGTCGGGAGCGACTACGGCATAGAAGAGGCCTTGAGCCGGATCGGGCTCGCGGAAAAGCCGCAGTTCTTGGACGTGATGGGGCAAGGCCATGCGGCCATCGATACCCACCTCGCAAATTCCCGCGGTTTGGAAGCAAAGCTCGATCAACCGCGGCGCCAGGATCGTGCTCAGTCCGCGCGGCTCATGGTTGGGCGGCAAATTCGACGCAAATTGAGCGACGATTTGCTTTCCATCCCACCACGCCTTCTCGATGACCCGGTACGCCGGGCCATGGAAATAGACGCTATAAATGTCGGCAGCTTCGACGCTGTTGCCCTCGGGTTTCACAACCCTTTTCTCGGCTTCGGGCGTCCGGGGCTCTTTGGTGAGCCGCATCCGTGCAGTGAAATGAGCCGTGATCTGGGGTTCCGTCTGGTTCGTTAGGAAGCGTTGGCCGACGAGGCGGCATTCTGCCAGCAGCTTGGTTCCGTTAGGACGAATTCGAGTCTCAATCCGTACAACGCGAGGCTCTCCCCGATAAAACTTGAAAGGTGCGAGGAACGAAACATCTTCGACGGCTTCCACGCGCCAGTCCGGAAGCAATGCAAGTGCCGCTTCGGCAAAAGCTTCGATTCCCATCACCCCCGGCAGAACCGGTGTGCCGTCGATCTTATGGTCGCGAAGGAACGGTTGAATCGATGGATCCAGAGTTGTCTCGATGGAATAACCGTCGAACAGGCTCATCGATGCGATTTTGCCGGCGATCGGGCCGATGGGATTCGTCATTGGCGATCCGGAAAGGTCGAGTCCGCCGCTGGCATCCCATTCGTTAAGCAAAACGCCGAGGCGTTCTCCGATCACGATTTCGCCTCGTGTTGCACCCGCCGTGAGTTCGCGCCGGATCAGCGGAATTCCCGCTTGCGGCGACAACATGTCAATGCCCGCCTGCTCCATGATTTTGGGAATGGATCCGCGAGTTGCCATGCCAATCCCGCCCCAAGCGGTCCAGTCGATTGCGATTCCACGCGTTGCTGGGCGAATAGTGCGCAAGCTCGACGTAATTTTGCATAGCAGATCGTTAGCGGCGCTGTAATCCGTTTGCGC
Source organism: Candidatus Sulfotelmatobacter sp. (assembly GCA_030038125.1). Taxonomy (GTDB): domain Bacteria; phylum Acidobacteriota; class Terriglobia; order Terriglobales; family Acidobacteriaceae; genus Sulfotelmatobacter. Next base: position 14,480 of record JASHPL010000449.1, read on the forward strand.
GGCATTGCCAAAGCGTCCGGCGATCGAACTGAAGGCAACCGTCGCGCCCAACGGCATATCGCCAATCGCGTGCAGCAAGTTGAAGAACCCGTTGCTCTTGACGTCAAAAACCAGGTCAAATTCTTTGCCATCTTTGTCAGCAAGAGAGTGGCTTCGATCCAAGCCGGCGGCATGCAGGAGTACGTCGATACGGCCGCTCTGCCGGCGTACGGTGTCGATTATGTTCGCGACTGCGGCGTCGTCTGTGAGATCGACACTGAAGTAATGTGGCGTCCCGCCGGCTGCAAGCACGGCATCGATGGCGGCTTGAGCGGCTTGCGCGCGTTCCAGCTTCGCCAGTTCTTTTTCAACCAGAGCCGGAGTCGCCCGCTCGCCCTGCTGCTGAATGCGTGCGAACAAGTCGCGCTTCAGATTCTCTTTGTCGGTCACGAATCGCTTGAGATCGGGATCGGCAGGGTCAGGCTTAGGTACCAGATCGAGCAGATAGAACGTCCCGCCGGATGCTGCAGCCAGATCGGCCGTGATGGCCGAAACGATGCTCCCGGCAGCACCAGTGACCAGGAAAACAGTGTTCCTGTCGAGTACAAGGCCGGGTTGACCGTCAGCTGCGGATTCCTCTTGCAATCCCACCACCCAGCGCTGCTCGCCGGTGTGTCCGATTTCGACCACTCCCGGATCTCGCAAGGTTTCTTCGCGCAGAAGATTTGCAATCTCTTCTGGTTTGCGATTGGATTCAAAATCGATCGCCTTGATCAACGCCTCTGGGCGTTCCCGCTTGTACGCCTTGCTGAAGCCGACCACGGCGCCGCCGAGCGGAGCATTCGCACCAGACTCGTCATAACCATGCTGCCCACCGAGCCGGGTTGCTGCGATCAAGAAATTGTCAGCATGCGCGATTTGGTCGTAGAGAGCACGCATGGTGATGTACATCGACTTTACGCGGACACGCGCCGCCTCCCGCCAGGATGGTAGATCGAGTTCGCTCAGATTTCCTTCGTTGTCGAGAGCGGGCAACCAGTAAACTCCGCGGACGGGACCGGATGCCGTGCATTCACGAAGAAGCTTAGTAAGGTCGGCAGGGCTTGAGCTCGGATCGAGCCGGATCACTTCCACTCCCATCTCGCCCAGTCTTTTTGTGAGCACTTCGGCGACGCCAGCCCGGTCCGGCATGACGACGACTCGATCGCCGCGGCCGAGTATCACTCCCGTCGTCTGGGCGAACTTCAGTGATGGCCGCAACAGAGGCACGGGCACACGCCGCGGAATGCGGTTTGCTTCATGAAGGCTGGCAAGCTCAGGTGGCAATGATTGCGTGGAGATCACAGCTGATGAAATCTCTGCCTTCTGCGCCGGAATCAGCTCTTTCTGGGCATCAAAAACCGATTCGATCAACTCTGCTCTCTCATGGGCAAACTTGATCACATGAGCGAGTGTGGGAAAATCACGGAGCTTGAGATTTTCATCCCGCGGAATTTTGTAAGCGGCGCGGACCGCGGCAAACATTTCCGCCTGCTTGACGGTATCCACACCGAGGTCTGCCTCCAGATCCAGGTCGAGGTCCAACATCTCTTCCGGATAGCCGGTCTTCTCGGCGACAATCTGGAGCACCTTTTTCTTTATAGGATCATCCGTCGAAGCGGTTGCACTGGTCGGGGATGTGGGTCGTTCGACCGATTCGCTCGGCTTCGGCGACACTGCTTCAAAGGATGAAGCCGGCGAAGAGTTGCTGAGCAAATCGGGCCGCTTTTCGCTGACAAAGCGAATCACATGGGCAATCGTCGGATAATCACGCAACTTGCGGCTATCGTCGCGTGGAATCTGATAAATCTCGCGAATGGCAGCAAACATCTCCGCTTGTTTGACCGTGTCCACGCCGAGATCTGCCTCCAAGTCCAGATCCAAATCCAGCATGTCTTTGGGATAGCCAGTCTTTTCGACGACCAATGCCACAATGTGTTCCTTCACCGCAGCCTCGCCGGAGATCGCCGTCGGCGCCGCAACAGGTTTTTCCTCTGCTTTTTCGGCTCGCTTGCCGGTCGCAGGCGCAATCGGAACGGTCTTGGAGGGCACGGCCATTTGCTGCTGCCGTTCGTGCACAAACCGGATAACATGCGCGAGAGTCGGGAAATCTCGCAGCCTGATCTTGTCGTCACGGGCAATACCGTAAGCCTCGCGAATCGTGGCGAAGACCTCCGCCTGCTTGACAGTATCCACGCCCAAGTCGGCTTCGAGATCGAGATCGAGGCCAAGCATGTCAACCGGGTAGCCGGTTTTCTCTGACACCAGGGCCAACACTTTCTGTTCCACTGGATCGTGTCCGGAGGTGCGCTCGGCTGGTGCAGTCTCTTCCACTATCACTGCCGCTTTCACGGCAGGCACTGTCTTCATTGGCGGAGGGGCCGGCTCGAGAACTGGTATCGGCGAAGAAGGCGGCTGCATCTTCGATGCCGGTTCGAACCTATGTTGTGTTTCTGCAAACTGCCCGGGACAGCCCTGATCGCGGATGCGGAGTGTCCTCTGTGATACTTGCAGTTCGGCTTTCGCGTAGCCGGAGACTCGGCTGAGCCATGTGTCCCACGCGGTTTGATCGGCGACCCTATAGACGTAGCCCAGAGCGTTCGGCCGGCGGCGAATCCCATCTGCCGTCTCAACCCAGCGCAGCAGCGTCATACTGATCTGCGATCCAAACCCCGCAGCCAAGCGGATCGCATATTCGACGGGATACGAGCCGCCCTTCGACAAATTCAGAGTGCCGAGTTCCGGATCCACTTCCTTGAAATTGGCGACCGGCGGGACGATACCCGTCTCGAGAGCCTTTACGGCCACGACATCCTCAATTCCCGTTCCCATGGCGTGTCCAGTAAAACCCTTGGTGTTGGCAATGACGATCTGATCGGCAGAATCACCGAAGACATGGCGCAAGGCATTGATTTCCGCTGAGGCGCTACCTCCGCGCGCCGGCGTGTAAGTTTCGTGGGAAACAAAAACCGTGCGAGGGGCAATCTGATGACGCGAGATGCCCCTGTGAGCTTCAGCTTGTGAAATAAGCGCTTCCATCACGTCTGAGATGTGATGCACGTCGAGGCGCGTTCCGTGGAATGCACTGTTAGCGGTGACGGTGCTCAGCACCTCGCAAATCGGACGGATTCCGCGCTCGCGAGCCGCCTCCTCGCTTTCCACCACCAGCCCCGCAGCGCCCATGCCGATGATTAAGCCATGCCGACGACGGTCAAACGGGGTTGCGGCGGCTTCGACAACCCCGTCGGTGGCAGCGGCGCCACTCGCCAGAAATCCGGCGCCAAACCATTCGATCGCGTGATCGGACGTGATGTCGTCGGCTGACACGATAATTACGCGGCGGCAACGTCCGGCTCGAATCCAGTCCTCCGCTAACGCAACTGCCTGCGCAGTGCTTGCGCACGCGGAGTTGATTTGAGTGTTGGGACCACGCGCTCCCACGAACTCAGCAAACTGCGAATGACCCATGGAAAGCGTTCGGAGCAGGAAGCGGCGGTCGAAGACATAGGGCTCCGCTTCGAGCGCGTCGCGCAAATCCTCGACTCGCCGCTCCATTTCGCGTTCGAGAACGGAATCGCCATTGGACTTGGTCGAGCGTGCCAGCAGGCTTTCCAGAAGACTCAACTGCTGGCGGCGGGAGTGATCGCCGTAGTAGCGTCTCATTTCGTCAGCGAACGAGTCGCAGCCCGGGAAGGCAGAGGCAAAAATCACCCCCGTGTCATCCCGCACCGCATCGGGAAGAGCCCAGCGGTCCGGCAACTTCGTGCCTTTGCTCGTATTTTTGTAGCGCATGACCAACGGAATCCCGGCATCATGCAGGGCATCGACGCCAACGGCCATCGCGAGTTGGGTCGTGCGGTCGAGAGCAGCGACTCTATCGGCAGAGATGCCGAATTCATTTTGCAGATCAAAGGCGCCGGCGCGACCCGCCAGTTTGATCACCTCGGCAACGTCATTAATGGCCTCGAACGTGGGACCGCTATCATCGTTTTTGACTAGACGCGTAATGTGCTTTTCCAGCATCGCTTTGCGGAAGCGCGCGGGAATGAGATCGATCAACTGCTCACCCTGCAAAATGCGGGCGATGTTGGCATCATCGAAAACACGTCCGGTTCCAGGCAGACCCAAAGCCGCACCCGTGATTACCACTCGCGCCTGGGCTGACGGGCTGTCCTGCCCGCGATAAATCTGCCAACCGCGCTCCAGCACGTCCGCGAAGAATTTGCCGAGCTCATGAAAGTGGTCTCCGTTCTTAGCTTCGACTTTGGGCTTGCTTGCAGTTTCGTTCTTAGCGGCACGCTTTGAAGTCTCGTGCCGGGTGGTGATCGATGCGGAAGTTTCAGGTTCTTGGGCTGAGGCGGAAGTAGTCCCGCGGCCCAGGCCCGCCGAATAAAGACCACACAGCGCGTGGTTAAATGAAAGTACATCGCCGAACTTGGGATGATTGCTGAAGAGAGGAAGCACGTCAGGATGCTCGCCGAGCACATCGTCGGCAAAGCCTTGCAGAGCTTTCTTCGGTCCAACTTCGACGAAGGCTCGCACCCCGGCTTCGTAAAGAGTATGCAGACCCTTCACAAACTGGACAGGAGAAGCCACTTGCTTGGACAGAATGTCGAGCATCTGCGGAACGACGTCCGCGCCTTGCGGATAGAATTCTCCATTTACGTTCGCAACAATTGGCACTCGCGGCGACTGCAAATGCAGGCGCTCCAGCGTGCGACGCAGAGGTTCGCTGGCCGGGGCAACGATGGAGGTGTGGAAGGCATGACTGACCGGCAAAGCTGCGACTTCATATCCAGCTTTCTGGAAAGTGTCGATGGCCTCCTCGACGGCTTTGCTCGCGCCTCCAACCACGGCTTGATGGTCGCTGTTGATATTGGCGATCACCAGGTATCCGTCGATCGTCTTCATAATCCGCTCAATCTCCTGCAGTGGAGCAAACACTGCCGCCATTCGACCGTTGTCGGCCAGCGACACGCGGGTCATCTCGCGTCCACGAGCACTCACGGCCTCGAGTGCGTCGGCAAAAGGCAGGGCGCCGGCCGCGACTAGCGCCCCGTATTCACCCAGGCTGTGGCCCATAGTGAAGTCAGGCTCGATTCCGTATGCGGCGAGCAGTCGCGTCAGCGCCAGATCAGCGGTCAGGACTGCCGGCTGCGTGATAGCCGTCTGCATCAGGTCCTGCTCCGCCCCGGCTATGGCATTCGCATTCGAGGGATCAACAAAGACGAATTCGCTGAGCGGTTTTCCCAGCAGAGGCGTCATTACTTGATCGGCCTCGGCAAACGTGGAGGCCACGATGGGCTCAGTGACCCGCAGCACACGCAACATATTCACGTACTGCGAACCCTGCCCTGTATATAGGAACGCCACTTTGGCCGCGGAACCTTGCCCGAAAAAAATTCCTTGCGCGCGCAGCGCCTTCCGCAGTGCGGGCTGTTTCGCATCGAGTACCTTAAGTGCCTTGGCCGTCTTGTCCGCTAATTCGGCCGCGTCCGCGAAGTCGATGGCTATGCGTAATGGAGCCCGTAAGTCTGACTCGGTTGGCGGCATGACGGCGGGGGCATGGCCCGCTTCGGCATCCATATTTATGATGCGCAACCGTTCCGCGAGTTCAGTCTCCGACCTTGCCCCGAGCACCAGTGCTCCCCGCAGCGGCACTTTGCACGCTGCGGAAGCCCGAGAGAACACTGGCATAGCAGCTTCTTTCGCCTGCATAGCGGGCTCTGTGATCGAATTTTGCAGGACCCCAACCGCAACCGATCGCTTGCCGTTCCCGGTGAGCCGGCCAGGGATGTGTTCTTCAAGTACGAGATGAAAGTTGGTGCCTCCAAAACCGAAGGCACTTACTCCGGCTCGACGCGGCATATCGATGGGAACCGTCCATGTCTTCAATTCCGTATTCACGTACATCGGGGAATGGGCAAAATCGATATCCGGGCTCGGGTGTTCGCAATGTACGCTGGGCGGCAGCACTTTCTCGCGAAGTGCAAGCGCAGTCTTCAGCAAGCCGGCCGCTCCCGCTGCTCCTTTAAGGTGGCCGATATTTGACTTGACGGAACCGAGCGGAATCGAGCGAACAGGCAGACGTTCTGGACTGAGCACGTCGGCCAGGCTCTGAGCTTCGACCACATCGCCTACGCGCGTCGATGTGCCGTGACCTTCGATCAGAGTGGCAGTGACAGGAGACAGGCCAGCATTTTGCCAAGCTCGTTCGATGCACAATTTTTGGCCAATAGGATTGGGAGCTGTGATTCCCTTGCCTCTGCCGTCGCTCGAGGCGCCGATGCCGCGAAGCACGGCATAGATGTTGTCTCCATCGCTCTCGGCATCCTGGAGACGTTTCATCAGGAAGATGGCCGTTCCCTCGCCCATGACGAAACCGTCAGCACCCTCGGCGTAGGGACGCGAGCCGGTTCCAGAAAGCGCACCGATCTTGCAAAACTTCACGAAGGTCGCGGCGCCCATATTGCGGTCGATGCCGCCGGTGATGGCGGCGTCGAAATCACGCGCCACCAAGCCTTCCACTGCGGCACTGATCGCAGCCATTGCCGAAGCGCAGGCCGCATCGCACACAAAATTCGGGCCATGAAAGTTATAGAGGTTTGCAATCCGCCCCGCGATGCAGTTGGCCAATTCGCCGGGCATGGTGTCTTCTGTAATTTCGGGGAGGAGCTTATCCATCCGGTCGTGAAGTTCCCGCGTGATGGTGACGCGAGCCTTTTCCGGCAGGGACGCGAAGCCTGAAATTTCCGCGAGTTCGTGTGCGTACTCCGGAAAATTCACTCGCATGGAAGTCTTGTAATGCTTTTCCCCGGCCATGGCATTTCCCAGGATCACAGCCACTCGATCTCCGTCGAGCGGACGCTTGGGATAGCCGTAATCTTGCAGGGCCTCGCGCGTGGCAGCGATCGCCCACTTTTGCGCTTCGTCCATCGCATCAGCGACGCGAGGCGGGATCGGTAGATGCCACTTCATCGGATCCCACACATATTCCCGCACCCACCCCCCGATCTTGGAGTATGTCTTGTCAGGAGCGACTGGATCAGGATCGTAATAGAAAGCTGGATCCCAGCGGTCGGGCCTCACTTGGCTGATGCTGTCGCGACCCTTTTTTACGTTTTCCCAGAACGCGGTCACATTCGGCGCATCAGGCAATACCGCTCCTACGCCTACAATTGCGATGGCGCGATTCGCTGTCTTTTCCATGATGACGCTCCTCGGCAGCCCACGAGGCGGGTTGCCCATGAATAGTCAGGCGTCTGGTTCACCCTAGGCGGCCAATGCAGGTTTGGCCGTACGGGAATAGAGAACGTCGGCTATGAACTCCATGTCAGAAAGCAGGCCCGCCTGTGCGCGGTGCACGGCGGGAAACTGCAAACTTGCTTCCAAGGCGGACAATTCAGCTTCGTTGATGCCTCCAGCTCCGCTCAGCCAGCGCAAGCCTTCCTCGGCAACCCTCAAAGCAGCGTCGCGGGCGAAGATCCGGCTCAATGCGCCCAGCGCGGCCGCGTCAAAACGGCGGTTGGCTTTTTCGTGCAACGTTCCTGCTGCGCTGCCTGCCGCGCGACGGGCAAGACTTCCGGCGCACTCGGCATAGGCAATCCATTCGCCGAGCCGCAGCAGAATGTGTTGATAACGCGTCAGACGTGCAAGCCTGGCTCTCTCCATGAGCTCAGCCAATGCGTGGTAAGCCAGCGCGGCAATCTCCGCTCCCACATTCGGATGTTGAGAATGCAACGCCTCCGATTCGCGCGCGCGATCGTGATAGTGCTGGCCACGCGTCTTTAAGTGCAGCTGCCATCGGTCGCGGCTGATGGTCATCTCCATGATCTCCGACGTGCCTTCGTAAATCGTGGTGATGCGAACATCGCGGCTGATTTTCTCGACCATATATTCGTGCGTGTAACCGTATCCTCCCAGCGCCTGAATACTGGCGTCCGCCGCCTGATTCCCAGCTTCTGTGGCCATGTACTTGGCGATCGCGCCTTCCGTGTTGAGACTGCCTTCACCAGCGTCTATGCGTTCTGCGGTCTCTTCGATGTAAGCACGTGCTGCTTCCAGCTTTGCGACATGTGGCACGATCAGCTTGTGGGTGTAGCCTTGCTTCTCCGAGAGCGGCGCTCCTCCCTGAATGCGTTTGGTGGAGTAGGGAATGGCTCGATCGAGGGCAGCCCATCCGGCTCCCAACCCGAAGGCCGCCACCATCAGTCGCGTGTAACCAAAGACAGCCTGAGCTTGAATGAGTCCTTGGCCGGGAACGCCGCCAATGAGGCGATCGCAGTCGACGTAAACATCGCTGAAAGCGAGCGCGGCCGTGTTGCTGAGACGGATGCCATGTTTGTCTTCTGCTTCGTCGTGGGTGAAGCCTTTCGTGCCTTTTTCCACGATGAACCAACTCGGACCGCTGGGCGTGTTGGCGAGGATTGTGTAAGCATCCGCAATTCCGCCATTGCTGATCCATTGCTTATTGCCATTGATTTTGTAGCCGACGACGCGTCCGTCTTGCATTACCGGATCGGCTGTAGTGCGCAACGCGCCTAAATCACTGCCGGCTTCCGGTTCAGTAGCGCCGTAGGCGAACAGTAAGCCTTCGTTTGCGATGCGGCTCAGCCAAATTTTTTTCTGTTCGGCAGTGGCGCCCACGGTAATTGGATCGCTGCCCAGAAAAGTCGCCAGCACCGAAGTCGCGACGCCCAGATCAATCCGCGCCATCTCTTCGCAGACACAGTAGACATCAAAGCTGCCGCCGCCCATGCCCCCAAATTCCTCCGGAATAAAGAGGAGTTGAATGCCCAGCTTGTCGGGATTGCACATGTCGCGGACGATTTCCAGCGGGCACTCATCGCGCTCATCAAGATCGATCAAAGTCTCGTCGGGCAGACGCTTCTTGGCGAATTCCTTAAGCGATTTCAAACTGAGTTTCAGTGTTTTCGACGCCAGCATGGGTTTCACCTCACTTCACAACCATTCCGCGCGCTTCGCGAACCCGGTTGGTTAGTTCTGGCAGGAATTCCAGGATGTCGTCCACAATGCCGACATCGGCCACTTGGAAAATTGGAGCTTTCGGATTCTTGTTAATGGCAATCAGCAATGGACTTCCCTTGATCCCGGCCAGATGCTGGAAGGCGCCGCTGATGCCGCACGCGATATAAACCTTCGGCCGCACGGTTTTCCCGGAAGAACCGACTTGGCGCGACTTCTCCATCCACTTGGCATCGACAACGGGACGCGAACAGCTCACGGCCGCACCCAAAGATTCGGCCAACTCTTCGGCGATTGCGATATTGTCTTTCTCCTGTATCCCTCGGCCGACGGAAATGAGAACGTTGTGCTTGGTGATGTCGACATCGCCAGTTTCAGCAACGATCGTTTCGAGATAACGGCGGCGGGCTGCGAGAGCGCCAACCGCTGCGGACTTATCCACAACTGTGCCGCTGGCGCTCGGACCCGCGGCAATTTTGAAAGCGCCTGGACGAATGTTGATCACTGCGCCGGAAGAAATATCGCAGCGAATGCGTGCATTCACTTGTCCGCCGAATTCCTGCCGTACCAGTTTGACCGATCCGCCCTCCACCCCCTCGATTGCTAGAACGTCGGAGGCAAAGGCTGCGTTCAGCTTGACCGAAAGCCCCGGCGAAAGATCGATGCCGAAATGGTCATGGGAAACAAACAGGATGCTCTGCGGCGGTAGCACCCTTACCAACACTTGCCGCACCAGTTCGGCGTTGGCATACGCTAGCGATGGGTGCGTGATCTTCCAGATTTCTGGAAACGATGCGCGCAGTGATTCGCACACTACATCGAAGTCAGGTCCCCAGCCCGTGACAATTGCCGTCGGCGAGCCAACGGCATCAATGGCTTTCGCCGCCGCTAGCAACTCTGTTGCGGAATCTTCAACGATCCCGCCTTTGTGCCCGATATAGGCAAACATGCGATTTGTCATCGGATCCCTCCCCTCGTCACGACCAACTCAAAAACCTTCTCTGCGTTCTTGTCCCGGCTGCCGGTGAGCATCTCCGCACCCTGGCTTGCGAAGGGGACAAAGTAGTCGATGCGATGAAGCTTCTCGGCCACTGCACCAACTGTGGCTGGGTCGAGCTCCAAGTCCGAAATTCCCAACTGTGGGATCGGTACAGATGCGACCTGACGAATGCCGCGCATCCCCACATAGCGGGGCTCGTTAATTCCCGTCTGAATTGAGAGCACACATGGCAGATCAATCTCGCTGATCTCCCGGTTGCCGCCTTCAATTTCACGGCTGATCTTCAGACTTCCGTCTTCGTCACTGATCGAATTCACTAGCGACGCAAAGGGATAATCAAGCATTGCGGCCAGCATTCCCCCGACCTGCGCCGCTCCATCATCAGCCTGAACGCCGGTCAGGATCAGGTCATAGTGACCTTTCTGGATAAAGCTCTTGAGGACGGTTGCAATGCCCCGGCCATCCGAACCAGTGAAGGCATCGTCGGCCAGCAGCACGGCTTGATTCGCGCCCATGGCCAGTTGGCGGCGTAGCACCTCTTCGTCATCATCTCCCCCGACGGTCACGACGGTGACTTTTCCACCCACACGGTCGCGAATCTTCAGCGCCTCTTCCACGGCATAGTTGTCCGGCTCATTAATGGAGTAGACGAGTTCGTCCCTTTCAATGTCGTTGCCCGCGGCATTGATCTCGATCTCGTTTTCCGAAGTGTCAGGCACTCTTCGTACGCAAACCAGAATTTCCATATTCAATCTCCAACGGTTGCCATTTCGTATTTCTGGGCGCTGCTTTCACGCACGACGCATTGGTCGATCAACTCCGTAAAATCAATCGCCATCATCTTTCCTTCCAGCCCGGCAACTTTGATCGCATCCTCAAGATTCACCAAGCAAAACGGGCAGGCCGTGATGATCGTGTTGGCGCCCGCTTCTGCCGCCATCCTCACTCGGAGCACACCGATCCTTTGATCTTCTTTCGGCTCGTAGAAGAGCATGAGTCCGCCGCCGCCACAACAAAACGATCGATCGTGCGACCGTTTCATCTCGACTCGCTTCAAGCCGGGAATCGTATCGAGCACTTCCCTTGGTGCGTCGTAGACCTGGTTGTGCCGTCCCAGATAGCAGGGATCGTGATACACATAGACCTTTTCCGGATCTGGCTGAGCATGAAACTGGATCCTGCCCGCCTCGACCGCTCGTGCCGTCACCTGTGTTATGTGCTCGACCGGTGGGATGTCTTTGTAGTCGTGCTTCAAGGCGTTGAAAGCATGGGGATCGGAGGTGACGATCCTCTGCACGCCAGCAGCACGGATGGCGTTTGTATTGTGATCGCGCAGAGCCTGGAACAACATCTCTTCGCCGAAACGCCGAGCCTCGTGACCACTGTCCTTCTCCACAGAGCCCAGGATTCCGAAATCCTCTCCGATCGCGTCGAGGACTCTTGCGGTAGCGCGGCTAATCGACT
>JASHPL010000450.1 GCA_030038125.1 Candidatus Sulfotelmatobacter sp.
ATCACGCGCGAAGCGCCGAACTATGCTATTGAGTAACGATCGTTAGAAAGGTCCTGTTGATTACCCTGGCGAATTGCCCCGTAGCCTACCAGTCACTTCGTGGAAACCTCCTCACTCCCATACACTACAGTGGAGGCGAACGAATTTGCGCCAGACTGTTGAACCCATCCAAGGGTTGGAGCGCGATCCCCACCATCTGCTCAAGGCATGGGTTGCAACGATCCTGTGGTTGATAGTAATTGCCATCGAGTCGACAGCGTGGCTCTCAGCCAACAATACGGGGCGAATTCTTTTTCCCATCCTGCATTTTCTTTTTGGCCTCAACTGGGAACAGTTTGAGCGCTGGCATTTCTTCATTCGCAAGGGCGGTCACGTGTTCGGTTATGGGCTGCTAGGCTTCCTGCTGTTTCGCGCCTGGCGCGAGACGCTGCCGGTCGCGGCCGCGCTGGCAAACAGTGTCCGGTGGATGAACCGCTGGGCTGTGCTTGCCGTACTTGGCACCGCGATTGTCGCGAGTCTCGACGAGTGGCATCAGAGCTTTATCCCATCGCGCACCGGCCGCTGGCAGGATGTCGTGCTGGACACTTGCGCTGGGATTGCGGCGCAGATCGTGATCTATATTTGGAGCCGCTCGTCCCGAAATCCCGGTAGAGCCTCGCTGCCTGCGTAGCCCTTTTCTCCAGCGGAGTTCTCGGTTAGAGAATGCGTGAAATGCACGCGGTGGTCAAGCTTCATCGTTCACTGCTAGACTGAAGGGTTTGGCAAAGTGACTCTAATCGGTTCCGGTTGGAGCTCTGCGAGAAACTCAATGCTAAAGCCCGGAGATATCGCCATTGTAAGCGGGGCGCGAACCCCGTTCGGACGCTATTGCGGAAAGTTAAAAGATTTTACTGCGCAGGAACTCGGCGCTATTGCCGCAAAAGGCGCGATGGAGCGCGCGGCGGTTGATCCCAAGGAATTCGATCATGTCGTCTTCGGCAATGCGCAGCAGACTTCGGGTGATGCGCTGTACGGAGCACGCCACGTGGGATTGCGGGCCGGTGTTCCCATTGAGACTCCGGCGCTCACGGTGAATCGCCTATGTGGCTCGGGAATGCAGGCAATCGTAAGCGCGGCACAAATGATCCAGACGGACGAGGCGAAGATCGCGCTTGCTGGAGGGATGGAAGCAATGTCGCAGGCGCCGTTTGTGATTCGCGGACGCGAAGGATTCACGCTTGCACCAGGCGGAAAACTGGAAGACTCCCTTATGGTGGCGCTGCTCGATTCCTACTGCGGTTCATACATGGCCAATACCGCAGAACTGTACGGATCGCAGCAGGGAATCACGCGAGAGATGCAAGATGAGTTCGCATTGCGCTCGCAGAAGTGCGCCGATGATGCCTACAAGTCCGGACGCCTGCAGGAAGAGCTGGTCCCAGTGCCGCTGCGCAATCACAAAGGCGAGCTCACGGGCGAGTCGCTGACGGAAGATGATCATCGGCGTCCGCAGACCACGATGGAAGGTTTGGCGAAATTGAAACCGGCATTCGGCAAGAACGGAACTGTCACTGCCGGCAATGCCAGCGGAATCGTAGATGGTGGCGCAGCGGTTGTGGTGATGTCACTCGAGAACGCGCTAAAACGGAATCTGAAGCCGCTGGGACGCATCGTCGGTTGGGGCATCGCCGGAGTAGAGCCCAAGCTCATGGGACGCGGTCCGGTGCCGGCATCGAAGATCGCGTTGCAGAAAGCTGGCCTGTCGCTGGATTACATCGATCTGATCGAAGTGAATGAAGCATTCGCCGCTCAGTATCTGGCCGTCGAAAAAGAGCTGGGCCTCGATCGCGAAAAAGTCAATGTCAATGGTGGCGCGATCGCGCTCGGACATCCACTAGGCGCGACGGGTACGCGGTTGGTGATCACGTTACTGTATGAGTTGCATCGGCGGAAGAAGAAGTACGGTCTGGCGGCTGCGTGTATCGGCGGAGGGCAGGGAATTGCGATGGTGGTCGAGAGCATGAATTAGTTTTTCTTCACCACCGAGAAATTCAGTGAAAAAAGTCCTCTGTGTCGCAGTGCCTCTGGGCTGAACTGATTTGATCCGTTAAAATCCGCGTTGATCCGCGGCAAAGGAAGTTGGCAATGGAAATCAAGAAAGTTGGCGTTCTTGGTTGTGGGCTCATGGGTTCTGGCATCGCACAAGTCTGCGCGATGGCCGGATTCGATGTGAGCGTCCTTGAAGCCGAGCAGAAGTTTCTCGACAAGGGGTTCACTGGCATCGAGAAATCGTTGGCGAAGTTTGCCGAGCGGCCTGCGGAAAAAGGTGGAATCACGAAGGAGCAGAAAGATGCGATTCGCGCGCGGCTGAAAGGCACGACGAACAGGTCCGATCTCGCCGATCGCGATATCGTTATCGAAGCCATCATTGAAGACGTTCCACAGAAAAAGGGAATGTATGCGGCGATCGACGGGGTGGCGAAAAAAGACGCCATTTTCGCTTCGAATACTTCTTCTATCTCGATCACCGAATTGATGACTGCGACCAAGCGGCCCGAGCGCTTTATCGGGCTGCACTTCTTCAATCCTGTGCCGCTGATGAAGTTGGTCGAAGTCGTGCGCACGATTGCAACGGCCGATGACGTCTATGAGAACGCTTACGAATTCGCAAAGAAGCTGGGGAAGGTTCCGGTGCGCACATCCGACAAAACCGGCTTCATCGTGAACCGGCTGCTGGTGCCGTATCTGCTCGATGCGATTCGCGCTTATGAAGAGGGCGTGGGCTCAATTGAAGACATCGACAATGCGGTGAAGCTGGGCTGCGGATATCCGATGGGGCCGTTCACGCTGCTCGATTTCGTCGGCCTCGACACGACGTACTACATCACGCACGTGATGTATGACGAATTTAAAGAGCGTCGATTCGCATCGCCTCCGCTGCTGAAACGGCTGGTGATGGCAGGGTGGTACGGGCGCAAGTCGGGCAAAGGATTCTATGATTATGCCGATCCGGAGAAGCCAAAGCCGCAGAAGCTGTAAACTTCATCGCCACGGATTCACTCCGATGAACACGGATTTTATTTTAGAAATGGAAAATATCTGGCGGGTCGTAGCGGAGATTTCCTGCGAATCTAAAATTGGATTCATGAATATCACGACCTGGGCGAACTCCGGTGAGGAAGCCGAAGCGAAGATTCGAGACTACTTGGAATCATTTGGATGGCATTTGATTTCTATCGAGAAGGCGGAGACTCTCGACGAGGGAAGCGGGACCCGGCCAGCAACTATTAGACATGATTACCCGGACCCGTTCGAATCCAGATGCGGTTATCTTGGGTACTTTTCATACCTACAGGACGAATTGATTGGAGTGGCCTTACCTGTGTGAATCCGCGTTGATCTGTAGCAGGCTTGATTTTATGAACTTCGAAAACATCCTCCTCGAAAAGAAGAACGCCATCGCGTACGTCACCGTGAATCGGCCGAAGGTGCTCAATGCGCTGAACATGGCCACAATGGAGGAACTGCGCTCGGCTTTTCACGACATCAAAAACGACAAGAGCATTCGCGTTGTGATCCTCACCGGCGCGGGCGAGAAGGCATTCATTGCCGGTGCCGATATTGGCGAACTCGCGACGCATAATGCTGTTAGTGGCAAGGAGTACACGCATCGTGGGCAATCGGTACTGAATTTGATCGAGAATCTGGGCAAGCCGGTGATCGCCTGCATCAACGGATTTGCTCTCGGGGGCGGATGCGAGATTGCCATGGCCTGCACCATGCGTCTGGCGAGCGAGAATGCGAAGCTCGGCCAGCCGGAGGTGAAGCTGGGGATAATCCCGGGCTACGGCGGAACGCAACGGCTGCCGCGGTTGGTCGGCAAAGGCGTGGCGATGCAGATGGTGCTGGCCGGAGAGATGATTACAGCGCAGGAAGCGCATCGGATTGGGCTGGTGAATGAAGTGGTCGCGCCGGCTGATTTGATTCCGCGGGCGGAGGCAATTGCGGCGAAGATCATCGCCAACGCGCCACTCGCAGTGCAATACGCCATGGAGGCCGTCAACAAAGGAATGGAGATGACGTTGGCAGAAGGTCTGTACCTCGAGGCGACGCTATTTGGGGTCTGCTGCGCGACAGAAGACAAGACGGAAGGCACGAAAGCATTTCTGGAGAAAAGGCAAGCGCAGTTCAAAGGTAAATGACGACGCTTGCGAGGGGTGCGACCTCGCGCCGTCATCCCGAAGCGGCGAGAGATCTCGGGCCACGATCAGCGCGGATCTTCACGGGTTAGAACCGTTTCATCACAGAGGCACAGAGACACGAAAAAAAAAATCAAATTGAAAGTGGAGTCCGTGCCTCAGCCAGCAGTGCCCGCGCTGGAAGGCGGCCTCGACGCCTCCGGTAAGCGCTTCGCAATCGTTGTTTCCCGGTTCAACGCATTTATCACGGAGCGATTGCTTACCAGCGCTTGCGACGCATTGCTAAGAACCGGAGCGGACAAAAAAGGAATCGACATCGTTCGTGTTCCTGGCGCCTTCGAAATTCCCGCCGCAGCGCGCACGTTAGCGAAAACGAGGAGATACGACGCGATCATCTGTCTAGGCTGCCTTCTCCGCGGCGATACCGCGCACTACGACGTGATCGTCAACGAAGTCACGCGCGGTATTGGTCAGTCGGCGCAGGAAACGGGCGTGCCGCACGCGTTCGGCGTGCTGACTTGCGACACGCTGGAGCAGGCTATCGACCGCGCCGGACTGAAGATGGGCAACAAGGGATTCGAAGCCGCGCTGGTTGCGGTCGAGATGGCGTCGCTGAAATCAGCTATCGGCCGTGAGCCTTCAGCCACCAACCGAAAGCGGATTCCCCGCTCCGCTCAGAATGACAAGAGAACGAAATAATCCTGCCTTACAGTAAACTGGCCACTAGCCACGAATCACTTGAGCACTGATTGCTATGGGCACACGGCGCAAATCGCGGGAAATGGCTCTGCAGATGCTCTTCCAGTCGGACATGGGCAAGCAGGACGCCGATCAGGTGCGGCGCACTTTCTGGGCAGAACATGGAACGACGAGCTCGGAGGTGCGCGGGTTCGCCGACGATCTGGTGCGGGTAGCCACTGACCGTCTTCCCGAGATCGATGCACTGATCGAGCGCCATGCCGAGCACTGGCGGATGGAGCGCATGGCAGCAGTCGACCGAAATCTGCTGCGGGCTGCGGTGGCCGAGTTGCTGGCCTATCCAGAGACGCCGCGGGCGGTGGTGATCAATGAGGCTCTGGAGATTGCGCGGAAATTCTCCAGTCCGGAATCGGTGCATTTTGTCAATGGCGTGCTCGACAGCATTGGAAAGGAATTAGGGAAGACGGCGTGAGTGCGCTTTGTTCGGTGGTCGGCCTTCGTTTGAACCCCCTTCTCGCCAAATGTGCGCACTCCCCACGCCTCGCAAAGGTGGGGCACCCTGTCCCGAGAGCCACGTCAGCCGTCCGCACGACCATGCTTATTTTGGATTTACCGCCATCAGGTTCAGCGTGCAAGGCCCTTCAGCCGGAGTGAAGGTGCAATAAGAATTCAGATAATTTGGCAGATAGGGGAACGGAATCTGCAGGATGTCACTACCACCGAGTTGAGTGGTGACGATGTGCAGGTATCCGTCATTACCCGCGACCACGATGGTTCCTCCGTCGGCCGACATTCCAGCCTGGACAGGAAGAGCATTGCGCACCAAAGGTCCGATGGCGGAAGTCGAACCCGTCGCGAAATCGTAGACCAGCACGCTGGAACTTTCGCGGGCCAGGACGTACATGAGACTGCCATCTGGCGAAGTGAAGAAATCGATCGGCTGAATGGAACCTTGCGCCAGGTTCAGCGGTGTCACGGTGTTACCCACAAAACTGGGGCAAAGAGAGGACGCAGGGGACGTCAGGGTTGCTGCGGGAATTCCGATTACCGTGGCGGTGATGTAGTCGAAGCTGCCTCCGGTTTCAAGCGCAATGAAGTGGATTCCGTCGGGAAGCGCCTGGAACGAAATCGGCGTTGCGGACAGAGAAATGACCTGTGAGGTGCCGGACGGCGAACTGAGAGCTAGCCCCGGTGTGACCTGGCAAGTGTTGTAAACCCGGAATCCGGGACCGCTTCCTGCGAGAGTCGGATCGGAAGCCTCTACGACATAGGCGAAGGCCCCGTTGGTCGAGAAAGCGATCGAGTTCACGGCAGTGCCGGTCGCCAACGGAATCATCTGCAGGCCCTGCACGGTCGAATAGACGTATAGATTCGGACTACCGGTAGTGTCGAGTCCGTAGATGAAGGCTTTGAGTCCATCCGGCGAAAACGCCGCAGCTGTCGCGCCTTCGATAGTGAATGCGGTTACAGTCGGCGATCCGGGCGTCGTGCCATTGACGATGAACACCTGGTTGGGATTTAGGGTCGTGTCAGAGAAAATTGCGAAAGTTCCACTATTCGAAACGGCAAGGATTTTCCCTGTGACCGGGCCGAGCGTGGTAAAACCGCTGGTAGATGAACCCAGATTACCGGGGCTGATAGAAAGAGCGCCGATCTCACTTCCCATGTAAGCCCTGTCGCCGCCAAGATCAAACAGCAAGGAAGTTGGCGCCGATGGCAGGGGAATTTGCGATCCGGCGACCGCGCTGGCGGTCGAGACGTTGTAAATCGAAGTGGTGCAAGCAATGGGATTGACGCCAACACAACCGGTACTGGTCGCGAGCGCGCTGGTCGTGCTTGTGGCTCCGGTTACGAGACCAGCGACTGCTGAAGGCAAAGGTGGCGTGGTCGGAGGGCACGGGGTCCCGTTATATTGCGTCGCGCAGAACGGCGAGGAGTAGACCGGAACCGGGATGAGTTGCTCGCAACTGGCGAGTCCAAAGAACGAGGCGCAGGCAGCCAGCGCACTGGGACTCGATAAAGACGGAGGAATATATGGATATCCGATGTTGCAAGTCGGCGGCGAGCACGACGCGGTGATGACAGCGGCTCCGGGCGATGGAGTTGTGACCGTGCAGGAAAGCGTGCATCCGCTGGGAACGGTGACCACCGCGGGCTGCGAGGAGATCCAGGTCAGAGGGGTCTTGCTCAGAATGACCGGACTGTCAGATCCCACGAGGGAAGTATTTCCCATAACATCAGTGACGATAGCGGTCAGGGTCTGCGAGGTTCCTTTTGTTGTAACGAAGCTGGTCTGATTCGTAAGTTGCGATCCCGAGCCCACCTCCAGGGCAATGTTCTGAATGGGACAGGTCTCGAAGAAATCCAGAACTGGAGAGAGAGTCCCGGACGCATTCTTGTATTGCGGCTGTTGGAACGTATTGCTGGTTACGCCGCTGGCGGTGGCAAAGATCTGGGTCATCCCCGGCGTCGCTGCCAGGGCGACTGCCTCATTAGTGGGAATGTTATAAGTGAAGTTCGTGACGGTTGGCGTGAGAGTTACTACTGACGCGTTATTTGCCGACCAGCTAAACGGCCCGACTGACTGCGTGATATCCGTCCCCTGACTGTACGCAGTGGCCTGCAAGATCATGGACTGTCCCTGGGACAGGCAGGGCTCCTGAACGTACTGATTGGTGGGAAGAATTCCGTTGACCACAATATTGTCGATCGGAGCATGTACAAAGATTAAAGTGGGCGCACTCTGCTGCCCCTCCGCGGTGGCTGTGACTTGCACTTCCCCGACTCCTCCAGCTGTGCAGATGGTGTTGGTAATGTCCCAATGACCGGCGCAGGCAACACCGCGTGGCGAGACATTGAGGATCGAGGTGTCGCTTGAAATGAAGGTAAATGTAGGGGATACATTATTGGAGGTGCCGTTGGTAGCGGTGGCAGTAAATTGGATAATGCCGCCTAATTGCAACGAGGTCGCGCTGGAGGGGGTGAGCGTGATCTTGGTGGGGTAGGGCGACGTTCCAGCCGGTTTGTGTCCTCCACATGCGCAGATGGCGAACGACGCTAGAATTGCTGCCATCCATCCGTAGCTTCCGAAAGACAACCTACCCATGTACCCTCTTTAACGCTCGGCTCGTTGGTCGCCAAAAGGACGACACGAGCCATTCAAGATATTCGGAAAACCTGTAGTGTAGAGGCTGGAGCTACAATCAGCAAGAGCCGCGCAATTCTTTTCGAACAACGCCACGGTGGTTCTACTTGTCCGACTCAGGCTGTCATGTGACGTAACGTGGGATGCGAAAACACAAGTTGACGATGTTTCCGAGCGCTTGTTATATTAATCAAGTTCCGCGAGTTCATCCAGGCTTGCTGTGTGCTGCGGGTTTTGCCTTGGCGTGTGCGAAGACCTGCAGTGGAGCTTTCGAGAATCACGTCTCCGGATTGCGTTGTGTTTTCGGAGAGTTCCTCGCTGAAACGTGCCTGCGGCGCCCTTCGCCCGATGCGAAGGGACATGCAGAGCAAGGCTGACGAAACGGAGCGCCCCCGGAATTTTGGCCGGGTGCCACCGTCGGCAGCGAATGTCTGAATCGGAATCCAGAATCTCTCCGGCGTTGTTACGCGGTGAGAAGTAATGATCGGCCTGATCCGGTCATGCCTGCGGTTGCGCGTGAAGCGCGCGATTTTGCCGGGTGCGCCCGCGAATTGTAGCTTGGCTTGAGGAGAGGCAAAGAGTGCCTACATTCAATCAACTGGTGGCGAAGGGCCGGAAGCGGCCGCGATACAAGACGGCAAGCCCGGCGCTGCAAGGGTGTCCGCAAAAGCGCGGGGTATGCACGCGCGTGTATACGCAAACGCCGAAGAAGCCGAATTCGGCGCTGCGTAAAGTGGCGCGCGTGCGGCTGACGAATGGCATTGAAGTGACCACGTATATTCCGGGGGTAGGCCACAACCTGCAGGAGCACTCGATCGTGCTGATCCGCGGTGGCCGCGTAAAGGATCTGCCGGGTGTGCGTTATCACGTGATTCGCGGCACGCTTGATGCGGTAGGCGTCGCCAACCGCCAGCAGGGGCGGTCGAAGTACGGAGCCAAGAGGGTCAAAAAGGGTTAAGAGTTTGGAGTTGCGCCTTTCAAGTTTCCAGCGGCGGTTTTGAAACTCGAAACAGGCAACTCGAAACTAGCGGTGAGGAGTTAAGAACCTAAATGCCTCGCAAAGGACATATCGCAAAGCGGACCGTCCCGGCCGATGCCGTGTATGGCTCGGATCTGGTGACGAAATTCATCAATTCGATGATGTGGCAGGGGAAGCGTTCGACGGCCGAGAACATCTTCTACGAGTCGCTGACCAAGCTGGAATCGAAGGGCGGGGACGAAGCGCTCAAGTTGTTCAAGAAGGCGGTCGAGAACTGCAAACCACTGCTCGAAGTAAAAACTCGGCGCGTGGGCGGGGCAAACTATCAGGTGCCGGTGGAGGTCAACGCCGACCGCAGAACGTCGCTCGCGATCCGCTGGCTGATTACATACGCGCGCGCGCGCGGCGAAAAAGGAATGATAGACAAGTTGAGCAATGAATTGCTGGATGCCGCGAACAGCCGAGGCGCCGCCATCAAGAAGAAAGAAGACGTGCACCGCATGGCCGAAGCCAACAAGGCGTTCGCGCATTATCGGTGGTAAGTGGATTAATCGAGTCACAACGGAAGTCGGAGCCCAGAAAGAGAATTAGGTCGTGCCAAGAACAGTCCCATTGGAGCGTTGCAGGAACATCGGCATCATGGCCCACATCGATGCTGGTAAGACCACGACGACGGAGCGCATCCTGTTTTATACGGGACGGACGCACCGTATCGGAGAGGTCCACGAAGGCACTGCGACCATGGATTGGATGGAGCAGGAGCAAGAGCGCGGCATTACGATCACGTCCGCGGCCACGACCTGTACCTGGCGCGATATTCGCATCAACATTATTGATACGCCCGGTCACGTCGATTTCACCGCAGAAGTCGAGCGCTCCTTGCGCGTCCTCGATGGCGCCGTCGCGGTATTTGACGCCGTGCATGGCGTGCAGCCACAGTCGGAAAAAGTGTGGCGTCAGGCCGATAAATACGGTGTTCCGCGCATTTGCTTCATTAACAAGATTGACAAGATGGGTGCCGATTTCGAGCACGCCGTCGATACCATCCGCAAACGCCTCA
>JASHPL010000451.1 GCA_030038125.1 Candidatus Sulfotelmatobacter sp.
GTCCGGTCGAGCGAAGCTCGACGGCAAAATGAACTTTTGATACTCAGAGGTGCCGCGGTTTACCGGTGGCTGGCGCTGTAACTGACGGCTCCGCTTGTCGCTCCGATATTGACCAGCGAGACGATGCGTTCCAGCTTGTAGTGTCCTGTCTTGTGAAAGAAGTAGCTCAGGCCTACTGTTCCGGCGGTTTCTCCGGCGAAATTGAATGCCAAGCCCAGCGTCGAGCGTCCAAACATGCGAACGATCGGATTCAACTCTTTGCCGTTGTTCTGCAGATTAGCGCGGGTGATCGCGAAGTCGGTAAAGTCGAGAGCGGCCGTGCCAGTGAACAGAACGATGTTCCACTTATCGAAGAATCGGCGAGGACGCTCGAAAGTTGGACCACTAGAAGGCGGAGCGGTAATGGGCGACGCGGGCGGCGCGATGGGGGCATTGGACAACAACGCGATTGAGAAAACTCCAGTGGTAGTGGCCGCAATCGGCTGCGCAACCGGCGACCCTGAAGGTGTCGCGGCCACGTCGTTCTCTGAATCAACGATGCGAGACTTCGGGGCTTCTGGCAATGGTCCCTGTGCAAGCAGAATCGATGGGCAGGCCGCAATCAAAATGACAATTGCGCTGGAGCGAGGGATCCATTTGCGAAGATGACCGATTGTCATAGATGCCGGGTCTTATGGTGGCAGCACTCGACGAAGCGCAATCCGGAAACCAGCTACGGAACGCTAAAATTGCAACAAAAGGCCGAGCATCAAGAACTTGGGTTTCTAATCTGTGCAGAACCCGAATTTGGTGTGCAGGGTTTTGCAGAGGAGCGCCACAGGTTTACCCTCCCGACAATTTGTCAGGCGCCATTTCTTACGGTTTCCATTTCAAAATAGGTAGCTGAACTTGAGGCAGTATCTTCCGATGGCCTTCACGCTCAACCTACGTCTCGGTAGGCAGCCTTTCTCGGCGCCGAAGAACCTTCTTAAGCAACTTTTCCATGCCCATCCGGGTTCAATATTAGGTTGGGGACCAATGTGTGGAGGACACTGTGAACGATTGGCTTTCGATTCTTAAGACGAAACGATGGATGGGCGTTACAAAACTTTGCGGATCTTTCCTGGTTCTAGTCTCGCTGGCAGCAATTGCGCTGTTCGCGCAGAATGGCTCGATGAGCCCGTATCAGGGAGAAAAAGATGGTGTTTCTGCGGGCGGCAATTGGATGCAATTTCAGTCGGAAGACAAAATGACGGGTGCAAAGAAAGCTCGCTTCGAACTTCTGGCCAATAATTATTTCCGGGAAGATCCCGATTACAAGCCCAGAGTCGAGCTGTATTGCGAAAACGGCAAACTCAAGCTGGCCGAATTCAATCCCGGAGTTCGACTTCCACCTCCTAATCGTCCGGGCTTCTGGGGACAACCCCAGCTGGAAGTCATGGTCCGCATCGACAACACGCATGGTTATCACGGATGGAATTGGGTTCAAGGGCATTTCCTTTCCATGGATAAAGGCACGACTCGCGGCATGATGGGCGCGCAGATCTTCAATATCGAGCTTCCCACTCGCAGTGGACGGCAAATCGCCGAATTTTCGCCCCAGGGTCTCGACGTGGATGCTGTGCGCAAGCAGTGCGACATTACGCCCAAGAAACCGAGTCAGGACTAACACCGTCTCCTGGCAACGCTTCTGACCAGTTCCCCACTGTGGGCTTCTGCCAACGGTGGGGACCTCACCTGGGCAGCGAGATTCGCCGACGCCCTGCTGCTTCCGCGCGGGCAATTTCTTCATCTTGACCTCCCACCGAGTTGTCTCCCATCCCTCTGTTGTTCCATCTAAGTAATAGACAAACAATGGGTTAATCCAGCAACGCCCGGAATGGGAGGCTGGCATCTCGCTTGCATCCTTTCATTGCGGGTGGGCACATGAAGCGCAGTCGCTTCTGGATGGAAATCCTCGCAATAGGGACCGCGATCGCATGCGGATTGGCTCTGCTGATTGCTTCTCTCGGGGTTGCAGCGGCTAGCTTGGGCTCCGCCAGTACCGTCCACCAGCCAGGCGTCATCGGGCAGGCTGAATCTGGCGTGAAACCCGCGGAACAGGCCTCGGCGGCGGATTCGAGAAAATCTACCACGGAGGGCATGCTGACGTGTTCGCGATGTGGCGCAAAACATTCTGCCGAGCTGGACCGTAGCGCCTCCGATTGCGCCCGGACTTGCGTGCATGCAGGCGCCAGATTTGCCTTAGTCCAGGGCGATACGGTTTACACACTCGACGGTGATGCGAATACGTTCAAGAGACTGGCTGCACGGCGAGTCCGCGTCCTAGGAGTGATCAACGGCAATACAATCCACGTCTCTTCCGTTTCAGCGATGGATTAGCGCAGAAATTCCGCCTGCTATCGATGTTCGGAAGCGTGCTTTCCTCCTGGTTATGCCCCGGGTTTTGGCTCTACGCTGGGCACAACCGCGGCGGGTGCGCTTACCGGCAGGGCGACGGTCGCTGTCGTCACCGGTGCGGTCGGACGGGAATAGACAGCACGTTCATCCCACTTGCCGAAGATCATCTTTCCCGCCGTGGTTTGCAGAACCGAAGTGACGGAGACGTCGATGGTCTTTCCAATCATCTTGCGCGCATTATCGACCACAACCATCGTGCCATCGTCCAGATACGCAACACCCTGGTTATATTCCTTGCCTTCTTTGAGGATGAACACGCGCATGGTTTCTCCCGGAAGCACGATCGGCTTCAGGGAATTGGCGAGTTCGTTGATGTTCAGCACCTCGACGCCCTGCAGTTGCGCCACCTTGTTCAGGTTGAAGTCGTTGGTAATGATCTTGCCCTCATACACTTTGGCGAGCTCGATCAGCTTGAGATCGACCTCGCGAATGGCGGGAAAATCATCTTCCACGATCTGAATCTGCAGGTTGGCTACTTTCTGCAGACGCTGCAGGATGTCGAGCCCGCGCCGTCCGCGATTGCGCTTGAGCGAGTCGGCGGAGTCAGCCACCAGTTGCAATTCGCGTAGCACGAATTGTGGCGTGACAATGATCCCGTCCAGAAATCCAGTTTCGGCAATATCTGCGATGCGACCGTCGATAATGACGCTGGTGTCCAGAATCTTGTAGCTTTTCTTGGCCTGCTTCTCGCCGCCAAAGATTCCACCCAGAGCCGCGAGATTCAGCAGATCGCCCTTGTTGGCGCCGACAATCAGGCCCACATAGGCCATCAACAGCATCACAAGAATTTGCAGAAAGCTTTGCGTATTTCCGGGTGGAACGCTGTTACGGATCACAAGGGCAAACAGATAGGCCCCGCAGATTCCCAGGATGCTGCCGATTGCGGCTCCGATCAACCGCTTCAGACTGACGGTGCGGAGTTTCCATTCAAACAGAACGATCGCCAAACCAATCAACCCGCCAATGCCCGCATCATACGTGGCTCTTTGGCCGAAGGGTTGAATGACGAAGCAAGTGATGGCAACGACGAGTACAAAAAGAAAACGTACAAAAAGAATATCCACGGCAACCTCCCCGCGGATGCAGCATGCAGCACTGCTATACTCTCGACACGATGCACCGCTGCCGTCTTCTCGCCGCCCCCGCGGGAATCGGCCGTACGGATGCAGGGCGCGCAGGTATCAGGGAATGAAAATGCGCCCCGTCCCGGCGTATAGGAGCGCAGCCGGGCAGCTTGTATCTAATCCACAGAAGTATATACCCCCAGGGAGTGTCGGCCAACAAGCGGGCCGAAATGTCGTTTCGCACTGCTACGGAAAGGCAATCCGTCGACGGCATTGAATTCCACGAAGCCGAACGTTGCGGTTCCTCATCTTTGCCTTCCGGCATCTCACAGGCGTAATCTCCCTGCTACACTTTTCCGCATGAAGGCACTCGTCATTACACAACTCTCCGGCCCCGACGCGTTGAAAATTCAGGATTTGCCCGATCCCATCGCGCAGCCGGGACAGTCTCTGGTCCGAGTAGCCGTAGGAGGATTGAACTTCGCCGATGTCATGACTACGAAAGGCGGCTACCCGGGCACGCCATCACCGCCGCTGGTTGCCGGCAGAGAATTTGCGGGAGTCGAAGAGAGCACCGGTGGCCGCGTAATGGGTTATGCCCAATGGGGCGCCTTCGCGGAGAAAACCGCGGCATACACAAACATGCTGTGGGGAGTTCCGGACGGCTGGAGCGATGAGCAAGCAGCCGCTTTTCCGGTGAATTACTTCACCGCTTACCTGCTGTACTGGCAAGCCGGAATGACGGACCCGTCCGTGTGTGTCGGGGGGCGGGTCTCGGACCGGGGTGGGCCGAACCAAACTTTACAGCGAAATCCGCGGGTTCTCATCCATGCTGCGGCCGGGGGCGTGGGCACAGCCGCGGTGCAGATCGGTCAACTGCTGGGAATTGAAATGTATGGGATCTCGTCCTCGGACGAAAAGCTGGCACGCGTGAAAGAACTCGGATTGCAGCATGGCATCAATTACAAGCAGCACGATTACGAAGAGGTTCTGAAAAATCTCACGCACGGGGAAGGCGTGGATGCGGTCTTTGAAATGCTTGGCGGCGAGGACACGGCAAAAAGTCTGCGCTGCTTGTGCGATTTCGGAAGAGTAATTCAGTACGGCACGGCGACGGGAAAGCAGCCCAAGCTGGATGTTCGCGCCCTTTATGCCAAATCGGCAAGCGTGCAAGGCCTGTGGCTGAGCTATCTCTGTCGCAAGCGCGAAATCATGGAACCGGCGTGGCAGCGGCTTTCCCAGTGGATTGCGCAAGGCCGGTTAACTCCGCAGATCGGTCAGGTTTTCCCACTCAATCGCGCCGTTGAGGCTTACAAACTGCTGGAAGGCGGAAAGAACTACGGCAAAGTTGTCCTAAAGATTTGACTGTGCGTTGTCACCCTCGTCCTGTGGGTTGATTTTCAGCGATGCGGAGAATGTGCCTGCGATACTGCGAAGCCTTGCTCCGAGGAGGGGCAAGTGAGCCGGCGATACAGTTCGGGCAGGCGAAGTTGTCCTCCTTTCGCTAGTACGGCCAGATCCAGTTCGCAGCCTCTGGCTTGTCGATGCCGAACTGATGAGCATAGTTCTTGCACTCGATCTGCTGATTCAGGAATCGGTCCTTGGCGTGCCCGCCGATTTTTTGCAAGCGCGGCACGCGATCCACGACATCCATGGCGAGGCTGAAGCGGTCAACGTTGTTTTCGATCGCGAGTTCCAGAGGCGTGTTGATGTTGCCCTGCTCTTTGTACCCGCGGACATGAATATTGGGATGATTGGTGCGGCGATAGGCCAGGCGGTGAATCAACTGCGGATACCCGTGGAAATTGAACATCACCGGCTTATCCAAGGTGAACAGGGAATCGAAATCGTGATCTGATAGTCCATGCGGATGCTCGCTGGTGGGCTGAAGTTTGAAGAGATCGATCACGTTGATGAAGCGGATTTTGAGATCGGGAAATTCCTTGCGCAGCAGCGCGGTCGCAGCCAGGGCTTCCTGTGTGGGAATGTCGCCAGCAGAAGCCATCACCACATCGGGCTCGCCGTGCTCATCGTTGCTGGCCCAATCCCAAATGCCAATGCCTTTGGTGCAATGAATGATGGCCTGGTCCATGTTCAGATACTGCAAATGCTTCTGCTTATCGGAGACGATCACGTTGACGTAATTCTGGCTTCGCAGACAATGATCGGCAACCGAGAGAAGGCAATTCACGTCCGGAGGAAGATAGATACGGGTAACTCTGGCGCTCTTGTTGACGACCACGTCAAGGAATCCCGGGTCCTGATGTGTGAAACCGTTGTGATCCTGCCGCCACACGGTGGAAGTTATCAGAAGATTCAACGAGGCGATGGAATCGCGCCAGGAGAGATGATTACAGATCTCCAGCCATTTCGCATACTGATTGAACATGGAATCGATGATGTGCACGAAAGCTTCGTAGGAAGAAAAGAAGCCGTGCCGTCCCGTAAGTAAATAGCCTTCGAGCATGCCCTCGAGCGTGTGCTCACTGAGCATCTCAATCACGCGGCCATCGGGCGCGAGATTGCCTCCGTCGTTGTCCTCGGGAAAGCGGTCTTCAATCCAGAACTTCTTGGTGACGGAATAGAGAGCGTCAAGCTTGTTCGATGTGGTTTCATCTGGACCAAAAACGCGGAAGTTGTTCGGATTCATCTTCATTACTTCCGCTAACATCGCGCCCAGCGGCCGGGTATTTTCCGCCAGAGACTTGCCCGGCTTTTCGGTGGGATTCGCGTAGTTGCGAAAATCGGGCAAGCGCAGGGACTTCTTCAGGCGGCCTCCGTTGGCGTGCGGATTTGCGCTCATGCGACGAATGCCCGTGGGCGCCAATTCGCGAAAGACCGGAGCGAGTTTACCGTCGCCGTCGAAGAAGGTATCCGGTTTTTGCGAGCGCATCCATTTCTCGAGCGTTCTCAGTTGCACAGGGTCGGTTTTGACGGCTGGCAGCGGAACCTGATGAGCGCGCCAAAACCCTTCCAGGAAATGTCCTTCGACTTCAC
>JASHPL010000452.1 GCA_030038125.1 Candidatus Sulfotelmatobacter sp.
ACCGCGAATATTCAGCAGCGTAAAAACCAACGCAAAAAAGATCTTCCAAATCCACGCCGGAACTCCCGGCGCAAACTGACTCGCCTGGCCCGCGCACCAAACAGTACATATCAGCGGGTTGAGCATGTAATCCATCACCATGCTCCATCCCGTAACAAAGCCGACACCCGGATTGACCTCCTGCGCTACGTAGGTGAAGGCGGAGCCCGCGCTCGGATACGCGCGCGCCATGCGCCCGTAGCTGATGCCCGTGAACAGCATCGCCACCATGGCGATCAGGATGGCGGTGACCACGTGCCCATGGCCGCGATCGCTCAGCACGCCAAACACCGACATCGGCGCCACCGGCTGAATAACAATGACGCCATAGAGAATCAGGTCCCAGAGCGTTAGCGTGCGGCGCAAGCGCGGCGCAGTGGAGGCAATCGGAGTCGGGGTTTCCATGGGGAACGGCTATTGGATTACGGAAACAGCAAGATTGTCAAACAGTAAAACGATTCTGTAGGCCAGACTCCCGTTGGCAGTTCTCAGTAAGGAAAATCGTGCCAACCGAGCACAGTTTAGGTGCTCGCTATCGTTTCTCGCCATAGTCGAACCAGTATCCGCGCTGCTCGTTGCCCGACATGAAACGCGTATTGTATTCGAGCAGATAGTTTAGGTGTTCATCGTCGAGCGGGAATGATTTGAGCGGACCATAGGGGTACTCGCCCATCCCTAAGAATGGAAGCGGCGCCACATAGTTGCCGTCGGCTGCGTAGAAGTCCATATCTTTCTCGTAGCCGTTGGCAGCGAAGAAATAATCGCGCACCCATCCGGCACCCAGCGCAGGAAGCGTAGAGGAATCGAAGTCGAGACGAACCTCGTCCCCCGATCCAAAGACGGCGAGTTTGTCATCGGTCGCGGTGAGCAATGGAAGCACGTCGCCATAGCGCGTGTAGCTTCCCATGGGACGCGTGTATGGCCCAGTGGCGCTGGCTTGCTCGTAAATGTAGTTGACATTTCCCGGCGGCGTTCCCTCGATCTTCAGCGGATATCCGTGGTGCTCGAGATCAGCGCGAACGAACGGAATGTCGATGAGGTGCACGTTGCCAGTTTCGCAGTTTTCACTGTAGTTCCGTGTGAGAGCGTTTTGGGCGCCATTCGAGGAATGTGTTTTGCAGCCCGCAGAATTCTGCGGCGTGCGGTCGATCAGAATGCCATCCCAATAAACCTGGAGATTCGTCGTGATGCGAATCTTGCGTGTGCCCTTTGGCAGTTTGCCGGACAGATCGACGGTGATTGTGCGCGGACCACCCGCCGGGAAGCCCATATCGTCGATTACGCGATTCCAACCGCCCTTCTCACCAAGCGCCTCAACGTAAGGAGAGATCGCCGCCATTCCCGATTGCGACGCGGCATACATGCTATTGGCAGTGAAATATTCGACCTCGCCGTGCATCAACAGCCAGAGCGGGCCCCCGTTATAGGTCTGGCCGAGGTCGAGCGTGAGGGAGTGCGGCTTGACGAATCCGAGAAATTGCGTCAATGCGAAATCGCCAATGTAATGATGCACGAGCAGATCGGGCAGCACATCGTGTCCGTGATCGTCCCATGCGCCTGCTGGCGGACGCGCGTTGCGGCTCACCACAACTTTGAACTTCGGATAGGGAGGGTTCGATGCGAAGTATTCGTTCGGATAGACGTCAATATCCGCGGGATGATCGACCGCCAGCAACCGTACCTGATCGAGGTAAACGGCCTCTTCAAGCGGCTCCATGAAACGGAAACTCAAGACAGACGTCGGTCGTTGGGTGTTGGTCGTGGGCCCACTAAACACTGGATGCCCCACTTCTCCCCGATTTTGGGCGAAGCGGGGATCTTGACTCTGCTTCTCCCGAATCATCTTGCGATCGATCTTGATCCACTCCACCGGGCGCGGAATGTCGCGCTGGCCGGGGCCAACCCAGTGTCCGACGACTCCGGCTCCAAGCATGTCGGCGACAAACTGATAGCGCTTGCCATTCCATACAAACAGCGTGGGACACGAGCTGCCGCGACGATCAATTTCAAGAAGATTCTGCTGCTTGTCGCCAGCGACGTTGATTTCGTCTTGCAACACGCCGGTGGGCCACAGCATACGAACGACATCGGCTCGGGTGGACTGGCCCAGTCCGACCGTGAGATAGGGCGAATTCTGGCCGAGATATCCATTCGATCCGTAGATCTCAAATTTTTGCCGGTTGCCCCCGGCGAAAACTTCCACTTTCGTCCCGATCGCGGATTTATTGTCAGCCAGTCCCTTGAGCGCGAGCCGCAGCCAATGATTCTGATTGCCGCCTTCATTGCGCAACAGCACCGCCGGGCCGTGATTCTGGGTAATTAGCAGGTCGACCGCACCGTCGTTGTCGTAATCGCCAGTAATAATGGCGCGCGGCTCTTTCAGTTGAATCTTGTCGAGTGCGACGTCGGCGGTAACGTCTTTAAATCCGTCGGGACCGAGATTGCGGAAAAGCTTGATCTCGCCCTTGCCTTCTTTTGTTTCGCCAACGGCGACGAGATCGACCCAGCCGTCGTTGTCGTAATCGAAGGCGGCGACGCCGTAAGCTTGCATCCAGTTGGTTTTCGGTAGCAGAACCTTCTCAAATGCTCTGCCACCCTTATTACGCCAAAGGGTAACGCCTTCCAAAAACGCGGTGAAGTTGGTGAACGCTAAATCCATCCAGCCATCGTGATCGAAGTCGAGGACAGCTACAGCATCCGTTTGCGCACCCATACCGGAGGTCAGATCGCTTCGGTCGCGAAATTCCCCTTCTCGGGGATTCTCATAAAGGGTCGGATAATCGCCCCAGTCGACTGCCAAGTCTATGGCGCGGTCGTTGTTGTAGTCAGTCCCGACGGCGCCGGTCGTCTGCCCGAAATCATCGCCCTCACTCGACACCCCAAGCAAATCGGTCACGTTGGTAAAGGTTCCGTTCCCGTTGTTTCGCCACATCAAATTTGAAATCTGAAGATCGTAACCACGGAGACTCTTCGGGTGTTCTGTTCGCGAATGGTTCACGAAAAGATCAAGGTCGCCATCGTGGTCGTAATCGATAAACGTGAGCCCTAAATTCGAGCCATCGCTTGTGATACCTGTTGAGGGCGTAACGTCCTTGAAGGTACCGTCCTTCTGGTTGTGCAGAAGCATCAGACGTGCCCCCGTGCTTATCACAAGGTCGGGTGCACCGTCGTTGTCGTAGTCGCCAGCAGTACAGCTAACTGCATGTAGCGTTGGATCAAGTCCGGCGCTCTTAGTCACCCGTTCGAACTTTCCGTTTCCGAGGTTGTGGTAGAGCGACTGTCCGCCAACCTCGCCGTCATCCGCGAGGTACAAATCGATTTTCCCGTCGTTGTCATAATCAAAGAAACATGCACCTTGCCCGAATGTCTCCCACGGTCCACCAAAGGTAGGGTTTTGTCTATTCGGCGCCAGCCCCGCCTCCTTGGTAACATCCACGAACTGCACCTTGATTTGCGGGGGCGGCTTCAGTTGCCATTGCGGAGACTCGACTGCACGCGAGTATTGTCCCTGCTCGCCATAGGCGAGGCTCATGGGCGATCCGTATTTGTTTTGCGTGATGTATTGAAACCGCTTGAGGTGCTCACGGGCGTCGTTGGTGTCGCCGGATTGCTGATAGGCGCGCGACAATCCGAACTGCGCCGAGGCGTGTAGCGGATTGATCTTGAGCGCGTGGTCGAAGGCCTCAATCGCCTGGGGAAATTGCTTGGCCTGCACGTAGACCGTACCCAGGAAATACCAAGTATCGGCGTCATTCGGATCAATCTCGATCACGCGCTTAAAAGCGCTGAGGGCCGCCTCCGTGTCCCCGGCATTCTTTGCCACCAGACCGAGGTTGTACCAGCCGTTCGGAAGTTTCGGATCCTGCTGGAGTGCATCTTCAAGCGCGGCTTTCGCTTCATCGATCTTTTGCAGGTTGACTAGCGCAACGCCTTCATTCAGGCGCGCGATCACTAACTTCGGATCGGCAGCCTCGGCTTGCTGAAATGACTCCAGAGCTTTTTCGAAAAACTGCTGATTCATGTAGGCGCAGCCGAGATTGTTCAGGCGGGCAGCTTCCAAGGGATCGGAAGCAGGAGCACCGGACGCCCTCGTCCGGGGAAGCAGCGGAGCAAAGAAAATGGGCGCCAGAAGCAGGGCAGCAGAAATGACAACAGAAATTTTGAGCTTCATGGGAACAGAGAATTTAACCACAGAGGACACAGCGCTACACAGGAGAATCCAAAGCTATTCCTTAGCCAGGCTGGGCTCCACGTGAGAATGCGATGCGACGTACGAGCGTGCGCTGACAATTCCCTTGCCCTCTACGACCGTGACCGTCTGGCCAGCATTTACATTTGTGAGCTTATCGATCTGGCCGCTGGGCCATTGGATCTCAATCGTGTCCGCCTTGACTTGTCCGCCCAAGCCGAAGGTTAGCATCAGTTCGCTTTGCGAGAGATAACTTGAACCGGAACGCAGCATCTTCTGTTGTTTTTCGTTGCCCGAACTCAGCCGGACTACCGTGCCAATACCGTCACGATTCGATTTCGTGCCTTGGAGCTTGATACGCAAGCTCTGATTCGTTCCGCCTTCATTATGGAACAGATAAGCGGGGCCACCGTTGGTGGTGAGCAAAATGTCGAGAAAGCCGGTGTTGTCGATATCGGCGTAAGCCGTGCCCCGCGCCACTTTCGGCATGCTGAAGGCTTTGCCCATCTGCTCCGTGACTTCGGTGAATTTTCCTCCCCCGAGATTACGAAACAGATGCGGGGGCTCGGCATAGCTCACGCGCTTCTGCACGCGCTCGATCTCATCTTCAATGTGGCCGTCGGCGACAAAAATGTCGGGCCAACCGTCATTGTCGTAATCGAAGAAAAAACATCCGAAGCCGAGTGTAACCAGCGTGGCGCGGCCAATTTCCGACTGTGGCGCCTCATCCACAAACAAGCCATTGCCCTCGTTGTGGTAGAGCGAGACCATTTGATTAGCGAAGTTCGTGATCAACACGCTGGTATGTCCGCTATGATCGTAGTCGGCAGCGTCGACGCCCATGCCGGCGCGGGCGACGCCATCTTCGCTGAAGCCGATTCCGGCCGAAACTCCGCGCTCTTCGAAAGTTCCATTTTTCTTATTCAGATAGAGCTTGTTCGGTTGCGTATCGTTGGCGATCAGAATGTCCGGCCAGCCGTCTCCGTTGTAGTCGAGGATGGCGATTCCAAGACTCTTCGATGTCGGATCGCCGAGTCCGGCCTTCTGTGTCGCGTCTTCAAACTTGCCGTTGCCCAAATTGTGCCAGAGTCGAACCGAGGCCCCTTTGTACGATTCCGGCGTGCAATACGATTTATGCGCACCATCGATCGTGCAATAAAGATCAGTCTGCTCGGTCCACTGCACGTAATTGGAAACGACCAGATCGAGCTTGCCGTCACGGTCGTAGTCGACCCAGGCGGCGCTGGTAGAAAATTCGTCCGGACCCCACAAGCCGGCGGATTTGGTTACGTCGGTGAATGTACCGTTTCCGTTGTTGTGAAACAGATGGCTCTGGCCGAGCGCAGAGATAAAGATGTCGTCGAAACCGTCATTATCGTAATCCCCGATGGCGACGCCGAAGCCATACATAGGGATTGCAAGTCCGGCGCGCCGAGTCACATCGGTGAAGGTGCCGTCATGATTGTTGCGATAAAGCTTCAGCGTAGTCACTCCGCCGTGGGGATGGCCAGGAAAATTTTCCCCGTTGATCAGAAGGATGTCCGGATAGCCGTCATTGTCATAGTCGATGAAGGCGCAACCAGGTCCCATGGTCTCGGGCAGCCATTTTCTCCCGAAGGCTCCATTGTTGTGGGTAAAGCGGATTCCGGCCTGCGCCGTGATATCGCGGAAGTGGATGGTCTGAGCAGAGCTGAAAGTAATCGCGAAAAATACTATGAACCACGGAGGCACGGCGGCACGGAGAAAACGAAACATGAAAGATCTTGCTCCGTATTTCTGCATCTGGGTGGTGAAACTGCCTTTTGCTGGTGGCAACATTTATCTGGACGCTCCGGAAGAAACTGCAACCGCGCCTGGCTTGGCAGGCCCCCTCGACTTCGCTCGGGGCAAGCTACCTCGAGCGGTCACCTCGACGTGGCCGGTTAAAATCGGCAGCGGCACGGATACGTGCTCGTGTATAGCCTGGCGCTCGTTGTTGTCTTCGGGATGAAGCCGGCGGTACGGACCTGTAATCGTCTGCGCGGATTCATCAGCTTTGAAACGCAGATAGCGTGCTTCGTGTTCTTTGGCTAGTGTTTCGTCCCCGAGGCCGTTGTAGCAGAGCATAAGATTGTAGTGCGCTTCCAGATCTTCAGGATCGATGGCGAGCACCGCCTGCAGAACCTTCACCGCTTCGTCGTACTCCCGTTGAAGAAACAGAATGCGTCCCAGATCATTGAGCGCGACGCGATCGCGCGGATACTGTGCGAGCACGATTCGCAATCGTGCCGCCGCGCCGTCATAGTTACCGTCAGCGCGCAGAACTTTGGCATAGAAGAAATTCGCCCGGGCGAGTCTTGGGCTGAGAGCGAGAGCTTGCTCCAGCACCACACGTGCCCGGGCCATGTCGCCTTCCTGGACCGCACAGCGACCGAGATTAACCCAACCATCGGGATTATTTGGGTCCGCTTCGGCCACTTTCTGAAAAGCCGCAGCGGCGCCTTTCAGATCTCCCTGCAGGAAGAGTCCGATTCCGTAATCATTCCAGCGCTGCCATTCGTTTTTCACCGCGATTGTCTTCGGCTGTGGAGCCGGAGCATTATGCGCGATTACTGGAAGCGTGACTTCGTCTTCAGCCAAAGCAACAATCGGGAGATCGGGAATTTTCTCTTCCTTCGCCGAAACGCCTACGAGCGATCCGGTGAAGAGAGTGGGCCGGTCGTCATAATCCGGAGTGACAGCGTTTGGCTTGCTCGGATCAGGGACCCCGGCAAAAGCTTCGTGCGTTCCATACCAGCTGAACTTTCTGTAGCAAAGACGCGCGTGCAGGGAGATCTTGTTGCCGGCATGTTCGGGGATGAACATGCGGTAGTGAACCGTATCCGCCGCGCCGGGCGGAATCAGACGGACATACACCACAGAGCGCGTCGCCCAGGCATTTCGTTTATTGATGGGATTGCCGTGTTTGTCGATCTGCAACGAGCGATAAAAGTGCGCACCTTTTTCTACCGGCCCATGGCCGTTGTCTTCGACCATACCACTCCAGAAAATCGTCTGGCCCTTGTCGTCCGTGCCTTTCAACTCAAGCCAGGTGTCGTAAGCGTCGACGGTGCCGCCAGGGAAAAAGTGTCCAACTTTCTTGGTGCGTACGACCACATCCACGCGGACAGTATCTCCGCGGCGCAGTGCAGGTTGAACTCGGTTCAATGGCGCGGTGATGGGAGCGGCTTCACCGGTGCTTTCAACCGGAACCCTGCTTTCTGCTTCCTCCCCTACCGCGAAGGTCGTCGAGAGTTCCGATTGCGCGGACAGGCTGGGCTGGAGTGAAGTCGGTTCCGGAGACAAGGCGAAAATGTCGACCGAGACGATGTCATTCTTCAGGAAATTTTCTGTCAGCTTGAGTTGTGCGGCGTCTTCGTTCGCGGTTGGCACCGCCGTATTGGCTGCCGGAAAGCGGTGCGAGTGAACGAATCCATTGATATTCCCCAAATCCCTGGAGGCGGTCAGCGGCATGTGACAGTCGGCGCACTGTGCTGGCTTCGCCGGATAGTAGAACGAGCGTGCGCCCTCGCCGGAGACGCCGCTGGCTTGCCAGTTGTCGTACTCATTGAAACCGCGAATCCAGCGATAGTGATTCACCGGCACATCGAGATGCACCTTATGGCAACTGGAGCAGAACTCAGCCGTTTGATCGCGCATGAACGGCTTGAGGAAAACGCGCCGATGCGGCTCGGGATCAAGATTGACGACGAAATCGTGTAGCGTGCGCACAACCGGATTCTTGCTGGCTGCCAATGCGTGCAGCTTGGGATATTCCAGGAAAAAATCCGCTTGACCCATCGTGCTTTTCACGTGGGCGATGGAGTGGCACATCATGCAGCCCAGCCCGGCTTGCGCTTCCGGACGATGCACGATCTGCTTAATCGGAGTGTCCATCAACCCGGCATAGAGAACCGCCGGATCGTGGCATCCGCCGCACCACTTGGAGGGCTGCGTGCCGATCGTATCCTGCATGTACTCGATAGATTTGCGATACCACTGGTTGTTGAAAGAGGAGAAGTGGTGCACTGAGCTGAACCACTGGTTGTAGATGTCTGCGTGGCAGCGCTTGCAGGAGTCCGACTCCATGAAGAACTTGCTGGGAATCTTCTGATGTCCATAAACCTGAGCCGAACTTGGAAAGAATGGACCTGAGGGGCCATCGCCTTCCTCGTTCATCGTTTCTGGCGGCAGGGCCGGATTTGCGATGCGATTGCT
Source organism: Candidatus Sulfotelmatobacter sp. (assembly GCA_030038125.1). Classification (GTDB taxonomy): domain Bacteria; phylum Acidobacteriota; class Terriglobia; order Terriglobales; family Acidobacteriaceae; genus Sulfotelmatobacter. Next base: position 8,465 of record JASHPL010000452.1, read on the forward strand.
CGTATTCCAGCTTTGCCGGATGTAACGAGCGCCGTAGCCGATCCCGCCGAGCACGGCGAAGCAGATCAAGATCCGGAGAGCAGTCGCTCCGGCGCTCGCCGCGACTCCGCGCTCCCAGGACTGCCGGCTGCTGAGCCAACCTGCAAGCAGAAGTCCGAGCCCGGCCAGCGAGGTCAGGATGTGAAGATAGAGCTTATTCCACTCGATACGCGGAGTGCCGGTCTTGATTAAGACCAGTCCGATAACCGCCCCGATGGCAATCAGCAGCCACCCCGCGCGTGACGAAAAATTTCCGTTGCGCAGAAGACGCCACAATAGAGGAACCAGCAGCACAGCCGCCGCTGCGCCAAGGAGGGCATGCAGCAGCACGATGGCTGCGTAGAAAACGTTGGGCTGAGGAAAGGCATACAAATACACCGCGGACGCGGCAAGAAACGCGATGAGCCAATACAATGCTCGGACCACGGGTCCCCCAGAATCAGGAGTTGCAGTGTCGTCGGAAAGGCCAAACTTCGGGCGAAATCAACCTCAAAGAGGCTGAAAGAATCGCGCACAGAAACGTTAGCTGCCCTTGTCGGCAGACGAAATAATACAAAGATACTATCCGATCGGGAGCGAGTCTTTCCTTGGTTGCGGCTTGATCCGAGTTAGTCCGTCCGATTCGCTGCGCTATTTCATTCCGCTAACTCGGGCGCCGAGGCGGGACTTATAGCGGGCTGCGGTGTTTTCGTGCAGCGTTCCTTTCTGGATGGCCTTGTCGAGGACCGAGACGGTCTGGCGATACATCTGCTCGGCCGCGGCTTTATCGCCCTTGGCGACGGTCTCACGCAGAATGCGTAGCTGTGTGCGCAGGCGGGAAGTGTTGGCGCGATTGCGGATCGTGCGGCGTTCACTCTGACGGGAGCGCTTCAGCGCCGAAAAATGATTTGCCATGTCGGCTTTCGTTACCTTCGTGTGACTCGAGAGATATTCGGGGCAGGTCCGAAGCACTTATTATAGGGGCGTAAGTCTCGACCGGTCAAATAGATCAAAGATCGGCGTCTGAGTTCGCGAACGAACAAAACTGCTCGGTCCGCTTAATCCCATGAGTGACACGATCAATCGACTGAAGGTGCTGATCAACTCTTCGACACCAATCGTGGTGATGGAAACGTCGGAAGAGACATTGGCGGTGAATACGGTGAGGGAGGCATGTTCCGAACTGAATATGGCAACTTTCGAATGGACCATTGCTGACGGCCTCGTGCGTTCGGGGACTAGCCCATCCACGGAACCCGCGAAAAGCGTAGCCCGTCCGGATCGCGCCGCTGCGGTCGGCCAAAGCGGCTACTCGGAGTTGAGAACCGTTTTAAGCCCTACTTCGGGCGAGGCTGAAAGGTTGATGCGAGCGGTGGCGATGGGGGCGAGTTCCGAGTCTGCGTCTGCGGTAGCCAGAAATTCAATCTACAACACGCGGGATCCCGAGCAGGCCCTCGCCAATATGGAGTCGATGACGGTTGAAGCAGTCTTTATCCTCAAAGATTTCACCGGCACATGGATGATCCCGTCGTGGTTCGACGGCTACGGGATGTCGGACAGAAGTTCGCGACAAATCGGCGAACCGTAGTGATCACTGCTCCGGAAATTACGATTCCTGCCGAATTGGCAAAGCTCGTCGAATACTTCGACCTTCCATTACCGGATCGGGAACGCCTGCGCGAGATCGTACATGACACTTTCACCCGTTTGTCGAAGACCTACACGCTGAAGCTGCAACTGGACGCCACTGGAGTCGATGCTCTGTCGGCCAATCTGCGCGGTCTGACGGAAGAAGAGGCCGAGCGTGCTATTTCACAAGCTCTGGTCACGCGCTATGCACTGTGTCCGCAGACAGTCACGGATGTACTCGAAGCCAAGAAACAGATCCTGCGGCACTCGGGCATGCTGGAGTTCGTGGAGGCGCCGGATAAGATGGTCAGTGTTGGAGGGCTTGAGAATCTGAAAAACTGGCTGAATCAGCGCCACGGCGCGTGGGAAGATGCGGCGCGCGAATTTGGTTTAGAACCGCCGCGAGGAATGATCATTCTCGGCGTGCAGGGATGTGGTAAGTCGCTCTGCGCGCGCGCTGTCGCGGGGGAGTGGAAACTACCATTAGTAAAGTTCGATACCTCGGCCGTGTACGACAAGTACATCGGCGAGACTGAGAAGCGCATTCGCAAAGTTTTTCAAGTGGCGGAAGGACTCGCCCCCTGCGTCCTCTGGATTGATGAACTGGAGAAGGTGTTCGCCGGCAGCGGTCCCGATTCCGCGTCCGCCGATGCCGGCGTTTCCTCGCGCCTGCTCGCTTCCTTTCTCTCGTGGATGCAAGACCGCAAAGCTCCCGTGTTTGTTGCCGCGACTTGCAATAACGTGAACGTTCTGCCACCCGAGTTGATCCGTAAAGGCCGCTTTGATGAATTGTTCTTCGTAGATCTACCGAATGAGGGTGAGCGTAAGCAGATTTTCTCGATTCAATTGGCCAAACGGAAGCGCGACCCGAGAGATTTCGATCTTGAGCAAGTGGCTGTGGCTGCAAAGGGATACTCCGGGGCAGAGATTGAGGCGGCGGTTCAGGATGCACTTTACTCTGCGTACTCGCAAAAAACATCACTCACCACACAGTTGCTCATCGAAGCCCTCGGGCACACGATTCCGCTTTCAACTACGCGTGCCGAGGAGATTACCGCCTTGCGTGAATGGGCCCGGAGCAGGGCCGTGCCGGCGGCCGCATGTTAAATAACGCCAACCCTGGCCTGAATTTATCCGGCATTGACTCGCGTCTCCGACCGGGGTAGGCTTTTAGTAATGGTAGTTGTCGCCCGTCAGGGCTCCAACATTCCGGTTTTTCCCGTCTCCGAGCATAATTTTGCGTTAGTTCTGAATCACAGGATTCCTGCGTATTTGCGCAGAAATGACGAGAGTATAGCTCGCCACGCGAGGCTTGGGGCGACGCTTACGTCGAAGTCCTCGCCGAAATCTGATTGGCTTTTTTCCGGCTGCTTTGGTCAACGAAACTGAATGAAGAAGAGCATTGGGATTAGTCCCAACATCGAAACCTTTTTCGGTACACGCGACGAGAATGTTCGCCTGCTTGAAGACGGTCTGAGCGTGACCATCAATCTGCGCTCGAATGCAATCGAGTTGGAAGGCGCACCGCGCGATGTTGCTCGCGCCGAGCAGGTTTTTGCCGATTATGAGAGCCTGCAGCGTTCCGGCTACAGCTTCAACAATGGCGACCTGAACAGCATGCTGCGTGTGCTGACCTCGGATCCAACGACCACGTTGCGCGGATTGGCTGACGCCGGACGCCAGCGTTCCTTCGGACGCCGTACAGTTCAACCGAAAAGCAGTAATCAACGGCGATATCTTGAAGCCATTGAAAAGCACGACATGGTTTTCGGCGTTGGACCGGCGGGCACGGGCAAGACATACCTGGCTGTGGCCATGGCGATTTCGGCGCTGCTGGCCAAACGAGTGAACCGTATTATCCTGGCCCGACCGGCGGTTGAAGCGGGCGAAAGGCTTGGATTTTTGCCCGGCACCTTGCAGGATAAGATCGATCCCTATCTGCGCCCTCTTTACGACGCGTTGTATGACATGCTCGACCCGGAGAAAGTGGACCGTTATCTGGAGAAGAATGTCATTGAGATTGCGCCCATCGCATTCATGCGGGGACGTACCTTGAATGATTCTTTTGTGATTCTCGACGAGGCGCAGAACACGACCTCGGAACAGATGAAGATGTTTGTGACCCGGCTCGGGTTCAATTCGAAAGCTGTGATCACCGGCGACATCACGCAGATCGATCTGCCCAACGCACGCCGCAGCGGATTGCTCGAAGCGATTGAAGTGCTGAAACGCGTGGAAGGACTCGCCTTCGTCCATTTTGATGAAGGGGATGTGGTGCGCCATCATCTGGTGCAGAGGATCGTGCGCGCGTATGACGAACATAAGGCGCGCGTGGCCGAGCAACAGATGCTGTTGCTGGAGGCGAAAAGCGCCGACTCCACAAGCGAAAAGCCCATTCCACTGTTGATCACCAATGAGGAGAAAGGCCCGTCTGTGGAAGTCAAAGGATGATTTGCAATGGTATGGGAAGGGCCGCAAGTTGAGCTCTCCTGTTTGTTTGCTTGTTTACAAAATTGTCCATTCGTTGATTCGTCGGAGCGAGGCTTGGTCATTTTGCAGAAGAAAGTTACCGGAGTGAACCGGCTGTCGCTCGAGTGCTTTGTGCGCCAAGCCAGGCGAGCTGCGGGACTGCGCGGGACGGTCAACGTTCTGGTAACCGGCAGCACTGAAGTTCGATCGCTCAATCACCGGTTTCGAGGCAAAGATAAGGCGACTGATGTGCTGTCTTTCCCAGCCACATTCGCGTCCTCGAATGGGCACAAGTCCTCTCTCGCCGGTGATATCGCCATCTCTGCTGAGATTGCCGCTAAGAATGCCGTCCGGTTGGGGCATCCACCCGCTGCCGAGGTCAAGATTCTGACTTTGCACGGGATTCTTCATCTGGCAGGCTTGAACCACGAGCGCGATAATGGTGCCATGGCGCGGAAGGAAGCAGAGTTGCGCCGCGCACTCAAACTGCCCTCAGCTTTGATCGAACGAGCTCACGCCGCTACGACGGATCCCACGAAAAAAAAGAAGAAACGTAAGCGGCATCGCGCAAGAGTGGCAAGCGTATGACGATCGGCGTCGCAATTACGCTTCTTCTCCTCCTCGGGCTTCTGACTCTTGTTTCTTATGTGGACCGCGTTTATCAGGAAGCCGGCAAATTCCTTTCACGTGATTTCCAGGACAACATCGATTTCTTCGAGCAAAAGGTTGAACCGCGGCTGCAGGTGAGCCGGATGCGAGCATCGCTCTCCATGGCTGTGCTCACACAGATGACCATGGCGGCGATCGCTCTCATCGTAGGATTCATCGTATTCGGCGATCAGCGATGGAGCGTTTACGAAATCCTGCAAGCGACCATCAGCCTGATTCTGATCGTCGTGATCTGCAATCGTTTCCTGCCGTTCCTGTTTTTTTCGCGCACCAAAGGCGCCTGGCTCATTCACTGGACGTTACTTCTTAGAATTCTGATCTACTTTGTATTACCGGTAACGATTGCGCTGGGCTTTCTGCAGTCGGTGGTCTCTTTGACTCGTCAAAACACCACCGGGCAGCCGGGCCCGGCTGAAGCCGTGGATGCGCTAATTGAAGCCGGACAAGAAGAAGGCATCATCCAGGAAGGAGATCGCGATCTGATCCAATCGGTCGTCGAGTTCAGCGGAAAGACGGTGCGTGAGGCGATGCGCCCGCGTCCGGCGATGTTCGCCGTTCCTGTGAATACAACCGTCGAAAACTTCATCGAGATGCTGCGAACCAAGCACTACTCCCGAGTTCCGGTTTACGAGGGCACGATCCACAACATCAAGGGAATCGTCTACGCCCAGGACGTGCTGCAGGTTTCGGACAGTGAAGCGCACACACGGACGCTCGACACGCTCATGCGGCGGGATATTTACTTCGTTCCGGAAAGCAAGCTGGGCAGCGATCTGCTGCGTGAGATGCAGAAGCAGAACATCCGCATGGCGATCGTGGTCGATGAATACGGAGGCGTTGCCGGCCTGGTCACGATTGAAGATCTGGTGGAGGAAATTGTCGGTGAGATTCGCGACGAGCACGATAAGCCGGAGATCGTGCGTGACGGCGAGCGCGCTTTTATCGTGTCTGGTGATATGGATCTCGACCGTCTCGATGAACTTTTCGGCACGCGTCCGGAAGGCAAAGAGTCGGCTACGATCGCCGGACTGGTGAGCGAGCTCGCGGGACGCATCCCGCGCAAGGGCGACGTTGTCGAGGATGACGGCTTGCGTTTTGAGGTTCTTGAATCCACCGATCGCAAGGTCGAACGCGTGCGAGTGACCAGTGCACAGCCGCAACAACTGAAGCTGATATAGTTGGGGCTTCAAACCCCAGATTTGAAATTCGGCCTTGCAATCTCAGCCCGCAAATGAGGGACATTGGGGGTGGTCGGAAATCCGAAGTCGATGTCCGACGCCCGATTCTACATGCCTTTTCGCTCCGGATTCGTTTGCATTCTCGGACGCCCTAACGCGGGCAAATCAACGCTGCTCAACGCGCTTGTCGGCGAGAAGCTGGCGATCATCTCGCCGAAACCGCAGACTACGCGCAATCGCATTCAGGGAATTATCAATATCCCGAAGAGTTCCTTCCTGAGTCTTGCAAAAAAGGAGAGACCCGGGGCACGCGTAAATGACGGTGCACAGATTGTGCTTATCGACACTCCCGGCGTGCATAAGCCCGATAGCTCGCTCGGCCGAAAGATGATGGTCGAGGTGCGAGAGGCACTTGAGGGCTGCGATCTGGTGCTGTTGATGATGGATGTTAGTCACAAGGTTGATCCTCGCGACCAGTTTGCGATCGACCTGGTGAAGCAGTCGGGAATGAAAGTTTTCCTCTTGCTGAACAAAATTGACTTGATCCACAACAAATCCAGGCTGCTACCAACCATCGACGAAAGCCAAAAGCTCTACGATTTCGCCGAAGTAATCCCGATTTCTGCACTCAAGCGCAAAGGGCTCGATACCCTTCTGGGCTTAGTCATTCAAGCGCTGCCTGCCGGACCCGCGTACTTTCCCGACGACCAATTCACCGATCAACCGGCGCGTTTCATGGCGGCGGAAATCGTACGCGAACAGGTGCTGCTGAACACGAAGGAAGAGATTCCCTATGCCACCACCGTCATCGTCGACAGTTTCGAGGCGGGCTCCAGACTCACCCGCATCGCAGCGACGATTTACTGCGAACGCGAAGGACAAAAGCGAATCGTGGTGGGCAAAGGCGGTCAGATGCTCAAAAAAATCGGAAGTGCTGCTCGCTGGCAGATCGAGCGCATGCTGGGAACCAAAGTCTTCCTCGAGCTCTACGTCAAAGTGCAGCGGGGATGGCGGGATTCGCGGGCGTTTGTGGAAGAACTCGACTGGCGACGTCAACTCGAACATCGGATGGCGGCACAGGCCACAAAGCGCGGGTTGGACGCAAACGATGCTGCGGATTGAAGTGCTTTGCCAACTGGAATTGACAGGTCACCGAGCAATCCGGCATCGAAGGATTGAAACCGTCCAAGCAGCCGGCGAACCCCAGTCGGACATTGCTCACCTAACACCTTTGCCGATAGAATTTATCAATTGCGCTTACCCCCGAACACGACGCGCGGATAGGACAGCAGAGCAGTATGGAATCTGGAGCTTCTCCCGAGGAACATCTGAAGGAATATGACTTCGATCCAGCGAAACTGAGTTTGCGCGTGCGTGTGAAGATGGCCGCGAATCGCAACTCCATTGATCCGATTGTGGAGCAGGTGATGGATGCAGTGCGCGAGATTCACTGTGTCGACGGCAAGGCTGACGCGATTGAGTTAGCTTTGCAAGAGGCGCTGGCCAATGCCGTGGTTCACGGCGCGAAGGAAGATTCGTCAAAAGTTGTTGAATGCCTGGTTGCCTTCGAGGAAGACCGAGGAGTGCTCATTATCGTGCGTGATCCGGGTGCTGGATTTGACCCCAGCTCCATTCCGGCTTGTACCGTCGGCGAAAATCTGTATTCCAATCACGGCCGCGGAATTTTCCTGATCAGTCAATTGATGGACGAAGTGACGTTCCGCAAGAATGGCACGGAGATCCGCATGGTGAAGCGCTAAGAGCGGCATCCGTTCGCCTTCCGCCCGCGCTTATTCCTTGGCCGCAATTCCCAGCGTCTTCATTTTGCGGTACAGATGGCTGCGCTCCAGCCCCAGCACTTCCGCGGTGCGGCTGACGTTACCATGATTCTCGTCGAGCTTCTTCAGTATGTAATCTCGCTCATAGGCATCGCGTGCCTGATGGAGAGTAGAGAACTCTGTTCTGGGGACTCTCCGGCCGCCATCGCGATACACCAGCGGTGGCAGATGTTTACTGTCGAAGCGAGTTGTCGTCGGGTTCATGATCACGATACGCTCGATCACATTGCGCAACTCACGCACATTGCCCGGCCAGGAATAACGCATAAGGACGTCAATAGCGTCGTCGGTAATTTCCCGCGGTCGGCGGCCATAGGTCACGGCCAGCTCTTTCAGAAAATGCCGGGTGAACAGGGGGATATCTTCCTTGCGCTCGCGCAAGGGCGGAACGAAGAACGGAATTACGTTCAGCCGATAGAACAAATCTTCCCGGAAATTCCCTCGCGAAATCTCTTCTTCTAAGTCTTTGTTCGTCGATGCAATCACACGCACATCAACAGTAATAGTCTGATCGCTTCCCACCGGAGTAAAGCGTTGCTCGTCCAGAGTGCGCAACACCTTTGCCTGGGTCTTCAAGCTCATGTCACCCACTTCGTCAAGAAACAATGTTCCGCCATGAGCTCGTTGAAATTTCCCCTCCTTGTCGGCGGCGGCACCAGGAAACGATCCCTTGCGATGTCCGAACAATTCGCTCTCAATCAGGTCCTCGGGAATGGCGGCGCAATTCACCTCCACGAAAGTTTCGCCCTTGCGTAGGCTCTGCGCGTGCATGGCATGCGCTACGAGTTCCTTACCGGTGCCGGATTCACCGTAGATCAGCACACGACCGTTGGTTGGAGCCATCAACGCGATTTGTTGGCGCAGAGCTTTCATGGGAATGCTGTCACCCACGATGATGCTCTTGGTCTGCAGTTGCTTCTTCAGTTCAATGTTTTCGAGCCGCAGTTTCTTCGATTCGATCGCATTTTTGATCAGAATCAACGTTTTTTCTATGGATAAGGGCTTTTCCAGGAAATCGAATGCCCCCAGTTTCGTGGTGCGCACGGCGGTTTCGATCGTTCCATGCCCGGAAATCATGATGACCTCCGGAGGATTATCCGACACGCGAATTTTCTCGAGTGTTTCCAAACCATCGATGCCGGGCAACCAGATATCCAGCAAGACCACGTCATACGCATCTTTCGCCAAGGCATCGAGGCATGCCTCGCCAGTTTCGACCGACGAAGCGTTATAGCCCTCGTCCGCCAAAATGCCTGAAAGCGATTCGCGTATTCCGCCTTCATCGTCCACGATAAGAATGTTATGCATGCTGCGCCGTCGCAGTTGCGGGACTGGCTTCAACAGCCACGGGAATTTCAACGATAAAACGAGTGCCTACCGGATAGTTTTCCTCCACGCGGATGGACCCATGGTGGTCTTCGACGATGCGGCTAACAATGGCCAAGCCAAGACCGGTGCCGCGTTTCTTGGTGGAGAAATAAGGCAGGAAAAGCCTTTCTTTCAACTCGCGAGTTACTCCATGACCGGTGTCGGCCACGATAATTTCCACTGCATCGCGGCTTGCGACCAACGCGGTAGAAATCGCGATCTCGCGCACAATAGCGTCACGCAGCGCTTCCGCGGCGTTATCCACCAAATTCGCGATGGCGCGCTTCATGGCCTCGCCATCAGCCATGACTCGCGGAAGGTCGGACGCCAGGGATGTCCGGAGCTGGATGCCATCAAGCCGGCCGTGAAACATCGATAGCGCGTTCTCGATGACTCTGTTGATATCGGCCGGTTGCGGCTCCGCCACGGGGAAGCGCGCCAGGGTTGAGAACTCATCGACCAGACGGCGCACGGTTTCAACTGCTGTAGCGATCGTGCCTGCGCTGCGGCGGACCGTACCCAAAGTCGAAGGATCATGTGGAGCCCGTTCCAGCTGCCGTTCGATGCGTTCCGCCGATAAGGCTATTGGCGTCAATGGATTTTTGATTTCGTGAGCGACTCGACGGGCTACTTCCCGCCACGCAGCCTGCTTTTGTCCTTTCAGCAAATCCGAAAGATCCTCAAACACAACGACGTATCCGGAGCGTGCGTGTTGGTTCCGCAAAGTTGCCACCGTGACGGCGACGTTCAAAGAATTGTGGGGCAACTGCATCTCCATCTGGCTGGTGGTGATGCCCATGCGGTCCGCGCGCCGGATCAGCGGCTCGAAGTCCTCAATCACCTCGGCTGGGAAAACATCGGTCAAAAACGCTCCCAGCAAATACTGCGTAGGCCCCTCGGGATAAAACATCCGCAGCAGCGCCTGATTAACATGTGTGACTCTGCGATCGGCATTGAGTGACAGCACGCCCGTCGGGATGCTCTCCAAGATGGTTTCCATGTGGCGGCGCCGCTGATCGAGTTCCGCATTTACAGCACTGAGATCGCGGCTGGATGCTTCAATCTGGCGGCGGCTGGCCTCCAATTCTTCGGCCATTTGATTGAACGAGCGCACTAGATCGCCGATTTCATCAGCGGCGCTGACGTCAACGCGAAAATCCAGCCGCCCACGCGAAATCTCCTGCGTAGCCTCAGCAAGCGCAGCAAGTGGCCGCGTCACAATTTTTGATAGGAATAATGCCAGCCAGGTCGTCACAAAAAGCACAATCATGGTAAGCAACAACAGCAGCCCCATGTATGTGCGCCGCACGACCCGCCGCTCGCGCGCCAGATTGTAGTAACGGCGTTGGCTGGCTTCCACCTGATGCACAGTCTGCGAGAATTCGCGAGGAAGGGGAATCGCAACAACGATCAGCCCTCCGCCGGCAACCGGAGCGGTGCCCAGCGTGTAATCTGTTTGTTCCCAGGTGAATTGAGCGGGATGCACAGCCCCTGCATCGGAAAGCGGCAGGCTGGATTTCAACACCGACCACGGCGCCGGGGCATTATAGCTGGCTTCGACGTTGTCGTTCCGCAAAGCCAAGGCGAATCCACCCTGCAGAGTCCTTTCATGCTCCTGGAACTCGTTCAACACCCCTGAAAAACTGTGGCCGGCAAATGCGTGCTGTGTCTCCGGAGAGGCCGCGATCGAAGCGGCTTCCGCCCGTGCGTTCTGCATCCCATAGTTTGCCAGCAGCGTAGCCATGGCACGCGTGTCAGAACGAACTTCCTCGACCGGGGTGGAAAACCACTTATCAATCGAGCGATTCATCAATCCGTAGGCGAACCAATACATCACCATGACGGGCACGAATGACAATAAGAGAGCGCCCACCACCATGCGCGTACGGAATTTCGATCCCAGCACACCTAGCCGCCGCTCTGCAAAGAGCTTCAGCAGATTGCGCATCAGGACGAAGCTCAGGGCAACGAACAATAGAAAGATCAGTGCAGAAAGTGCAGCAAAAACGACGATGTCTCCATTGCTGTCTGGGCGCAGGAAGGGCAGATCGAATGCCGTTTCCGAGACCAGAATCATCAGTAGAACAAGGACGCAGATCGACAGCAGAATGATGACTTGTTTGCGATAGGAAATCTTTACAGGACGAGTTGGGGCCGCATCACTCAAAGGAGAAAAACGCCCGGAGTTTAGCAGGAAGGGCGCAACAACCCATTATAGATGCAGAGAAGCCCGAGAAGTCGCGGGTATGGCCACGATAGATGGCTAGACATGGTACCAGGCTGGGCCCTCCGCAAGGTACGTACCTTGGTTTTCTTTTCAGCGGGTGCTGGCTAAGGCGTGGCCCGAGATTTCCTCCATTATCGCATCATAGGCGGGCTTGGGGCGATACAAGCGGTCGAAGAGCAGAGCAGCACCATGCGTACCGTGCGAATGAGAGCCGATCCAGGAGTACTTGTCAGT
>JASHPL010000453.1 GCA_030038125.1 Candidatus Sulfotelmatobacter sp.
AAGCGGGGGACTGGCGCGGCTCGGGTCATGGCTGAAGAAAAACGAATCGTCGGCGCCTCGCGTTGCCTCCTCCACACGCCTCGGATCTTCGGTTTGCCGGCCCAGCAAGATCGTCTGCATTGGACTGAATTATCGCGATCACGCGGCAGAAACGAAGGCTGAGACCCCAAAAGAACCTGTACTCTTCTTCAAGGCAACCACTTCTTTAGTCGGTCCTAACGACGCTCTCGTGCGCCCGCGAAACTCGACCAAGCTGGATTGGGAGGTGGAATTGGCCGTGGTTATCGGAAAACGCGCCTTGTATATCGCAAAAGAAAATGCTCTCGACCACGTGGCGGGATTCGTCTTGCACAACGATTACTCCGAACGCCAGTTTCAGCTTGAGCGCGGCGGGCAATGGGTCAAAGGAAAGAGCGCCGATACTTTCGCCCCTCTCGGGCCGTTCCTGGCCACCGTTGACGAGCTTCCGAATTTCGGCAATCTCAAGATGTGGTGCAAAGTTAATGGAAAACTCAAGCAGAATAGCTCGACCGCAAACATGATTTTCGATGTTCCGACCCTGGTCTCGTATGTGAGTCAGTTCATGACGCTTCTTCCCGGCGATATCATCAGCACCGGAACGCCCGCCGGGGTGGGCATGGGAATGAACCCGCCAGCTTTTCTGAATGCGGGCGATGTCGTAGAACTGGGGATTGAGGGTCTGGGAGAATCCCGTCAGGAAGTGAAAGGATAACAATCAACGATTTCGGCTCAATGTCGGCCGCTTGACTGTTCGTTCTTGAGGGCAGTTGCTTTCCGCGATCGAGTGCAGATCTCGCTTGCGGGAGGTTCCGTGGTCGCTGGCCGCCGTTTCGAGTAACCTACACTGATCGGCTGTTCGTCCGTTTCTTGTGGTTACGCGCCCCCTGCAGACTCCCGCTGGCACCGCAGAAACTCTTACCGGTCGCCTCTTGATTTAAAAGCGAAATACACCGGGACGCCGATCAGCACAATGACGACTCCTGGAATGGTTGTTGCTGTCCGCTTCACAAATAGAACTACCAGAATCAGGACTGCACTAATCAGATAAAGCATGGGAACCCAGGGATAACCAAAGGCTTTGTAAGGACGTTCCGCCTTGGGCCTCAGCCTCCGCAGGCGAAAGACACCCGCGATTGTGAAGATATAAAAAATCAGCGCGGCCGAGATAATGTAATCCAGTAAGTTGCTGTAGAGATTTCCGTAATTGCCAGTTGTCGGCTGATAAGTTCGAATTGTCAGCAGCACTCCCGCCCAAAGGGCCTGCATAACCAAGGCTGTGCCGGGAACATCCGCCCGGTTCAGAGTTGACGCGCTCTTGAAAAACAGACCATCCAGAGACATCGCATAGTAAGCGCGCGCCCCCGACAAGATCAAAGCGTTCATGCAGCCGAAGGCCGCAATCATGATGGCAATGGCGATCAATTTCGGACCGATCAAAGGAAAAATCGCTTCGAACATCGTTGAAGCTACGCGATCTGATGGCGCATGCTGAATCTCGCTGAACGGCAATACCACTAGATAAGCGAAATTCGCGCAGAGATAAAGAGCAATGACGATCACAGTTCCCAGCGCCAGCGACAAAGGTACATTCCGCGCTGGATTGTGAACCTCGCCGGCCGTAAACGTAATGTTGTTCCACGCATCCGCCGCGTAGAGAGCTCCAACTTGTGCGATGCAAAGCGCGACCAGAATTTCCACCGTTCTTTCGGAGAATAGGCCCTGTCCTGCCGAAGAAAGTCCGGGCGGAGTCCATGCATGGGCAAAGTTGGTCTTTACAACAGCAGCTTTCCACCCTACGAGCACGCCGATCCCGATCACTGTCAGTAGCGATCCGATTTTCATCGAGGTAAACAGGTTCTGAACACTCTTTCCATATTTCAATCCCATGAAATTTGCCCAAGTCAAAAATGAAATGACAACCAACGCGACAAATTGTGCAGTAGAAAGGGAAACTGCGTACGTGGGCAAAACGTGAATGGGACGAATGATGTAGTTGTTCTCAGCGATTTCAGGCCATAGCACGCCAAGATAACGGGAGAAGCCGACGGACGAAGCTGCGATCGTTCCTGTTTGAATCACCAGGAATAGAGTCCAGCCGTATAAAAATCCGCACAGCGGTGAAAAAGCTTCACGCAGATACACATATTGTCCGCCGGCCTGCGGCATCATTGCAGCCAACTCTCCATAAGAGAGCGCGGCCGCAATCGTGAGAACTCCCGCCAGAACCCACGCCAGCAGCAGCCACCCGCTGCTTCCCACTTCCCGCGCCATCTCGCCGGACACAATGAAAATTCCGGACCCAATCATCGAGCCCGCAACAATCATGGTCGAATCAAAAAGTCCGAGGCTTCGACGCAGCTCTCGATGCCGCACTTCTGTCTGCCGGGTTACGACCGTTGGTGTCACAACAATCCCCGATTTCGTGCTGTGAAATGGAAAAAGTCTACACGACGAGTCAATTATTCCGGGCGGGGAGCCGAGTGCGCGGTTGAACATGAGCTTCCCTGGAGATGACTACTGGCGATGGAAATTGTCAGGAACTTCCTCGGATTCTCAGGGGTCGCGTGGTTCTCTCTAGCCGGCGGAGAAGCTTAGCTGGGGAAGCCCGACTTGTTTGACGATCTGCTGGAATCCGGAGGCGTGACGGATCCCGTCAAAGCGTGGATCGTGACTGAGCGTGAACAGCTTCATATTCCGTTCTCGGCACGCACGATTGAGCCACGAGAGGGCCTGATGACACTCGCCCAATGCTGCGTGAGTCGCGGCGATATCGTAGGAGGGGACGCATTGTCTGGAGGACATGTTGCCGAGTTCAACCAGAATCTCGCGTGCCGACTTAGTATCGCCAGACATGGCATGCGCATGAGCCATCATTGCCTTTACGCAATTATTGCCCTCCGCCAAACGAACACTGGTTACGAATTCCCGCAATGCCAACTTGAATTCGCCTTTTTGTTCCAGTGCTTGCGCCATGTACATGTGCGCCCATCCGAACATCGGGTCCAACTCCAACGCACTCCGATAATGTCGAATCGCTTCGTCAAAAGCGTGTGCCAAATGAGACGTCACTCCGGCCCACACCAGCGTGATGATCGAAACCGGATTGATCTCGAGCGCATGCATGATCGCCATGTGCGCCGCCTCATGATGCCCGCGTGCAGCCAGCAGATTGGCGTACCAGTGATAGGCCAGAGCGTATTCGGGATTGCACTGGATGGAGCGCAGATATTCGCGATCGGCTGCGTCCCAGTCGCGGTCGAAATGCAGAAAAACATCCGCCAGAGACGCATGCGCCTCGGCTGAGTTGGGATCGAGTTCGATGGCTTTCTGCGCCGCACGCCGCGCCGCTGGCATTACCTTCGAGGGAGGAACAATCTCATAGAAGGAAAGAAGCGTAAGAGAATCGGCCAGGCCGGAGTACGGGAGGGCAAATTCAGGATCTTCGCGCACGGCTGATTGAAAACAGTGAATGGCTTTCCGCAGACTTCTCTCATTGCGCTGATTCCAGAAAAACCTGCCTTTTAGATATGCTTCCCGAGCCCCGGCTTTTTCACGAACGCGAGCCGATAACGCGGGTTTCGTGGCGGAAACCACCTTTAGCCACAGGTACTGCGCAATCTGGTCCGCCGTATGGAGAGGCCATTTTTCGATGTCTTTCCGACTACAGCGAGAAGTCTGCGACCAGGCCGTGACTTCCGACTTGGCAAACAGAAGCGCCACAGTGATATGCAGGCCCTCACTGTCATCGCGAAAGTTCCAGCGTAACAGATAGTCGAAAGCTGGCTCGCTGCCGCCGTTTACCTGAGATTTCTCTTGCTGCCCCTTCGTTATCGGCGTCCGAACCAGAATGCGGACTCGCCCCGGATTCGCTTGTTCCAGCGCCGCCATCGTTTTGGCAACCAGGAATTCGCAGAGAGGCTGATGTTCTTGCCCAACGACCTCGCCGTCAACTGGAAGAGAATAGATCGCAATCTCACTTCCTGCTCTGAATGGCATGGGCAGAGCAGTTCCCTGTTCGCGGTGAGTGCGTGAGGCTCGATGAAGCCAGACGTCAATCTCGGAGCGAAGAGCATAGACGCTTCCTAATCGCTTGTGAAAATGGCGATGAACCGGCAGGCCCTCGTTCTTCTCCCACAGCTGCACCGTGCGCACTTCGCGGCGCAAATATGCGGCGATCTCCTTCCACGAATCCAGAAGATTCGTGCCACTCCAGCCCTTCTCGGAGCGTTGAGGATCGGAAGTAGTTATGGATAGTTTTGTAGTTACCTCTGGAAGCGCGTTCAAGTAGTTCAGCCTCCCGCCCTTAGGCCGACTTACACGGACACTCTCGAATCGGAAGCAGCCCCAGTTCTGGCAAAATCGAGCCGACGGAAAAATCCACCTTTCGCTGTCGCGCCGCACAATTTCCGCGACATGCTTGCTCTTTGTTGCGGGAAGACTACACTGCCGCTACAACCACAATCAACCCCCATTCTTTCGCTAACTTCGAAGGTCAACGGGCGCAGATTTCGCGTCAGCGCCTGATTCCTGTTCCCTAGACAGCCCTTTCGCACTATTTCGCTTGTCCGCATTCAGCAAAACGCTTACCTATGTTGAATTCCCCGGGTCTCGGCAAAGACGGTTTATGGCTGGGGTTAGCTTGGTTTTTCAGCGCTGGATCTGGGCACGCAGCCAGCGGCGCAGTGCTCGATCATTATTCCCGTTCCAAGAAGGAGTCTTGTGTCCTCAGGGTCAGCACCGCAGCCAGCTTGGTTTAACTACACCAGCAGCGCCGAGTTTATGGAGAGGGTTCGCTCCGGCATGCCGCCTGTCATCATTTGCGTGGCGTGCAACGGAGGGATTCAGGGCAAGGAAGCCAATGAGTTCATTCCTGAAACTGGGGAAGAAATTGCCGAGTCCGTGTACGCGGCGTACGAAGCAGGCGCGGCGATGGTCCACATTCATGCGCGCAATCCCAAGCAACTGACAGACGGTGCCCGTGACAGCGAAACCTGGCGCGACGTGTTGCGGAAAGTCCGCCAAGCCTGCCCGGAAATCATTCTCAACGCTACGACGGGAGCCGGTCCCGGCATGACAATGGCAGAGCGTTCTTCTTCTCTTGCTGCCGGACCTGAAGTCGCCTCTCTGAATCTTGCACCGGACATGAGCCGGTTCAAGCTCAAGGAGCGTCGTGCTCCCTTGCCGTTCCCCCGGCCCGCTCTCGAAATCGATGAGTGCATCCCGTTTACTTACGGGCAGATTCACGAATTCGCCGCCGAGATGAAGCAGCGCGGAATCAAGCCGGAATTGGAGCTTTATCATCCCGGCTGCGCTTGGGTTGTGAATTACCTGATCGAGCACAACCTGATCGAAAAGCCTTATTGGATGCAAACCGTGATGGGGTATCAGACCGGCAGTTTTCCGACCGTCGAAAACATTATTCAACTTTTGAAGGAGTTTCCCGAGCAATCTCTATGGCTGTGCTCGGCAATCGGCCCATTTCAACTTCCCTTAACCACTCTTGCCACACTGATGGGCGGACATGTTCGCGTCGGTCTGGAAGACAATGTTTATTATGCGCGCGGCAAAAAGGCCAAAAGCAACGCCGAATTGGTGCAGAGGGCGGTGCGCATCGCGCACGAACTCAATCGCCCGGTAGCAACTCCAGCGCAAGCGCGGTCGATGCTAGGCTTGCGCCGCCAGCCGAGTCAGTATTAAGTCATCATCAGGCTGTCGAACGGGGAGTGAACGCAAATCGCGCGAGGGATCACTAATGGCTCGCGGTAGCATCCGGCAAGGCAAAGGCCACGTACGCTCCCGGGATCGGCGTTTGCACTGCGGGATGCCCAGGAACATCGTGCGTATGTGTGGTCGCCTGCGCCGCAGCGCAGAAGACAACATATTCGCGTCCGTCGACCTGGTACACAGCGGGCATTCCTTCTAAACCGGCTCCCACTTCTGTTTCCCACAGCACCTTGCCGGTAGCCGAGTCGAGTGCCCGCACTTCGCGGTCGCGTGTGCCGGCAAAGATAAGGCCGCCCGCCGTGACGACCGGGCCAACTTTCGGAAAGTGCGATCCCGTATTTTTGAAACCCTTCGCCGCCAACTCAGGAACCTCGCCCAAAGGAACTTGCCACTTGATTGTTCCTTCGTTGAGATCGTATGCCGTCAGCGTAGTCCATGGTGGAGCGATCGCCGGCAGTCCACTTTGCGTGAACATGAATCCAAAGCCGCTACGATAATGGAGCTTCTCTGGGGGCAGCGATGCCGGTGCGTCTCCAGTTGCGGCCGAGTCGAATTTCGCAGGGTTGGTAGGCGCACGCTCTGGATGCAGAAGATAAGCCACAAGAGAATCCACTTCTTTAGGAGACAATCCGGAAAACGCCGGCATAGGCCCGCGTCCGTGTGTGACCGCTCCGCGAACGTCGTCCGCCTTTAGTCTTGATCCGACATCGATCAGCGACGGGACAGCTGGAGGTTGGCCTTGCAGATCCGCGCCATGACACAAGCGGCACTGCGACTGAAACACCGCCCGGCCCCGTTCTTCTTCAGAACTTCCCTCCGGCACGCTCTCTGTCGCATCCAAGTCAAGCTTGAGCAATGAAGGGAGATCCTTGGAAACAACAAACAACGTTCCATTCGCCGGATCGATGGCAGCTCCCTGGAAGTTCGCGCCGCCATTATTGCCCGGCATCTCAATAGTGTCCGTTACTCCCGGTGGCGTAAAAAGACCCTCATTGCGCGCGCCTTCAATCGTTCTGCGGAGCTGTTCTCGTTCCTCCGGTTCCAGGAAAGGACTCAAATCTTGTTCGGTAAAACTCTGCCGCGCAAACGGCGGTGGTTTCAAGGGAAACGGCTGCGTGGGCCAGGTCACCTCTCCCGGCATGTGTGATTTCGGTACAGGCCACTCCACGATTGGCCAGAGTGGCTCGCCCGTTTCACGGTTGAATACCCAAACGAAACCTTCTTTCCCGACCTGAGCCACGACATCGAGTGACTTCCCGTTATGTCGGACGGTTAACAGCATCGGTGCGGTTCCGTTGTCGTAATCCCAGATGTCGTGATGCACCATCTGGAAGTACCAAATCAGCTTACCGGTGCGCGCATTCAGCGCAAGCAGGCAGTCGCCGAAGAGATTGGCCCCGGTTCGATTCGCTCCATAAAAGTTATATTTCGGGCTGGCCGTGGGAACGTACACGATGCCTCGTTTTTCATCCAAAGAAAGCCCGCTCCAGGCATTCGCACCACCCACTGTTTTCCATGCCTCTTTGGGCCAGGTGTCGTAGCCGAGTTCGCCGGGACGGGGCACCGTATGAAATGTCCACACAAGACGCCCGCTCCGAATGTCATAGGCGCGAATATCGCCGGGGCCGGAGGCATATTCTTCGTTGGTGGCCGAACCCAGGATCAGCAAATCTTCGAACACTCTTCCAGGAGTCGTCGACTGCACGAGTGTGAGGCTTTCAGGATTGCGCCCTAGGCCTTCGCGCAGATCAACACGTCCATGTTGTCCGAAATCCATAATCGCTTGGCCAGTCTTCGCGTTGATCTCTTCGAGGAAATTGTCGACGGCCAAGAGTAACCGCCGGTCTGACCGGTCCGCACTTTCCCAGTAGTTGATGCCCCGATTTGTGATGAGCCGTGTCTGTGCGCCAGTGGAGTACGTCCACAATTGACGGCCGGTCGCTGCGTCAAGCGCAACGATCGAGTTATTCTGCGCCAGAACATACATGGTGCGATCGACCACGATCGGATTAAACAGGTATTTGTTCCCATCCCCCGTGAGATAGGTCCACGCCACCTGTAATTGACCTACATTGGATCGATTGATCAGCGCGAGCGCTGAATACTGTGCGCCGTCCGCCGCGCCTGCGTAGTCGCTCCAGGTTAAATGCGCCTCGCTGGTCGCTTTGTTTGAACGAATCTTGTCAGACTTCTGTGGTCGAGCGGCGTGCTCTGTTTGAGCTCGCGTGGCTGCGCCCAAAGCCAGGATGAATCCTGCAATCGCCAAGCCAACGGTTCGTTGACCGATCATATATCTCCGCCGAACGGAAGTCTGTTCCAGGCATTCCGGTTAGCCTAACAAACTAACCATCGAAGTAGGGTTCCTCAGCCGCAGGGATAAATTGTCGTATCATAGCATTAGGGCGGACACGGTACTCGCCGGGCTTCACTCGCCAAAAGCTCTGGCTTTTCTTATGAGAATCGATCTTCGACTAAGCCCATCCGAGGAGAGGACTTGCCGGCGAGAACGTCGAAAAAGCCACGATATCCATTAAATCCCGAGCGACCCTAGCAACCGGGAATTTCGCACTATTTCGCTTGTCCGAGGGGGAAAAACCAGTATCCTTCGCAGCAGCCGAAGTTTCCACTTGTCGAATTACTAGTATTGTAGTATGAATGTGCGCCTAGATAGTGTGACTGGGAGGTTTCAATGGAACTGCGTCGCTTCCGCTTCTGTTGTTTATGCTTGAGCATCCTTCTAGCAACTCTGCAGCTCAGGGCGGATGTAACAGGGTCCATATCCGGTTATGTCCGAGACTCGTCCGGCGCTGTGCTTGCCGGCGCTACCGTCACCATCGTGCAACAAGCAACGGGTTACACTCGCACAGTCAAGACGGATGCAGGTGGACAATACAGCTTCCTCGCCCTGCCCCCCGGCCATTATCGTCTCACGGCCACTCTCGACCGGTTTCAGCGGGAGATGATCAATGACATCAACCTCAACGTAAACGATGAGTTGCACTTCGATGTCTCACTTAAAGTCGGTAGCATCGTTGAGTCCGTTTCTGTGCAAGCCGACGCTTTACAAATCCAAACCGAGAGCACGCAACTGGGCACGACGATTCAATCGAATCAGATTCTGTCGATGCCCCTCAACGGCCGCTCCTATCTGGATCTGCTGTCCTTGCAGGCCGGCGTCTCTCCCGGCAATACGAATGGCAACTTCAACGATCGCAGCCCGGCTTCCGGTCTCTACTCTTCCTCACCATCGGCTTCGGGCAACGTTTCCACTGATGGCCAGCCTGAATATGCCAATGCCTTTCTGGTCAATGGCGCCGAAGTCAACGAGACGAAGAATATGGGTGCGGGACTGATTCCTAACGCCGACTCGGTGGCAGAATTCCGCCTGCTCACCAACAGTTTCAGCGCCGAATATGGCAAGTTCACCGGCGCAGTCATGAACACTGTTACCAAATCCGGAACCAACGGATTGCATGGCGATTTGTTCGAGTTCTATCGCAATCAAGGGATGGACGCTTTCAGCTGGTTCAGCCCCACTAAGGCCGAGTTGAAGCGTCACCAGTTCGGTGGGGTCCTCGGCGGTCCAATTGTGAAAGACAAGCTTTTCTTCTTCACCGACTTTCAACAGACTCGTCAGGTAGCCGGGGCGAGCACCGGCATCATGACGGTTATGAGTAATGATGAGCGTAACGGAATTTTTTCCGACAGTATTCTCAACACGCCTGTTGAGGGAGCCGCATGGGCTCAAACGCTCATGACTCGCGGCGGTGGAACTATAGTTCCTGGCGTCACGCTGTATAACCAACTCGGTACGCCGACCACTACTACGGACAGCAGCGGTGCCACGGTTCCCGCCCGCAACATCTCGGCATACATCGACCCCGTTACCGCCTTGACAATGAAGTTTATCCCTCAGTCCAATTTGGCCGGCGGTTTTGAATACGCGGATTCGAGCCACGTCGGCAGTATCATCGACACCAACATGTCTGAGCGCATCGACTTCAACAATCCGATGACGGGAGACTGGGCCTTCTACTACCACTACGACGATGCAACCTCAGTCAATCCCATCTATCAACAGGAATATCAGGGCGTCACCAACGCTCCCGGATTTCCCAATACGGAGCCTTCGCGCAACCAGTTGTTCACCGTGAGCAACACCAAGACTTTTGGGAGCAGCGTCGTGAACACGGCCCGATTCCAGATATTCCGTACTGCGGTTCACACCGCCCAGCCCTCGTCGAGCTCCTCGATTACCTCTTACGCTCAGTACGGTTTCAATACCGATCCCGCCACCGGTGGTTTGATTAACACCGGAACCACCGGTTACGCGTCATCGCTGCCGATGCTCCTCTTCAATACTTTTGCTGTCGGCAACAACTGGCTGAACCTCTACCAGCCTGACACAACGTACGGAATTAGCGACACATATAACAAGATCGTGGGTTCTCACTCGATCAGCTTCGGTGGCGACTTCCGCTATTACCAGCTCAATGTACGTAACGAATGCGGCCCCAACGGTTACTTCCAATTCAACGGCACCGAGACCAATGCCGATGTCTCTGACTACTATATTGGTGCCCCTCACAGTTTTGTCCAATGCTCGATTCAGCTTCTCGACAACCGTACGCGATACATCGGGGTCTTCGGCCAGGATTCATGGAAGGCCAGATCTAACCTCGTTATCAATTACGGCCTGCGCTGGGACGTCGCCCGTCCCTGGAGCGATCGTTTCGGCCGCCTGACCGCGCCCGATCCGGGCGTGCAGTCAGTCAAGTTCCCGAACTCGCCAGAAGGCAACGTCGTACCGGGAGATCCGGGCGTTCCCAGCACTATCTCGCCGACCCAATACTCGAACTTTGGCCCTCGGATCGGGGTCGCCTACGCCCCATCCGGCGGCATCTGGGGTGAGAACAAGACCAGCATTCGGGCCGCATACGGTGTCTACTACCTGGGCGCTGCGGATCAGGGCAACTTCGGTGTGATTGGCGACGCTCCCTGGGGTCTTTACTGGGCTTCTCCGCAACCAACCGACTTTGGAAGTCCCTACATCACGCGCGCAACTGGCGTGAGCCAAGGGCAGCATTTCCCCTTCACTTTCCCCACCGGCCCCGGACCATTTCCGAATTTTCAGTTTGGATCGCTCATGCCTCTCTACGTTCCCGGCTATTACGTTCATAACCAAACCCAAATGGCCGAACATTACAACTTGAGCGTTCAGCGACAACTCGATAAAGCGACGGTTCTGACGGTGGCCTACGTAGGAACTCAGGGACACCACATTCAGCGCAACTTCCCAACCATCTGGGGAGACGCAGCGCTCTGTCAATCGCTGGCTGGCTGCGGACCCGGTGGCGAAGCCGGAGTGTACACTCAAGGCGCTCAAACCTACTACGGCACGATGGTCGGTCTGATCAACAATCAAGCCATCAGCCCGAACTACTCCAATTCGGCAGGCGGCCCGGTGGTGGCCTTTGCACAAGCCAACTGGATGCAGAACTCGGGAAACTCGAACTACAACTCACTGCAGGTTTCCGCCGAGCATCATGCGCGCGATCTGACGTTCCTCATCAGTTATACGTACGCCCACTCGCTCGATAGTTACTCTGCCAACTACGATCCCTTGGATCCGTCTCGCGCCTATGGTCCATCAACCTTCGACATGCGCCAGAACCTCGTGATGAGCTACAACTGGGAGCTTCCATTTGCCAAGGCGTTCGGCAACC
Organism: Candidatus Sulfotelmatobacter sp.; assembly: GCA_030038125.1. GTDB lineage: Bacteria > Acidobacteriota > Terriglobia > Terriglobales > Acidobacteriaceae > Sulfotelmatobacter. The sequence continues at coordinate 11,472 of JASHPL010000453.1, forward strand.
GGCGGCTTACCACCGGTTGGTATGTTACGGGAATCACGCGTTTCAACAGTGGCACTCCGATCAGCCTGGCAAGCGGCGGCGATTTCGCGCTGACCAATCTCGGGCTCGATTATCCCACTCAGATCGCTCCCATTCAGAAATTAAATCCGCGCAACTTTGCAGCCCCTGCGGGCACAACCAACGTTGGCAACTACTACTTCAACCCCTCATCCTTTGCTCTAAACATCCCGAGTTGTAACGGGGTTAGTAGCTATGAGGCTTGCGGTGTGATCGGCAGTGCGAAGCAATATTCGTTCAGCGGACCCGGTACCATTAACACCGATGCTGGCGTCGAAAAACTTACGAAGCTGACTGAACGGACATCCCTGAATTTCCGCTTGGAAATGTTCAATGTCTTTAATCATGCCAACTTTCTTTCCGGCGGCGTGATCGGCAATGCCGGGGCGGGGAGCGCCTTTGGTCAGGAAACCACCGTGGCTCCCGGTCGTATCGGTCAGGTAAGTGCCAAGTTGATCTTCTAGCGGCAGTCTGACAGGTGACCAAATGCTGCAACTGACGGGATGCGAAACACCGCATCCCGGTTTTTCTTCAGCCGCGGTAAGGAACCGAGCACTTCAACCCACTCGCACGAAAGTGAAAGAATGGCGCAGACTGAAAAAGTGAAAGTTGGAATTATCGGCTCGCAGTTCGAAGCCGACATTCATGCCTGCGCTTTCAAAATTGCACCGCAAGAGGCCGAGGTGGTCGCCGTTGCCTCTCCTACTCCAGGAAATGCTGCTGCCTTAGCCCGAAAGTACGGGATTCCTCGCATTTTCACGGATTACTGCGCGATGTTGCACGAGCGCGACATTGAAATGGTCACCATCGCCGCGCCCAACTACCTTCACGCCCAGATGGCGATCGATTGCGCCCGTGCGGGAAAGCATATCGTTTGCGAAAAGCCGCTGGCCATGACCATCCCCGAAGGCGAGCAGATGCTCAACGCGGCTCAGCAGCACGGCGTTCTGTTGATGTACGCCGAAGAGCTTTTCTTCACTCCAAAATATCTCAAGGCCAAGGAAATGGCTGATGCTGGCGCTTTCGGCAAGGTACATCTGGTGAAGCAGAGTGAGAAGCACTTTGGTCCGCACAGCTCCTGGTTTTGGAACGCCGATCTTTCCGGCGGCGGCGCCTTTATGGATCTCGGTTGTCACGGCATCGCTTTTTGTTACTGGTTTCTAGGACGTCCTGCGATTACCTCTGTCTATTGTCAAATGGGTACGTTTGTTCATTCGGACAAGACGCAGGCGGAAGACGAATCTCTCTGCATTCTCAACTTCGCAAACGGAGCCATCGGGTTGGTGGAAAACAGTTGGGCGCGACGCGGTGGCATGGATGATCGCATTGAAGTCTTCGGAGATGCCGGCGTGACTTATGCCAATCTCCACATGGGCAACGCTCTGCCCACCTACAGCGAAAACGGCTACGGCTACGCAGTCGAGAAAGCTCCGACGACTAAAGGCTGGAGCTATCCGGTTTTCGATGAGCTGTGGAATTATGGTCTGCCGCAAGAGATGACCCACTTTGCCCGCTGCGTTCGCGGCAAGGAACAACCGCAGGCCACTGGCAAAGATGGACTGGTCGTTCTCGAAGCTTTGTATGCGGGTTACGCATCGGCAGGTCACGGTCGCAAAGTGGAGTTGCCGTTTGATCCTGGATCCGCGAAGAGACCGATCGATCTGTGGTTCAACAGCAAAACACAAGCTCCGGGTATTCAAGACCACCCAGGTATCGCGGCCCGACCAAAAACATGACAGCTCGGCCCGCATCCCACGCGGCAAACTTAACGGAGAGCCGTCGACAGTTTCTCCGTTATCTCGCGCTTAGTCCGGCGCTGGCATGCCCACTATTCATGGATGGCGCCCTGCGCAAAGCCTATGCCGCGAATCATTCCGCGGCTTTGCAGGAAAAATCAGGAAGCCCGGCCGCGATTACCAGCGCCGATCAGGCCCTCGACGTGATGGAGTTCGAGGACCTGGCTCGTAACGCCCTTCCTCCGGCACATTTTGCTTACCTCGCTACCGGTGTGGACGACGACGCAACCGTCCGCCTGAATCATAACGCCTATCAGGAGATTGAGATCCGTTCCCGTCGTCTGATTGATGTCGCAAAGCTCGACACCTCGGTCGAGTTATTTGGTACGAAATGGGAAACCCCGATCTTTCTCTGTCCCATCAGTTCCATGAAGGTATTTGACCCTGACGGAGAAGTCGCAGTCGCCCGTGCGGCGGCGAAAAAACACCATCTGCAGATGCTCTCCACTGTTGCCAGTTGCTCCATCGAAGAGGTGACCGCGGCGCGGGGAGCGCCTGTTTGGCAGCAACTCTACCCCACCAATGATTGGGCAGTTACGCGCGCTCTCATCAAGCGTGCTGAGGCTGCCGGCAGTCCTGTTCTTGTGTTCACCGTCGATCATCAGGAAAACGCCAACAATGAAAGTATCGTGCGTGCCCGCAGAGTGGATGATCGCGAGTGTTCCGCATGTCATGAAGGCGGATTCCAGGGATACCTTCGCCATAAGCCGGCTTTCGCGGGTCTGGATGTATCGAAGGTCACGATGCTCTACGATCCCAGCTTTACCTGGGACTTCGTCAAGCGTCTGAAAGATGCCACGCAAATGAAACTCGTACTTAAAGGCATTGTGACGCGGGAGGACGCTCAGATTGCCCTCGACCACGGAGTAGATGGGATCGTGGTCTCGAACCACGGCGGTCGCGCGGAGGATACTCTCCGTCCCACGATCGAGTGCCTGCCGGAAGTCGTTGCCGCCGTAAACGGGAGGATTCCGGTGCTCGTCGATGGGGGCGTCCGCCGCGGAACCGACATCTTCAAAGCACTTGCTTTCGGCGCCACCGCAGTTGGCTTCGGACGCCCGCAGGCCTGGGGACTCGCGGCTTTCGGAGAATCTGGAGTCGCGGCGGTGCTGACGATCTTACGACGAGAACTGGAGAAGATCATGCGCCAGGCCGGAACCCCGACCGTCCGCCAGATCGACACGTCATTTATAACTCATAGTATCCTCACTGCCGATCCGAAACATCTGGACGGCGACCCAGACTGAAGTCAAGCATGTTCTTGGTCTATTATTAGAACGCTTTTGCCAAGACTTAATGGGTTTCTGGCGAATCCAGTTTGATCGGTGCGCAACCTGCACGAGACCAGCAAAAGAGAGGACAAAAAGTGAAATTCGCTATTAAGGTTCTGTTCGGTTCGATTGTCCTGACATTTTTGTTACAAACGGTAACCGCTCAAGACCATCGTATTTTTGAGCTTCAAGCACTCTCCCCAGACTTCTGGAATCTCATCGATCACACGGCCAAACTGGAAAAGGTTGCGACCGACTTCGGCTTTACGGAAGGTCCGGTGTGGGATGCAGCCGATTTTCTTTACGTCAGCGACGAAACGCAAAACAAGATTTTTCGCGTTCATCCCGATGGCAAAAAAGAAGAGGTTATTGCCTTGGGCGATCCGGACGGCAATACGTACGACCGCCAGCACCGACTTATCGATTGCGCCAGCGTGCTGCGGGCCATCATTGAAGTAACGCCGAGTGGCAAGTACACGATTCTGGCCGATCACTTTGAGGGCAAGAAATTCAATAGCCCCAATGACGTGATCGTCGGACCCGATGGCGCACTCTATTTCACAGACCCAACACTCGACTTGGTCGCCGGTGAGAAGCAGGAGATTCCCTTTCAGGGTGTATATCGTCTTGATGACCACGGCGACCTCCGCCTGCTTACAAAGGACCTGTCGCAACCAAACGGCCTGGCTTTTTCGCCCGACGGTCAGCACTTCTATGTTGATGACAGCGAACAAAGAAACATCAGGGTCTATGATGTCGCTGCCGACGGCACG
>JASHPL010000454.1 GCA_030038125.1 Candidatus Sulfotelmatobacter sp.
AACTCTGTGTTGCAATTTCTCACGGCCGAGCACGGGTTGAAGCTGAGCGAATGGGAGCGCTTCTATCGGCTGCTGGACGACGCCGCTCTGGCCCACATATTCCGCGTGACCAGCGGGCTGGAAGCGCTGGTATTGGGTGAGCCACAGATTGCCATGGCGGTGAAATCAGCGTGGGAGCAGGCGCGAACCGTTCGAGCGGCCGGGCATTTCTTGGACGCAGTGATCGAAAAAGCATTGAACGTTTCCGAGAAGATCAAGCGGGAAACCGGGATTGGCGAATCCCGGGTTTCGATTCCCGCAGCTGCGCTCGAATTAGCGCAGGAGGTTTTCGGATCTCTCGCGGGAAGGCGAGTCTTGCTGCTGGGAACGGGAGAGATGAACGAGCTCTGTGGGCGGCAGTTGATCGAGAGCGGTGCGTCGTTGGTGATCATCGATCAGTCCCATTTGCGCGCGCAAGAACTGGCCCTGGCGCTTGGAGGAACTGCGGCCAGCCTCGAGGATCGATGGAAGCAGATGCTGCGAGCGGACGTGGTTATCGCGTGCACAGGATCGCCCCACGTCATTCTGAGCCATGAGGAGGCCGAGCGCGTCGCGGAGGAGCGCAATCGAGTGGCGCTGGTGGTTCTGGATCTGGCGATGCCGCGGGATGTCGATCCGGCGGTGCGGCGAGTCGACGGGATCCTGCTTTACGATCTTGAGGGGATCGAGCGCACGCTTACCGGCCAAGCACCGGACTACTCTGCTGTGGCAGAGCAGGCAGAGAAGATCGTAGCGGCGGAGGCGGCCGCTTTCTGCAGTTGTCTGCAAGCGGAGAGGGGAGTTCCAACAGCGGTCGCGATGCGGCGTCGATTGGAACAGATTTGCCGCGAGGAAATTGAATCCTTTGTCGAGGAGCGGGGACCCTTTGCGCGGGAGCAGGAACAGTCCTTGCATGCGCTCGCGGCCCAAGTGATTCACAAGATTGCCGGCTTTCTGACCAGCGAACTGAAAGAAGCTCCGGCAGAGGAACAGGAACAGATGATGGCGGCGATGCAGCAGTTATTCCATCTGGAGTCACCGCCAGCGCCCAGCATCAGGGCAGAGTCTGAGAAAGAGCACGAAGAGAAAAAAGAAACGGCGCTGGCAAGCAATTTTTAACAACGAGGGTTTGGGCGCTTCCTTCATAACTCTTCATAACGCGCCGCAGGGCTTCCGCAAGGGGCCCTGTTTTTTCTTTCCAATGTAAATCAACCCCCGGCCCAGCAGTATCAGCTTCGGCGTCGCAAGCCTATCCAAATACCAAGTCCAATCCCAATGGCAACTGCTCCCGCGAGCTTCTTGCGATCCGTGATCGGAATGAAACGCGTCTGCTGCTCACTAACCTCGATCACGCCCACGGGAACGGCTCGTGCTCCTCCGCCACCTCCGCCTCCTTCACCCCGAGCCTGCGAATCTCCAACTCCTCCGGTGCCTGCTCCGGCCCCGTAGCCATAAAAGATTTTGGCAACCGGAATCACTGTTTTTCCCTGGACGGCGATGGGATCTCCATAAACTGCTTTCACGTTGGCCGCCAGAATGCTCTCTTTGAGTGATTGCAAAATTGCCAGGCTGGTCATTGGTAAACTCCTTCGCAAATCCTTACAGCGTACTTAAAGAATGTTTTTCCGTATGGGAGAGCTTCACTTCAGGGCTAAAGCCCTGCTCTTTCTCGTTTCTCGGCCCTCGGCGGCACGGCTGAGGCCGCGCACTTTTCAAAGCTCATTTTTGAAACACGCTCCAGGAAAACTTGCTCCAATCCTACTCCTCATTTGAGCCAATGGATCGCAATGTGAAGCCGCTATGTTTTGAGAGCCGAGTTGTCTATGATCCGCGGCACCCGCTTTACGATGCGCTCTGAGGCTCCGGGGCTGCGAGGAGTTCAGCGAAACTGAGGGCAGGAGTTGGATCAACTCGATCATGGAGGCGATTCAGCCAGCCAAATTCCCGGCTCTGGACGACCTCCGAAGACGAGCTATTTCTTTCGCTGCCGGTTCAAGGTTTATAGGCCATTTGCATGCCAACTCTGAGTGTTCGGCATCCCTATCGGCGCCGACAACCATCTTATCTGCACGCCATTCCACTGGGATTCGCGAAAGGAGAAAAACTAATGTGCGACTACTCTCTGATGGCAGTTCCGAACCGTCTGGCGGTTTGTGGAGAAGAGTTGGTGGGCCACAGATTTGACACGGGCGTGATCGGATTTGTTTCGAGTTCTGAAGCCCGCAGACTGCAGCAGTCGAGAACCAAACCGAAAGGATTGCTGGAAGGGATCTGGTGGTTGCTGAATCCCCCGCAGCGCCGCTGCACGGCTGTTTGCATTCCCCCAGGAGCGCGTTTGTTGTTGCGGAACGTTTCCGACAAATTACGACGAGAATTTGGCCTGGAGAACCAAGCGGAAGAGGTCGTCTTCACTCAGACCGGCGTCAGCATAGGATTTCGCGACGCGATTCGCATTGCAGATGGCCGTGAAATCTCCATGCAACGGTTGAATGAAGGTGTGAAAGCGCGCGTGCTTTCAATGTCCTCGGCCGAGGACACGATCCCCGCTCTGGAAGAAGATTTCTTGAGATGGTAGAAGGTCGTTGACTGGGGATAGATCCGATGCGCTTCGTCATTCGCCTGCGTGTCGAGGTTTTGAGGGAAATGCCGGATACTTTGAACCTCCAAGACAAGCGCGTGAGCCGGTTGCAGCGCGCATAGGATAGCAATCAGTCAGAATGAGGTTTTGCCGACATTGGGAACTGCATCGTACGGGTAATGCCTTCACCTTCTTTCACGAAGATCAGCTGATTCGGTTTGATGTCCTTCAGCGTGTCCACTTGCCCGCTGGGCCAGCGAATTTCCAGCGTCTCGACTTTCTCTGCTTTTTCCAGCCCGAAGTGAATTCGTAAATCGTTCTGTGAAATGTAACTCCCGCCGCTCCGCACTTCATCAATTTGACGGTGTGGCTTCGCTTCGCCCGCAACGCGGGTGATGCAGGTCAGTCTCGCCCCAATTGCGCTGCGATTCGACTTCGTGCCGATGAGGCGAATCTTGATCCAGTTGCTGTCGAGCTTTGAATCGCATCGCAAAAGCTGGGGATAGCCGTTGACCGTGTTGACGACCACATCGATGTCGCCATCATTGTCGAAATCTCCGAAGGCGCAGCCGCGCGACGCCACAGGGTCGGAAATTCCCGATCCCACCTGAAAAGAAATATCGGCGAAATGACCGTTGCGCAGATTGCGGTAAAGGAGTTTGCGCTGCGCATATCCAGCTTCTGTCTTCAACTGCTCGACTTCCGGATAGACATGCCCGTTGCAAATCAAAATGTCGGGCCAGCCGTCATTGTCGAAATCGAAAAAGCCGACGCCCCAGCCAAGAAATTGCGTGTGCGCTCCCAATCCCGCGGTGAAGGTCGCGTCTTCAAAACTGCCTCCACCTTGATTGTGGTAAAGCGAAGGAGTATCGCCGGCAAAATTCGTCTTCACAATATCGAGATTGCCATCGAGATCATAATCACCGGCGGAAACTCCCATTCCCGCCTGCGGCTTGCCGTCGGGACTAAGCGCGCATCCGGATTCGATGGCGACATCTTCGAACGTGCCGTTCTTCTTGTTGTGATAGAGAGCGCTGGCGGTGGAGTCGTCGGCAACGTAGATGTCGGGCCAGCCGTCGTTGTCGAAATCAGCGGTCAGCACGCCGAGGCCGTATGTCCCATTCGCCTTGAAAATGCCGGCAGATTCGGAAACGTCGGTGAATGTGCCGTCACCATTGTTGTGGTAGAGAATGTTTTTGCCTCCCTGCAATCCGGGAGGGCCGCAGGCCACCAACACTCCTTTATAGAGACACGGGCCCGATTCCGGGACCGGAGCAGTGGCCAGATCCATATCGATGTAATTGGCGACGAACAGATCAAGCCGGCCGTCGCGATCATAGTCCACGAAAGCGCAGCCTGTGTTCCAGCGCGTGCCCTTGCCCGCCACTCCGGCTTTCTGGCTGACATCGGTGAAAGTGCCATCACCATTGTTGCGATAAAGGACGTTCTTGCCAAAGTAGGTGACGTACAAATCGTCCCATCCGTCATTGTCATAGTCGCCGACGCAGACGCCCTGTCCCCAGCCGGAATGCGCCACGCCCGCCTTGAGGGTGACATCGGTAAAGGTTCCGTCGCGATTGTTCTTGAAAAGATGGGACGTGGGCTCGCTGCCGGAGGGAAATCCTTCCAGACGCCAGCCGTTCACCAGAAAAATATCAAGCCAGCCGTCGTTGTCGTAGTCGTAAAAGGCGACGCCACATCCCGTGGTTTCGAGGAGATATTTGTTTTTGTGTTCGCCGCCAAAGATGGTTTTGACGTTCAATCCCGCTTCGCGGGCGACATTAACGAAGCTGACGCCAGGATCACGCGCAGGGTTGGATTGTTCTTCTTTTTTCGCCGGCGACGCCGCTTGACCGAAAAGCAACCGGCCGCGCGGACGTGCCCATGCCAAAATGCTTTCCAGCGGAAGCACGAGAGCGGAACGGCTCAAAGATTGTAAGAACCCACGGCGTGACCGGAACAAGAGGTTGATACCTGAACCCACTCGGCTGGCTGATTTCCGCCCTCAATTCTTATATTCAGGCGAGCAGGAGATTGCAACTTAAGGGCGAGCCGAGATCGGATCAGTATTTCCTCAATGCTTACCGGCGCGAACCGAGATCAAATCTGTCGTCACCGGAACTCCTCGGGTGATCTTCACCCGCAGCAAGGCCTCGAACGGCTTCAGTTCCTCAGACCTGGAGACATGTAACTGCTGCAGCAATTCAGCGACCCGATCGGGGCGGGAAACAAATTCGGCGGCGGCTTGCGTGCCAATCGTCGTTGTTCCAGCCAGGATCAGCATCGTGCGAGCCGGGTCGAGTCCCGGGCCTAAACTGATGACAGCATAGTCTTCGGTAGTTGGCTGTCCGGAGGGAGTTGCCATGTACATCTCCGCTTCTCCTGGAAGCGGATGGACGTTGAGCAGGGCCAAATCTCCCTTCCGCGGGCCGCTCTGCGCCCGTTGGAAAACAAACTCCTGCGTCCCGGGAATTTCGAGCAGGGTGAGATTCTCCGCCGGAGAGCCGATAAAGATAAGGTCGTTATTTTTCGCGTCGTCCAGCGAAAAAAGGGAGCCGCGCTTGACTCGAATCTGCTGTTGAAACAACCCAAACACGTGATCCAGTTGATGAATCGCCAGAACTTCCCCGACCCCGGTGTAGTGGTCGAGGATCGTATCTGGAGAATCGGCAGCGGGATTGAAGTAGCGCATTCCCGTCTCCGGCCGCCCAATAAAACTTCCGTTGCTGAAGATCACCCAAGGCTGCTGCGGACTGGTCACGAAGCGATTCCAGAAAACCTTGTAGGCCTGAGGAATGGAGTTGGCCGTCGCGGCAGCGCTGGCTTGCGATCTCGAGGCCCACACCGCCCATGTCGTTCCCAGAGCAACGATCAGCAGGATCGCGAGTCCGGCAGAAACAACCATCCAGGGATTGAGCTTGCGTCGCGCACTCGCAGGCTTCGGAAAATGTTCGAGGGCGATGGGTTGCGCCGGAATTGGCTGTTCCAAAGTCCGAACATGGAATGAGAGTTGGTAAGAACCCTTTGGCAGATCCACGACGATGGGATCGTCGATGCCTTCGTGGCCATAGTACTCGGCCAACTTCATGCGCAAGCGCCCAGCTTGCACTCGAACGGTTGAATCGCTCTGCGGATCAAAACTGGCAGCTCGGCCCAACACCTCGGTTGCGATCTGGTATTCCTTGAGCGCGAGTCCAGGATGATCGAGTGAGTGCTCCGCCAGATAACGCAGTAAGCGGCAAAGCGATTCCGACCCCCGCAGGATATGGCTATTGGTAAGCTTCTCTATTTGCTGGAAGCACTGGTCTCGCCCCGCAAGCCACGCCCGCGTCAAAGACATTTAACACCACGTAACAGGGGTTCCTATATTACTGCAAAACAATCGGATTAGTCCTGTAACGTTTTCAAACCTAGTGAAACTTGCCGCGATAGTAGGTTTGTACTACCACTTGCAAGCTTATCTCACAGTTGTGTCTTCGCAGTCTGGGGTTTTCTAAAAATTTGAGCTCGGGAAAGTTCCGGGGAGGAAGTGCATGAACCGTTCACTACTCGCCTTTGTGACCGTGTTTGGACTTCTGTTCAGCCTGTGGGTGCCTTTGGCTTCCGGCCAAGCGGTCTTCGGAAACGTTATTGGAACGATCACCGATCCTTCCGGCGCTGCCGTAGCAAGTGCAAAAGTGACGGTGAAGAGCCAGACGAAGGGGACATCATACGAGGCGACTACGAACGCCAGCGGCAACTACACCGTGACGCACCTCATCCCCGATGTGTATGAAGTCACGGTTGAAGGACAAGGCTTCAAGACGCTGGACTTTCAGAACATCAGCGTCTCTGCTGACACTGATACTCGCATCGACGGGCAGTTCCAACTTGGATCGACAACAGAGCAGGTCGAAGTAACGGCGGAAGCTCCCGAGCTGAAGACGGATCGTGCGGACGTCTCGATCGAGTTCAATCAGAGGTACGTCGAAGACCTGCCGATCATGAACCGAAACTTCACCAGCTTCGAACTGCTCTCGCCTGGCACGCAGAAATTGGTGGGTTGGAGTCATGCTGCGACGGAGAATCCGCAGGGCAGTCAGCAGATCTTCGTGAACGGCCAGCACTTCAGCGGCACGGCATTTGAACTGGACGGCACAGATAATCAGGATCCAATCCTGGGAATTATCGTAGTGAATCCCAACCTCGACGCCATCCAGGAAACAAAGGTCGATTTGCAGAATTATGACGCCGAGTTCGGAAAAGCGCTGGGCGGAGTTGTCACCGTTCAAACGAAATCGGGGACGAATGATTTCCACGGCGAGGGCTTCTGGTTCCGGCGTACGGACGCGACTGCAGCGCGCGATCCCTTCACGCAGTATCCAGGGTCAAACCCAAACGGGCCAATTATTCCCCATGATAAATGGCAACAGTTCGGCGCGACGTTCGGCGGCCCAATCATGAAAGACAAGCTCTTTTTCTTTGGGGATTATCAGGGCACTCGGGAAGCCAGCGGATTGACCAATCTGGTCACGGTGCCTACGGCTCTGGCGGCTAGCACATGTAATCCGCTAACGAATGCATCGAGCGCCACACCGGGTTATTGTGATCTTAGTCAATACTTGACGGCAGGCCTCAGCGGCGGCGGACAGGCTTACGACCCAACCACGGGAGTTCAGGTTGGACAATCAGGAACCCCTGGTACGGGCCGAACCGCATTCGGACCCGCCAGCGCTTGTCCAAACAACTGCATTCCCATTTCTCGAATGCTGCTTCCGAATGGTCAGCCCACCCCGTCGGCGAAGATTCTCGCGATGTTTCCAGCACCAACAACCAGCGCGGTATATAACAACTTCGTCGGTGGCGGCACGGGCAGTTTCAGCCAAAACAGCTTCGACACCCGTGTCGACTTTGCTGCCAAGCCGACCGTGCAGATATTCGGCCGTTTCAGCTTCGACCACTTTGACCTTTCCGGCCAAGGCGTTTACGGGGTCTTACAAGGCATCGGAGACGGGCCTGGCGGACTCGCTGGGAGTTCGAAAGTTCACAACTACAGCTTGGCGTCGGGTGTGACCAAGACCTTCAGCTCGACATTGCTCGGCGATTTTCGTTTTGGATACTTCAAATACAATCCCCGCGCCAACAAACCTGATGTTGGCACAACGCCGATGACAAATGTGGGTATTCCCAACGCTAATTTTACTGGGAGCCAAGCCTTGTTTACCTCCGGCTGGGGTGGTTTCCTCTTCAACCAAACCCCCTCTTCCAGTTCCAACAATGGCGACGTGACATTTGGCGACGGATTAGGCGTAGGCCGCTGCAACTGTCCGCTGCTGGAGAGCGAACAGCAGTTCCAGTGGGTCGGCAACATCACCAAGATTCACGGCAACCATCAATTCAAGTTTGGGGCTGATATTCGCTACGCGATGAATCTACGCGTACCCAGCGACGCCGGGCGCGCGGGCGATTACACGTTCGACTATCACACCACATCAAACGGCGGCAGCGGCGGTCTGGATTGGGCGACCTTCTTGCTCGGCGACGCAACTCAAGTGAGCCGATATGTGAGCACAGTTCTCGATGCTGCCGAGCGACAGCATCGCATGTTCTACTACGGGCAGGATACATGGCGCGTCACGCCAAAGTTCACGCTCAACTATGGCTTGCGATGGGAAGTTTATTTCCCAGAATACGTCAACGGCAAGGACCACGGAGGTTTCGCGAATCTCGTTCAGGGAATCGATCGGATCGCCGGCGAAGGGCCATATGGTCTCAATGGCAATATCAACAACGACTGGCATTATTTCGCTCCGCGAGTGGGCATCGCCTATCAGCTGAGGGAGAAGACAGTCCTGCGCATGGGATATGGGCGCAGCTACGACATGGGCGTGTTCGGATCGAACTTCGGACATACCGTCACACAAACCTTGCCGGTGCTAGCGGCGCAGCTGGCTCAAGGTCCGAACACCGATGTACCTGCCTTTAACCTGGCGCAGGGACCTCCAATCTTCACCTTCCCCGCCATTCCATCCAGTGGATATTTTCCGATAGCGGGACCGAACTGCTATCAGCAGTCTTTAATCGTTAATGGCCAGAACAGCCAATTGTGCATTCAGCCTCATATTCGCCCGACCTTCCAGCGGCTTCCTGAACTGGATGCCTGGAATGCTACGGTCGAGCATCAACTCACCAACACGACGACCGTGACTGTCTCCTATGTGGGCAATAAAGGCACGCACGTCTTCGCCACCGGCGACGGGCCGACCTATAACGTGAACCAGCCACACGCGGGCGCTGGGTCGAACGCCACCGGAGCGTTTGTTCCCAACGTTCCACTAAACTACCGCCGGCCGTTCTTCAACCGATTTAGCTACCCGGGCTACGCGGACCCGACAAATACGGCGGTAAATTTCCCCGGCGCACCCAATCAGACACCGGGCGTCCTGCAGTGCTGCTCTACCGACCAAGGCAACTATCTGGGCAACGATGCCAGCAGCAAATACAACGCATTTCAGATGGAAGTGGAGAAGCGTTTCTCCCATGGGCTGCAAGTACTCTCGCACTACACGTTCGCCCATGCCTGGGCGTACGGCGGAACTTATTACGCGGACGACCCCAAAGTTGCGTACGGACCCGATGACGAGGTGCGCAACAATCTCTGGGTGAACAACGTGGTCTATGCGCTGCCTTTTGGACGAGGGCAGTCGTTTGCGGGAAATGCGACCCGGCTGGAAGACGAGTTCATTGGCGGATGGCAGATTTCGGGCACAACTACCTGGGGAAGTGGTCTGCCCTGGTCGCCTACGTTTAGCGGGTGCGGGTTGGATAACGACGTGAACGTTTGTTATCCGAGCAAAGGGACGGGATCGTTCAACACTCACGTAGGATCGTATAACGCGGTTACGCACGCAGTCCCATTTTTCACCCCCGTGCCCACCATCCTAGGACAGACCAGCGGCGGGCCGTTCATCGATCCGGGCGTGGGAAACATCGGCAATTACGGTTATGACGTGTTCCGCGGCCCCAGGGCGTTCTTTGCCGATGCCTCCCTGCTCAAGAACATTCCGATTACCGAGCGCGTGAGAGCTCAGTTCCGCATGGATGCCTTTAACGTATTCAATCACCCTGCGCTGGGATTCGGCCAAGGCACCAGCTTGTGCGTCGATTGCTCGGGAGGGACAAACGGCGAGATAACGAACATCGAGCAGGACGCCTCACCCGGATCGGCCACTGGCATGCGGCAGCTCGAGTTTGCATTAAAAGTAATTTTCTAAACGCGAACCGCGGTTCAACCGAGGGAGTCCTGCGGGACTCCCTCTTTCGTTCTCGCGATACAATGAGTCCTCTCTGCTCGAACAGGCAAAGACGTTGGGCCTCGACCGGAACCATCCCCGAGTGAAACTATGTGCGCTGGGGTTGGGTGTCATCTTGTGTTCCGCTTCACCGCAAGCCGCAGTTTTTCACCATGGAGCCACGGAGGCACAGCGGAAAGCTGCCTATGTCGGCAATGAGGCGTGCGCGAAATGCCATGCCGCGATTTATCAGTCATATCAGAAGACGGCGATGGCGCATGCCAGCGGCCCGGCTCTCGACGCGCTTACTCCGGCCGATTTCACGCACAAGCCGTCGGGCGTTCATTATCGGATTTACAGCGAGAACGGGCGAGCGTGGCTGAGCTTCGAGCGTCCGGGCGACCCGGAGATGCGGGGCAAGCGCGAGCTTCTCTATTACATCGGCTCGGGACGGCGCGGCCGAACTTACCTTTTCGAAAATGACGGCTTCCTCTTCGAATCGCCGGTAAACTGGTATGCCGACAAGCATCTATGGGACACCGCACCCTCGTATCAGTCGGCAAGCGAGGCTCCGCTTGATCTTTTGGCTTATGCCAGTTGTCTGCATTGCCATGTGAGCGGGATGCATGCCCCGGAGAAAGGCACGGAAAATCGTTATCCTAAGCCGCCATTCGAGCAAAATGGCATAAGCTGCGAGCGCTGCCATGGCCCGGGAGCGGCGCATGTTGCCGGCGGAGCGATCGTCAACCCAGCGAAGCTCGCGCCGGCACGACGGGATGAAGTCTGCATGCAATGTCATCTGGAGGGTAAGGTCGCCATTGAGCGAGCCGGGCGGCATGTTTACGAGTATCGCCCCGGCGACAAGCTTTCCGACTATATCCGCTATTTCGAACTGATTGGCGCGCAAGGAACAGCTCTGGGCGCGGTCAGCCAGGTGGAAGCGCTGGCTCAGAGCGAGTGCAGGAAAAAATCGGGAGACGCGATGTCGTGCACCAGTTGCCACAATCCGCACGAGAGCGTGTCGGCGGAAAATCGCGTGGCGTATTTTCGCGCGAAGTGCCTGGCGTGCCACAGCGCGGCATTTGGCGCAAAACATCATCCCGATCAGCCGGACTGCACCGGCTGTCACATGCCGGCCTCGGCGAGCGCCGATGTAGCGCACACGCAGGTAACGGATCATCGCATTCCGCGGAATTCGCAAGTTGCGCCCCAGTTGCTGCAGGATGCGACGACAACGTCATCGCTGCCACGGCTGGTTGCATTTCCGAACGATGGGAGCGCCACGGATCTTCGCGATCTTGCGCTGGCGTGGACTTCGCTCGCAAAGAGCGAGATGACTGACGCCGAGCCGGAAGCGCGGAACGAGCTTTCGCAAGCCGTGAAGCAGTCCCCGGATGATCCAGCAATTCTTTCGGCGCTTGGCTACATCGAGCAGGAACGCGGGAACATCGATGATGCGCGCCAGCTCTATCAGCGGGCTCTGGCAATTGATCCGGATTTGACCGATGCCGCATCGAATCTCGGCGTCATTGAAGGACGTGAAGGCCATATGGAGGCGGCGCTGAAACTGTGGCTTGCGGCGTTTCAAAAGGCTCCCTACCGAAGCAGTATCGGCCTGAACATTGCGCGGGCCTATTGCGCGGAAGAAAAATTTTCCGACGCTCGCACGTATGTGCTGCGCGTGCTGGAGTTCAATCCCGATCTTGGACGCGCAAAGCAGATGCTGCAGCCGTTGAATCGTGTGCCGCCGAGTTGCGCCAATTAAGAAGCATTCAAATCGAAACGCTCGTCGGCAAGGATCGAGCACAATAAAGTTCGAGCACATTTATGAATGAATTTCGCAAGATGGTCCGGCTGGCTGCTATGGTGGCTTTTCTTTCCATTTCTACGACTGGGGTTGCGCAGAGCGGCTATGACTTGGACGGGAGGAACATCGATCCTTTGGCTTCGTCTTCCGGGAAAGTGGTTGTGCTGGTTTTTGTGCGCCGGGATTGTCCTGTGTCAAGCCGCTATGCTCCACGGATCCAACAGATCAGTGACGAACACAGGCATGACGCGAATTTCTGGCTGGTTGATCCTGACAAAGGCGATTCGGCCGACGCGGTCCGCAAATATCTTGCGGACTACGGATATCATCTGCCGGCCCTCCGCGATCCGAACCAGGCGCTGGTGAAGCTGGCGCATGTTGAGATTACGCCGGAGGTCGCGGTTTTCGATCAGCATCGTCGACTCGTTTACGACGGACGCATTGACAATTGGTATGTCGATCTTACGCGCTCGCGTCCAGCGGCAACAACGCACGAACTGGAAGATGCGATTCGCGCCGCGCTCGATGGCAGGCCAGTGGCTCGCCGCGAAGTCAGAGGAGTGGGATGTTACATCTCCGACATCGAATAATTTGGCGCGCGCGGCTTGGAACTTTTGTCGCAGCGCTGGGCGCGACGGTATGCGGAACTGCTTTGCTCCTGGCCAGTCCGGTATCTCGTTCGAAGGCAAGTCCCGCACAAGTAACCTTCAATCGTGATATCGCTCCCATCATGTTTCGCTCTTGTTCCACCTGTCATCGCCCGGGCGAGGCCGCTCCCTTCTCGCTGCTGACTTATACCGACGCAAAGAGACATGCGCGACAGATCGCCGAGGTCACGCGCGGGCGCATTATGCCGCCCTGGCTTCCGGAGCCGCAGGAGCTGAAATTCGCCGATGAAATGCGGTTGTCGCCGGCGGAGATCGACCTGATTCAGAAGTGGGTGGGGCAGGGCGCGGTCGAAGGAAATCCGGCCGATTTGCCGCCGCAACCGAAATTCGTTCAGGGCTGGGAGCTGGGCGAGCCTGACATGATTCTGAAAGCGGAGAAGCCGCTGATCCTGCCGCCGCAAGGAACTGACACGTATTGGAACTTCATCTTCCGCTTTCCGATCAACGAAACGCAATGGGTCAAGGCGATTGAGATTCGTCCCGGAGACAAGCAATACGTTCACCATGCCAATCTGTTGGTCGATCGCGAAGAGACTTCGCGCCGGCGAGAAGCCCAGCCTGGCGCTGGCTTCGGCGGGATGGAGATCCGCATCGAATCGCAGGTGTTCGATCCTGACAGCCACTTGCTTTTCTGGAAACCTGGAACAGCGCCCTACCCCGAACCGGAGGGAATGGCCTTGCGACTCGATAAGGGTACAGATCTGGTTCTCAACACGCACCTGCAGCCGTCGGGCAAGACCGAGGTGATTCAGCCGAGCATTGGAATTTATTTCACGCCGCATCCTGCCACGAGATTCCCCATGCTGCTGCAGCTTGAAAACGATGTGAAGCTCGACATTCCAGCTGGCGACAAAGATTTTGTGGTCACAGATACTTTCAAGCTTCCCCTTGACGTTCAACTGCTGGCGATCTATCCGCATGCGCACTATTTGGGCAAAGATATTCAGGCATTCGCGACTTTTCCCGACGGCACGGGCAAAACTCTGATTCACATTCCGCAATGGAATCTCAATTGGCAGGCCGTTTATCGCTATGCTGAGCCGGTCACGCTGCCGAGGAACACGGTTGTAACCATGCGATATGTGTATGACAACTCTGAAGACAATCCGCTAAATCCCAACCGTCCACCCATTCGCGTCCGCGGAGGCAATCGTTCTGCCGACGAAATGTGCCATTTATGGCTGCAGGTTCTGCCCATCCATTTCGATCCGGAGCAGGGCGATCCGCGCAGGGTACTGCAGGAAGCCCTGGCGCGGCATAACATCGAAAACAATCCCGCCGATTTTGAAGCGCACTACAACCTGGCGGCGATGCTGCAGGCAAAAGGGAGTGTCGATGGAGCCATCGAGGAATATCTGTCGGCATTGCGGCTGCGCCCGGACGACGCCGTCGCCAACAATGCGCTGGCAGCGGCTCTGCTCTCCCAGGGAAAACCGGACCGGGCTGAACCGTATCTGGTGGCGGCGCTGAAGGCTCGTCCGGATTATTTCGACGCGCACTACAATCTTGGGAATGCTTTGGCTGCGCAAAATGATTTTGCGGGGGCGGCAGAGCAGTTTCGCCTGGCTTTGCAGTCGCAATCGAACGATGCAAACTGTGAAGCCAATCTCGGCAGCGCTCTGGCGGAGATGGGACGGTTGTCCGAGGCAAAAACACATTTTGAACGCGCGTTGCAAATCGATCCGCATCATGCGTTGGCACAGGAAAATCTACAAGAGCTGCAGCGCGAGATGAAAGAACAATAAACGCTTCGCACGCAATAGAGGCTGTGTTCCCTTATCTCTGGGGTAGGTAAGTGATTCGAAAAGTTTGCAGACTTCGATTCGGCCGGGCGACGCTCCTTCTGCTCATCTCAGCCGCCATTGCGCTCGCGCAACAGGGACTTCCCTCTGCGCCAGTTCCCGACAAGAGTTCTGCCACTCCTGATTTTGCTCACGCGCGCACACTTATGGAGGAGGGCAAGCTCGACGATGCCATCGCCGCACTGCAGGCGATCGAAACTTCGAATCCTGCGACGAAGGGACTCGCGCTCGAACTTGGCGTCGCGTATTACAAGAAGAGCGACTTTCCCAAGGCCATCCAATATCTGAAGCAGGCCTCGATGGAAGATCCTTCCAACGGCGAGGCCACACAATTGCTCGGGCTTTCGTATTATCTTGGCGGCCATCCGCGCGATGCGATTCCGCTGCTCGAAAAAGTGCAGGGATGGTTTCCGCGCGCGAACGTCGACGCCTCCTACATTCTGGGGATCTGTTACATCCAGACCAAGGATTATCCAAACGCACGCAAGGCATTCGCGAAGATGTTTGACGTGCCGCAGGATTCAGCCGCGAGTTATCTTTTTACGGCGCGCATGTTGCTGCGCCAGGAGTTCGATCCCATCGCAGAGGAGTATGCGCAAAAGGCTGCGGCGCTCGATCCCAAGCTGCCGTTGGTGCATTTTCTTCTGGGCGAGCTGTATCTCTACAAATCGCGCGTTCCCGAGGCGATTGCGGAATTTCAGAAGGAGCTCGCGATCAATCCTGCTCACGCCTCGACCTATTACAAGCTGGCCGATGCCTATTCGCGCATACAAAAGTATGACGACGCTGAAAGGCTTTTGCAGCGCTCCATCTGGCTCGATGCCACTTCGACCGGACCCTACATCCTGATGGGAAAAGTGCTCGAGAAAAAAGGCGAGTATGAATTGGCCGTCCGCGCCCTGCAACGAGCGGCAACTATGGATCCCAACAATCCGACCACCCACCATCTTCTCGGACAGGCCTACCGTGACATGGGGAAGAAAGACCAGGCCGACAATGAATTGAGGCTGGCGGAGCAATTGCAGACTCGGCAGCAATAAAATTGATCTCCAATCTCAGTTGGAGTTTTTCTGTGCGGCCAGACGCGGGTCGAGTTCCCCGGCCTTCTCAAACTCTTTCGCCGATTCCTGCTTGTCGCCCTTTTGCGCGAGCGCGATGCCGAGCTCAAAGTGCGCCATCGCATAACTTGGCATGGAATTGATGGCGGAGTGGAATTGCGAGATGGCGCCATCGAGATCCCCATTCGAAAGCAAGCGCTTCCCCGAATTGGTGGCAAAGGTTGCGGCCTGCAGATTTGTCTTCTGCAGCGCTAACTGCGCTCCGGCTTTGGCTTCTGCTGCGGCTCCGGCGCTGTCGCCTAATTGACGCAAAACTGCGGCGAGCGTGGTGTGGGCTCCGGCAAAATCCGGTTGCAACTGAATCGCCTTGCGCAAAGCACCCGCCGCCTCCGGGTATTTTTCCATCTGCTTGTACACCGTGCCCAGCGTGTAATAGGCCTCGGCATAGTCGGGCTGAGAGCGGATTGCGGCCTGCAATTGCGCCGCGGCGGCGGGAAAATCTCCTGACTGCCACAGCGTGACTCCTAGGCTGTAATGCGCATCGGCAAGATTGGGGTCCAGACGCAACGTCTCTTTCCACTCGGCGATCGCGCCCGGCAAGTCGTCCTTCAGCTTCAAGGCCAGCGCTAAATCGTAGTGCAAATTGGCGCGATCAGGGGCCAACTCCAAAGCACCGCGGAATTCGGTGATCGCGGAATCGAAGTCCGCCTTCTGCAGGTACGCCGTGCCCAGGTTTCCCTGAAACTCTGCGTCCTTGGGCTGAAGCTCGATCGCGCGCCGAAATTCTTTGATTGCGCCGTCACCGTCTCCACGCTGCATCAAAGCTAAACCTAAATTGTTGTGCGCTTCCGGATCGGACGGCGCTTGTTGAAGGCACTTTTGAAACGCCGTGACCGCGCGATCGATCTCTCCCATGCGCTGCGCCAGCATTCCGAGGCTGGTCTGCAGATTCGAAAGGTTGGGATTGATTTCGTCGGCACGCTCGTAAGACTGCAACGCCTCATCCCGATTGCCGAGTGACGCTTCCGTGGTCGCGCGATAGTACCACGCGGTAGCATCGTGAGGATCCAGTCGCACGGCGCTATCGAGCGGCGCAAGCGCATGATTCAGATCGCCGCTCGCCGACAGCGCAACGCCGAGATGCACATACGCGCTTTCCTCATGCGCATCCAGCTTGATCGCTTCGCGAAATTCCTGCATGGCTTCCGAAAAATTTGCTTGCCGCGCCAGTAGCGTTCCCAGTTCATCATGCAGATCGGCTCTTTCGGGTGCGAGACGAACCGCCGCCTTCATGTCAGAAATTGCTTCCTCATTTTTCTGCTGCAGAACCAGAGCCTGCGCCAACTCCCGGTGCGCTTCCGGTTGCTGGGGAGCGAGTTCGACGGCGCGGCGCAGTTCAAGCACGGCCTCATCCAATTGCCCTTGCGCCTCCAGAGCCTGCGCCAGATACGCGTGGGCGATCGCCAAGCTGGGCCGCAGGCGGACCAGTTCACGAAAATGCGGAATCGCGTTGGCAATCTCTCCCTGCTGCAGCAGCACCTGTCCCAGCATGTTCTGGGCGTCGGCGCTGCGCGGATTCGTTTTGAGCGATTTTTCGAATGCCACACGGGCCGCAGCCAGATCTCCGCGTTGCATTGCCGCGATACCGGTTTGATAATCGGACGATCCGGGTTTGGCCGGCACGGAAGTTTGCGCGACAGCGCCGCCACACAGCAATACTGCAACCAGAATCGCAACCATGATCAGTTCAGCGGGAAGTGAAACCAGAATAGCAGTTTCGCCCGGAATTGCTGCGTTCATTCTGCCGCTGGTTGCCTTGGCAATCTGCTTGACCGTAATAGAGGGCCTTCCCTAACATCTCAAACTAGGCCCCCGGCATTGAAGTCTCTTCCCTATTTTCTGACGTTTCTATTGGGCAGCTTTGCGGCAATTCACTCTTCTGCCGTGCGCAGAACTGTGCTTCAAACCGGATCAGAAACCTCGACTGCGGCCAAGCAGTCCGCCAATGCCGCCGCTCCCATCGCCAACTTTATCGATGTTGCCGCCAAAGCCGGACTCACCACGCAAGAAATTTTTGGCGGAATCACGACCAAGAAATACATCATCGAGACCACCGGTACCGGCGTGGCCATCTTCGACTACGACAACGATGGCTGGCCCGATATTTTCATCGTGAATGGGCGCCGTCTCGAATCCCCGTCATCATCCGAAGCGCTGACCAGTCATCTTTATCGCAACAATCATGACGGCACCTTTACGGACGTCACCGCGAAAGCCGGTCTCACGCAAACCGGCTGGGGACAAGGTGTCTGCGTGGGTGACTACGACAATGACGGATGGGAAGATCTTTACGTCACCTACTACGGAAAAAATCGGCTTTATCACAACGATCATGGAGTCTTCACCGAAGTCGGCGAAAAGGCTGGCGTGGCGGGATCGGGCAAGGCCTGGGGCACGGGATGCGCCTTCGTTGACTACGATCGCGACGGCCATCTCGACCTGATGGTCGCCAACTACGTCGACTTCGATCTGGCGTCGGCGCCAGCGCCCGGAGATCGTCCCACCTGCATCTGGAAAGGGGTTCCGGTGATGTGCGGCCCCCGCGGCCTGTCCTGGGCGAAGAATATTCTCTATCACAATCGCGGCGACGGCACTTTTGAAGATGTGACTGCGAAGGCCCACATCGACCACACCGATGGTCACTACTCGCTCAGCGTCTCAACTCTCGATTTCGACGAAGACGGCTGGCCCGATATCTACGTTGCCTGCGACAGCACGCCCAGCATTCTCTATCGCAACAATCACGATGGCACTTTCACCGATGTCGCAGTCACGGCCGGCGCAGCTTTCAACGAGGACGGGCGCGAGCAAGCCGGCATGGGTTCGACCATCGGCGACTACAATGGCGACGGCCATCTCGACATCTTTAAAACCAATTTTTCTGACGATACTTCCACGCTCTACCGCAACAACGGCGACGGCACCTTCACCGACGCGACTACCGCCGCCGGGCTTGGCCTGCACACCCAATACCTGGGGTGGGGAACCATGTTTTTCGATTTCGATAACGATGGCTGGCCCGATCTGCTGCTCGTCAATGGACACGTCTATCCTGAAGTTGACAGCCAGCATCTCGGCAGCAGTTTCAAAGAACCGCGCATTCTCTACCACAACAACGGGGATGGCACGTTTAGCGACATCTCAGCATCGGCCGGCGCCGGGATCACCACCCCCGCTTCCTCACGCGGTCTTGCGATTGGCGACTTGTGGAATGACGGCAAGCTCTCCGCCGTGATCAGCAATATAAACGACGCACCAAGTCTGCTGGTCAACCAGATTCGCAGCAAGAATCATTGGATCGCGATTCATACCGTTGGGACCAAATCGAATCGCGATGGGATTGGCGCAAGAGTTCTGGTCAAGACGCCGACGCGCACGCTCGTCGATGAAGTCGGCAGCGGCTCCAGCTACGATTCCAACAGCGACATGCGGGTGCACTTCGGATTGGGTTCGGCTTCGAAAATCGAGTGGGTCGAAATCCGCTGGCCCAGCGGGGTAGTCGAACAATTTCCAAATTTGGCGGTCGATCAGATTCACACGCTGAAGGAAGGATCGGGAATCGCCCGTACCACGAGGACAGACCACTCTACGCCCACTTCATAGATGGGCCATATAGAACCATTCCAGAAATGTGTGAGTTCACCTGACTTTGCGGAGCAGCAAGTCTCCGGCGATAAAAACGAAAAACAACACCGAAATTACGCCGTTCATGGTGAAGAATGCGGCGTTCAGTTTGCTCAGATCGTCGGCGGAGACGAGGGAGTGCTCATAGGCGAGCAGAACCGCAACCACCACTACGCCTGCGATTGCGAGTTTGCCGAGCGCAAAAAACCACAGCAGCGCGATCAACAGCGCCAGCATGGCGAGATGAAAAACCCGAGCGATCCACAAAGCGCGTCCGATTCCGAGAAAGCGCGGGATCGAATGCAAGCCCGCCCGCCGGTCAAAATCGAAATCCTGGCAAGCGTATAAAACGTCGAATCCTCCTACCCAAAACATTACTGCCGCAGTGAGCAGCAAAATGCGCGGATCGAGTGATCCGCGCACCGCAATCCAGGCTGCGGCTGGCGCAATTCCCAGAGCAAAGCCGAGTACCAGATGCGACCAGCGTGTAAACCGCTTGGTATAGGAATAGAGCAACAACACCGCCAATGCGACCGGAGACAGCCAGAGCGTGAGTCGATTCAGTTGGCTCGCCGCAAGAATAAAAATCGCGCTTGAAACCACAACAAACGTTGCCACGAATGCGGGCGAGAGATGCCCGGCAGGCAAAGCGCGTGTGCGCGTGCGGGGATTTGCAGCATCAATCGACGCGTCAGCCAGACGGTTGAAGGCCATGGCAGCCGAACGCGCCGCAATCATAGCAACAACGATCCACACCAGTTGATGCTCGGTCGGGGATCCTCCAGCTGCAAGCATGGCTCCGCACAATGCAAACGGGAGCGCAAAAATCGAGTGCTCCCATTTGATCATCTCCAGCGTAACCCGCAAATTGTGCATGACCGCCATTGAGAAGATTGTAACGGAAGGCGGGGCACCGATTTCCGAGAGAAGGCCGGATTCGGCCCTACGTCGTGCTCCCGGGAACCAGCGGAACAAATCGGCAAAGCTCGCGCAGGGTGATCTTCGGCTGACCGTCTTGCATTTGGATCACCTGCAATTGCTGCGACTCCGCCGGTCCGATGGGAATCACCATGCGTCCGCCTTCAGCGAGTTGCTCGAGTAATGCGGGAGGCACTCCGGGACTGGCGGCCGAAACCAGAATCCCCTCATAAGGGGCAGACGGTGGAAATCCCTGGCTGCCATCGCCCGTAATTACGTTCACATTTCGATAACCCATGCCCGCCAATAATTCTCGGGATCGAGCGGCAAGCGCGGCATGGCGCTCGAGCGAGACGACCTGCGCCGCCAGTTCGGCTAACAAGGCCGTCACGTATCCCGATCCAGTGCCAACTTCAAGAACTTGATCGTCAGGTTCCGGCGCCAGCAACTCCAGCATGAGAGCCACAATGAATGGCTGAGAAATCGTCTGCTCTTCCCCGATCGGAAGTGGATAGTCCTCATACGCCTGATCGCGAAAACGCTGATCGGTGAATTTGTGGCGGGGAACTCGCGCCATCGCCGCAAGCACGCGCTCATCCTCAATGCCTCGCGCGCGGAGTTGAACCTCAACCATTCGCATACGCAAAGCCGCAAGGATAGCTTCATCTTCGGAAGACATCATCGTAAGCGGTGATGGGAAGGCGGTGCCGGCGCTATTTCTTGCTGCGCCGGACTTGCACGTCAAAGCTGACCACACCGTTCTGGTCGCGCGTGCCCAGCACCGAAATATTACGGGTGAAATAGTACTCGCCCTCGATGATCTGCTGCGAGCTTTGGGAGACGTTCGTACTATAGGTCAGCGAAATGTTGTTGGCAAACTGCTGTTCGATGGTCACCTGCGGCCCGCGGGCGGTGGGATTCGTCTCCGTCACCAAGCCTTGCGGATCGATCCTGATCCGGCTGGCTCCGAACAGCTTCTGCAACCGGCTGGTCACGGTCTCATTGATCGCCTGGTTGATGATCAATGCGCTGGCTTGTTCCGTATACGCAACCTGGCCGGATTGCTGCTGTAACACCTCTGATTCCGCGCTGGTCCGGCCCAGAGCGAGCAGCGCGATAATGTCCGACTTCGGCAGCGGCGGCTCAGAGCGATAATTCACGTTGAGCCGGTCGGGCGTGCCGGTCACAGTGACGTCGAGATCGTAATTGCGAACGTGGCTTGTCGCCTCCATGTTGAGTACCGGCTCGATAGCCACAGGATTGGTGAACGTGATATCGCCGCGCTCCAATCGAAACTTGATTCCGTTAAAGGTCGCATCGCCTTCCAGAATGTCGGCCCGGCCAAGCACACTGGGCCGTGCCACGGAACCGCGCAGGCGCAAGTCGGCGTCGCCCGAGAGCCGCGTCGAGGCCGTCTTCATCTGCAGCTCTGGCGCAGTGCGCACCGCGACATCGAGCTTGATGTTATAAAGCGGCGAATTCGCGGGAGTGAGCACTACGGATTGCCGGTTGCTCTGCAGGTAGGATCCGAAATCAAAGCCCGGCGTCACCGCCAATTTCGTGACGAATACATTACCCGAAACGGTCGAACTCGAGGGAGTTCCAGACCAGTGTAGTTCCGCATTCGCGGTTGAGCTCACCCCCGGCGGGTATCTCAGCCGCACGTCTTTTGCAATTGCGGTCAGATTGAAGTTGAACTGCTTGTTGTAGTTCGTGGCTTCGCCCTGCAGATCGAGAATGCCGCCCCCGGTATGAGCGGTGAGTTGCTGGATGTCCATTCGATCGAGCGTGAAGGCCAGTGATCCATTCATCTCGCTCAATCCGCTGGGCAGACCGTCGTAATTGACCGTCGCATTCTTGACCTGAATCGTTCCCTGCGGTTGCGGGTCATGTAGACTGCCACCCACATTCATCTGCATGATCATTTGACCGGATGCAGCGAAGTCGGGATTCAGACTGGCGAGCAACTTTAAATCGACTTGACCTTGTGCCGACAAATCCAGTTCCTGCTGCTCTGCGAAATTGATTGAGCCATGGCCCGTGACGTCCGTTCCCTCCCCTACCAGGTGCAGTGGATCGAGATGCACGATCTGATTCGAATAGGAGAAACCCAGCGGGCCCTGGTTATGCAGCTTCACGTGTTCGACTTCCAGAGCGACATCCGACAGGTCGCCTCGTAGCGTCCATTGGCGGGGATATCGCAACGGCCCCTGCAGCCTCACTGTACCGCCTACGACCGAGTGCCCAGTCAACTCCTGACCAAGATATGCATGCCATAAGGCATCAAGTTCGGCATGATCGAGCTGCGCCGTGATATCGGCAGGGTAATCGCCGCGCATTCGCACTGCTCCCTCGACGGAAAGCGTACCCTCGGTGAAATTCGAGTGCCCATGAATTCGCATCTCGCCGTTATCAGTCACGCCTTCCAGATCGAGGCCACCGGCAAGCTCGTGAGCTACGGTGAGATCGCGAATGTGAATTGCAGCATTGATGGCGGGCGCCGATAAAGTTCCCGTACCTTGCAACGTGAAATCGGCGTTGCCCTCGACCGGGAGCCGGTCCACATGAATCTGGCGAACTCGCGCCAGATCGAAGTTCTTGCCACTCAGATCGAGCCGAAATGCACGCGATGCCGGAGTGTACGCCGCGTTCCCGCTCACGGTGGAATCCAGGTGTTTCAGATGAATGTTGTTGAGAGCGGTTTCGCCCTGCGCGATGTGAAGGTCCGCATCGAAAGCCTCAATCGGCTCTCCATACGCCGAAGCCCTCGCCGCCCGAATATGCCCCTGGACCTGCGGACTGGCTCGTGTTCCCGCAATCTGCAGCCTGAGATCGGCTGTGCCTGAGACCGGATAGTCGAAACCTGCGAGGGCCGCGGTCGAAGCCACGTCGACATTATGTAGATTCACCCGTACCGTGTAGGGGCTGTTTTCCAGCAACTGACCCGCCTGCAAACTGGCGCTGGCATCAAAGTCAGCGCTCGTTTCGCCCCGCCGCAAGCTGCCGCCATGCATCACCAACTCGTCGGCCGAGAAGTGAATATTCGCCGCCAGTGAGTCCCATCGCACCTCTTGCCGCGGTGTGTAGGAAGTAGGGGGAACCGTGAACTCGAAATTCTGTGCGACCAGTGTTCCCGAAAGTACGGGAGAGAAAAATGATCCCCGCACCACTCCATTGAAGGTTGCGTTTCCATCCACGCGGAATGGTAAATTACTGGGCCCGCCTAACACCGTCACCAATGGCCGCCATTCCTCAAGATTGGAGGTTGAGACTGACAAACGCAGTGCGGACCGCGAGGCAAGCACGCCCGCCGCTTGTATACGCGAGGCTGGTGTCGACAAGTTGAAGTCGGATAATTCCAATGCATCCCCCGAGATGGCGTACCTGCCCCGCGCCTGAGCCGTGATGGGCAGTTGATCCGAGGTAGAAGCCACCTGCGGCTTTACATCGAAGGTAAAGGCAATCTCCGCATTTTTCGGTGAGCCTTTCCACGCCGCATCCAGGCTTCCTGTTGCGGTTCCTACCGGACGAAAATGGCCGAGAGGATGGGCCCGCGTGTCCAGCGCAGCCTCCAGCTCAGCCGCGGAAAGGTCGCGCAGTCGCAGACTCACAGTTCCGCTTTGCACTCCGGGCAGTTTTTCTTTTCCGGCATTGCTCACCGAAGGCCGTTCCGCTGTAATGATGGGAAGCCCTGGCGCTCCTTGCGGAATTTCTCTTCGGTTCTCGCGGAAACCGGTCCCACCGCTCGGCTGCTTCAACGGGATGCTGTGCAGCCAGTTCGTGACCTGGCCATCGCCCGTAAAAGTTCCTCCGAATACTCTGCCCTGGATTTTCGAAAGGCTTATCTGCTGGTCGCTCACTGAGTAATCTGCCGTGGTGCTGGCTTTTTTCAGCACGAGCTGACTGCTCCGCCAATCCAGATCGCGTAATGCAAGCGCCCCCGAACCTGTAAATTCGTCCGCCGACCACTGGCCGGTCCCTTTCAACTCCGCAACCCCGGCCTGAAGGTCCTTCCGTCGGGCAATCTCTGCGACTTCCCGCAGATCGAGGTGAGCCTGATAGTCCCCTGCAAAATGCGGATTCTGGAAATCGCTGATCCGGCCGCTGGCTTTGAGATTCGAGTTCCCCGAACCCCATTCGAACGATCGGATTTCCGCGAATGTCGGCCCCAGGTTGAACTCAATCGACGCCATCCACGCAAAGGGACGCAAATCGTCAAAGGCAGTATCGACTTTGCCCACGGAGAATCGGCTCTCATACTGGCGATGCAGATGCGAATAATCCATCTGCAGGTCAGTGTCATCCGCGGCAAAGTCCAGTGGAAGTTTCCGGTCCGCCCACAGCAGTTCCCCGTTTCGGACCGACAGATGGTCGATAGATAAGGCGAACAATTGGTCCAGAGTTTTCTTCTCTGAAACGTCATGCAGGGCCTTGATCAGCGGAATGTTGGTGGTCCCGTCCGGCGCCACCACGATGTGAATGACAGGATGTTCCAGGCTCACGAAATGGAAGCCAAATTGGGTTCGCAACAGCGAGATGACTTTGACCTGGGCAAGCAGATGGTCGGCATGGGCCAGGGGAATCTCGTCAGCCCCCTCACTCCCATGCACAGTGATGTCACGCACTTCGACCTGCATGTGAAAAGGAACAACGTGGAAGCTGCCGATCTGCGCCCGCCCGCCGGTGATTCGCTCCAGTTCCGCCACCAGCCGCCGCCGCACATAGGCCTGAAAGGAATCCGTATTGATGTACCAGAATGCCGCGAGCAGGACGAGCAGGCCCACGCCGGTGAGAATCAGCAAATATTTCCACCAGCCTCGCGAGCTGGCCCCGGGGCCGGTCACTGCGACTGCACTCCCTGGATTGCAGGTCGAGCGACCTGGGCAATCGTCACCTTGCTCTCGGAGCGCAGATTCTGCAGCCAGGAGACGAGCAATTCGTTCATCTTCTGCTGCGTCAGCAGTTCTCGAATTTTGCTGGAAACATCCGCCAACGGAACCTCAGCGGTTGCGCCAGACTGTTTCAGCTGTGGAACGAACTTGTCGCGGTAGTAAGCTTCAATGCTCTTGGAATCGATCTGCACTTGTGGTCTCAGTCGCGCGTCCACCAAGCGCATCAGGTCGATCTGTTGCTCGACATGCGCAAGCAGCTCATTGTGAGTAAGCTGAAACCTGGCCAGCACCGCTTGCCAACCCGCGTCGGTGGCAGCTTCTGCATACAGCTTTCGCGCTTCGGCAACCCGCGCCGCCGCATCCTTTTCGGATGCATGCGGAAACGACGCAGACTTCATCTGCTCATCGAGCAATTCCTGATCAATCAACTGGTCGAGCACCGCCCGTCGGTCGTCATCCGTAAATTGCTCGAGGGGCTTGCCGCTAAGCAGCGCTTCATAGCGCAACGCATCATCCAAATCGCTCTGCAGAATGATGTGCCCGTTAACTTTGGCGACAATACGGTCGATGACTTCGGCCCTCGCCGATGACAGCACGCACATGCCTGCCAGCACAGCCAGTAACGCGGCTTTGATCAGTTTTCTGCCAATCTTCGTCATTAAAATGGCTGACCTATACTGAAAAATACGTTGAAATGCGGCAGCCGCTGCGTTTCTGGCACCGTCACGGCCGACGGAGTCCCAAGCGTGAATTCGCGAGCCCCGGGTCTATTCTGAAAATACTGGGTTGGGTTCAGGTTGTATGCAAAATCAAAACGCAAGGGCCCAAGCGGAGTCCTATAGAGTACTCCAAGTCCCACTGCATGAGAAGTGTAATCATACCCTGAGTTGTTGAATTGCGTCACGCACTGGGAGTTCGTTGTACCATCGGCCAGGCATAGGCCAGGGTCGGCCTGATGCCAGCGCAGAAACCCCTTCAGCATGTCGTGCGGCGCGGTGTAAACGTTGCCCATATCGTGGAAAACGGCAAACCCGAACCCTTCCCCTAGATACGGCAGCGAGGTCTGCGGAAAGCGCAGCTCGAGGTTGTTGACGAACAGCGCCGTACCTCCAATGGGAAACCCAGAAGATGGATCGCGAGGGCCTGCCTGATTTAACCCGAAGCCGCGGTGCGAGTTGCCGCCGCCGGCAAAAAATTGTTCGGGCAGTGGAATGGTTGCTTTATTCGAGCAAAGGAGTTGCGCAGAGTTGAGCGAGCATTCCCCTGGGGGCAGAACGTGCGTTCCATTGAACGGTTGCACTATGCCGATTGAGGTCGAACGGGCAAAGACATACTTGTGTTCCGCGGTGCCCCGCCCGAAGGCATAGTATGTGGAATACTGTTCCAGCGCTCGGCTGAAATTTGTGGCCAGACTTCCCTTCTGAGTGTCCGATCGCGAGCCGAAAAAGCCGGTAGCGGCAAAGGCATCCAGCGTGAAATAGGTTCCTTGTGTGCTTTCCAACGGATTGTCTCGTTTATCGAAAATGTAGGTAAAGCCGGGCCCCCCGACTCTGGCGGGCAACGAAAAGATCTGGATTTCGCCTTGAGAAAAATCCGGGGCAAAGTGGCTGGCCTTCACCGTCCGGAAATCGAAGCGGTAGCTCAGTGTGCTCGGTCCGGGACGCGTTCCTTCATTCCCCAGGCTCCCGATCTGCTGCCGCACATCGATTTTTCCTTCCAGACGCTGCGAGGTGAACGTCGCCACATCCAAGCTGTTATCGTAAAAAACCGTGTTGATAAGCTTGAACTTTTCGTTGTTAAACAGCTCCGGAAACGTATAGCTGACCAGGCCGCGTTGCTCCAAACGGCCGACATGGGACTGAAACGAAAGCGTCTGATCCCGGCCAAAGATGTTCAGCCGAGTCACATTAAAACCCACTCGCGGGCTCACTCCTGTTGCTCCTTCCGGCGACTGCGCGCCCGCCGGGAGGCCGGTTTCGAATTCCAACCCAACCCCATAGGTGAACGTGTAGCGCTGCGCCTCCTGGAGTTGCACGAGAACATTCTTGAGTGGATCCGTACCCTCGGGGTTCTGCACTGCCGTGTCCACCTGACTGAAAATTCCCAAGTTGTACAGCCGGGTTTGCGTGTCAAGGAGTTCCTGCTGGCTGAGCGGCTCCTCTGGCCGGACTTGCAGCTGGCGATCCACAATGTACGCTCGTGTATTTTCGGTGCCAGCGACCATCACTCGATTCACTCGAAAGCGCTCCCCCTCCTGAATGTCGAAGGTTACATCCTCGCGATTCGGTTCGCTGGCAGAAGCCTTGGTGGTAATGTCCAAACTGGCATTGGGAAATCCATGGTTGAAGTAATAGGTGAGGATGCGTTCACGATCATTGGCCAAATTCTCTTCCGAATAGGGCTGCCCGGGTTGCGTGCTCAGCTCGGGAAGGTCGGTGCTCGGGATTTTTTCATTGCCGGTCAGATGCATCTCGCCCACTCGCGTGCGCGGACCTTCGTCAATGTGGATTTGCACCGCCAGCCGATTGGGTCCTTGATAATCGTCCTTAACATTGGTTTCGATTTTCACCTGACGAAACCCATTCGATCGATAGAGCGCTTCCAGCGTGGCCACGTCGGCTTTGAGTAGCGTGCCACTATAGCGTCCATGGCTCAGAAAACGGCTGGCCGGCTGAATCTGCAGGTAGGAGCGCAGCTGCGCTGTGTCCAGGAATTCCTTATTGCCTGTAATCTCCACCTTCACCAGCTTGTGCATCGGTCCGGGATCGATTCGGTAGATCACGCGGAATACCTGCGGCTGCGAATCCTTTTCAAAGCTGACCTGGGCATCGAAGTGGCCGTGGTTTTGCATGTAGTCGAGAAGATTGCGTTTGCCTTCATTCAGCAGATCGTCGTCGACCGCATTCTCTTCGTACACCGGAATCTCCCGCCGCATCGCTCTTCGGCCGATGTGGTATCCGAGCGCATAGATCACTACACTCGGACCGGGATCAATCTGAAATGTGAAATCAACGGTATTGGTCTCCTCCCGATAGAACTGTTCGGCGATCGAAACCTGCGCCAATGCCCGGCTTTGCTTCTGAAACCGCTTGCGCAGACGTTGCAATGCCCCGGTGACACGATCTGAAGTTACTCGATCTCCGCGGTGCAAGTGCGCGATATCCTCAGTTTCTTCAACCGACAAAGCGGAACTACCGGTGACTTTTACTTCCCCTACATGCGCCTGAGCGTATGGCGTGATATGCAGCAAAACGTTGACCTGCTGCGTGGCCAGATTCGATGTGCTTTCCGCGGTGACGTGCGCCTGGTAGTAACCGTCCTCCTGCATAAGCCGGCGGACATTCTCCAGCGCTCGATCCAGCTTTTCCGGGGTATAGAGTTCGCCCAGCTGAAATTTCGACGCATTGACGATCTGGTTCGGCGTAGGGCGGCTTGGCGCCTTTTGAAGGATCAGCCTTTCCAGGTGTCGAATCAAATTGACGGTCTGGTTGTGTGTAGGCTGGTTCGGAGCCCCCTGTACTTGCACGGCACCGACGAAGAAATTCGGGGCGGTCGTAAAACTCAATATCACCCCATTCCCCGAAGGCACTACTTCCGCCTGAATATCGGAAAACCGTCCCGTGCTGAATAGTGTGTGCATGCTTTCCCGCACTAAATCGCGGCTGAGTGGTTCTCCCTCTTTCTGTGGTAGCATCCGCAGCAGGTGGACACCGTCTGAGCCGGGCACGCCCGGCAACCTGATCGATTTAACAATTTTTCCTTCGTAATCGGCGCTTTCCGAAGTCTGCGGCGACGACCGGGGCAGCGCAGCAACCCCTTGCGGCAATGATCCCAGGCAGAGCAGGATCGTCGCAGCCAATAATGTCGTGTACCGTTTCAGCAACGTTGTCCCTGGATTTCCTACTCTATGATTTCGATGGAGCGCAAGGCGCTCGTCGTTGCACGACACTTAGAGCCTGGGGCAACCGGATCGCGGCTCATTCGCCGCCTTGATCTCCCCTAGTCGTTAACGACGGTCCACGCCTTCTTTGCGCGGCAAACACGCCCCAACCTATCTTCGATCCTCGCGCCTTCCCGTAAAACCCAGCCTTATAATAAAGGTTTCTGAGCACGGTACCCGTGATCTGTTTGGCACGTTAAGGTTATGAGCGATCCTACCCAACACGCCGCGCCCGAGATTCGTGCCTCCAATGACGACCGTTACTCGCGGCAGATTTTGTTTCGCGGTATTGGCCGGGACGGCCAGAGCAAGCTCCAAGTTGCGAGCGTGGCGATTGTCGGCTGCGGTGCGACCGGGTCTGCTCTAGCCGGACTGCTGGGCCGAGCCGGCGTGGGCACGCTGCGCATTATCGATCGCGATTACGTCGAGCCCAGCAATCTGCAGCGGCAATCTCTTTTTGATGAAAGCGATGCCGCCGAATCCCTGCCCAAGGCGATTGCCGCAGCGCGTAAGATCGCCGCGTTGAATTCCCAGATTGTCGTTGAACCAAAAGTTGAAGATCTGGTTCCCGGCAACATTGAAGTTTTGCTTGAGGAATGCTCGCTTATCCTCGATGGCACTGACAACTTCGAAACTCGCTATCTGATCAATGACTATGCCGTCGCTCGTTCCCTTCCATGGATTTATTCGGCCGCGGTGGGAAGCTACGGCGTAACGCTAAACATCCTCCCGGCTCGTACTGCTTGTCTGGCTTGCATCTTCCCCGACTCGCCGCGCGGTATCGTGGAAACCTGCGAGACCTCCGGCATTCTGAATTCCGCCGTGAATCTGGTGGCGTCAATCGCGGCGACCGAGGCATTAAAGCTGCTGGTCGGCGGTATCGACGCGCCAACCCTCCGCCACACCCTGCTTTCCTTCGATGTGTGGACGAATGAGCACGCCGAGATCTCTGCTGCTAAGCGGCGGGTCGATTGTCGCGCTTGCGGACAGCACGATTTCATTCATCTGGCCGGAGAGGGGCGTCCGCACATCACGTTATGCGGCAGGAATTCGGTGCAAATCCATGAGCGGCAGCGCCCTATAGACTTCACCGAGATGGATCGCCGCCTGCAACCGCATGGCCTCGTACGCCACAATGATTTCGTTTTGAAATTCTGGCGCGATCCCTACGAGATGACCCTGTTTCCCGATGGCCGCGCCATCATTAAAGGAACGACGGATACTGCCGTTGCACGCAGCCTCTATGCGCGATTTGTGGGAAGTTGAACGATATGGGTTCCTCAACCTGTTTCCGTAACACTAAAATTTCTTACGGAAAGTAGATTCCGAAGCTGATCGCCTCGGCCAGCCGTTACACTCCCACGGGAAAGGGCTTGGTGTGATTGGTAGTGCGCAGCGAAGCTCTCGCGAAACGCCCCTGCAGCAGCGACATGAGCCCGGTGTACCAATAGCCAACCACAAATAGCATCAGGAACGGCACCGTGATGTAATTCTCATTCTCCAGCGCGTAATACACGGTCATGGCGAAGTAAGCCCCGATCAGCATTTCCAGCCAGGGAACCCATCCCAGCCGCTTGCGATACTTCGTTTTGCCTACTTTATCTTGCTTCGATTCCACGCGGTATTTCGGCGTCCGCGCAAACGCGCTCTGCTTGCCGATCAGCGCCTCGACGACCGCCTTGGTGTTGGTAATCGTCAGCCCGATCCCGAGCGCCATCAGGACTGGCAGATACACCAGCGACCGGGGCCAGCTTCGCGGAAACAATTCCCGCTGCGATACCAGGTAGAAACTGGAAATCGAAAATGTCGATGCCATAAACAACGGCAAATCGATGTACAGCATCTGGAACCATCCCTGATAAAAGCGGATGATCATCGCCGGCAGCAGCAGCACCGAAAGCATAATCATCAGGGGATAGCTGATGTTCGCCGTCAGGTGATACCAGGCCTCGATCTTGGTATGCAGCGACGCATCGCTGCGCAGCACGCGCGGCAAAATCTTTTTTCCCGTCTGAATCAGCCCCTTGGCCCAACGCGCTTGCTGGGTTTTGAAAGCGGTCATTTCCACCGGCAACTCCGCCGGACACTCCACGTCCTGCAGATAAATAAACTTCCATCCCTTCAATTGCGCGCGATAGGAGAGGTCGGTATCTTCGGTTAACGTATCGTGCTGCCAGCCTCCGGCTTCGTCGATGGCTTTTCGGCGCCACATTCCTGCTGTGCCGTTGAAGTTGAAAAACAATCCGGTGCGCGCCCGGCCGGAATGCTCCAGCACGAAGTGCCCATCGAGCAGGATCGCCTCGACCTCGGTCAGGAATGAATAATTGCGGTTGATGTGCGTCCAGCGTGTCTGCACCATGCCGATCTTCGGATCGGTGAAGTGATGAATCGTGCGCAGCAGAAAATCCTCGGGCGGTGTGAAGTCCGCGTCGAAAATGGCGACAAATTCTCCCTTGGCCGTCTTCAATCCCTCGGCGAGCGCACCCGCCTTGAATCCCACCCGGTTGCTGCGATGGTGATAGGTTACCGGATGACCCAGCGCCACATAGCGTTCCACCAACGACCGTGCCACCTCCACAGTCTCATCAGTGGAATCATCGAGCACCTGGATGTCAAGCTTATCCTGCGGATATTTCAGCTTGCAGGCCGCGTCCAGCAGACGCTCCACGACGTACTGCTCGTTGAAGATCGGCAGCTGCACCGTCAGCCGAGGCAGTTCGTCAAAATGTGCCGCCGGGTCGGTTGTCCGGTTCCTGCGATGCTTGTAGTAGAGATAAACCAGGATGTAGCGGTGTACGCCGTATCCCGCCAGCAGGATCAGCACGATGAAGTACGGAATTAACAGCATCAGATCGAACGCATTCGCGTGATACAGCCCGCGAAAGGTCGTATCCAGAAAATGCTGCCGAATATACGGACCAATCCCCCTCGGCCCCGCCCACGCGGCCAACGTCGCAGACCCGTTTATCGAAGACAAGAGATCGAAACCCAAAGCGCTGCCTGTCAAAAACGCTCCATTTTACCGGATTCCGCTGTGTCTGCCCGCCCCGGGGTTCAGGAGCACCGTGGAAAGCCTAAATTACTGAGCCTATTACGGGAATTCTCGGATGCATCCGTCGGAGCAGAATTTCCAACCAGCAAGAATTAAGACCGCTCCAATCTACCTCTTCCTCACGATGCGGTCGATTGTTAAAACAAGGCGGGGCGCTACCCCGCCCTACACCCTCCGGTAACTTAATTCCGTCGGGGCTTTGCCGATAGCAATGGCATGGACGGCCCTGGCTTGGAATCGCACTCCACCGATCTTCGCGCGCGCGCCGAAGCTGGCGCGAGAGCCTCTGCCGTCGATCGGCGCACGATCGAGCCGCGACGGGTGATGTGGGCAGTCGCCGAAGTTTCCTGGAACGACCCGAGCGGACACCCGCTCCGCAGCCGCGCCACCATTGTCGACCTCTCGACTTCCGGCGCCTGCATTCGTTTGAAAGACCCCATCCGCATCGGTTGTCGCCTCACGATCCGATGGCATCGTGAGCAGTTTTCCGCGATCGCGCGTAATTGCCGCAGCGACGGAATGGATTTTCTGCTGGGTGTTCGCCGCGATCCATCCGCAAATGCTCTTCCGGCCGCCCCAGCTGCGGGACTGTCGAATCCAGCGGTGACATCCCAGCCAAACGTTGGTCCGAGCGAATCCGACGCAGCGCCTGACAAAAAAGATCGCAGCTCGGTCCACCAATCAGGATCGTTACCGCTACCCGTAGAAACGCTCGTCGCCCGAAATTCACCGCCGGTCCGCACCGGCGCGGCGCGCATTGCGACCCCAAGCCGAACTCTGGAAGCTGACGCGCGAAGGCGCCAGGTACCCGATTCGATGCGCGATCCTCCCGCCCAAGGCTCGTTGGTTGATACACCCGCTGCTCGTCGCGAAAGGAAAGTTATGCAACCCAAACGGCTCTTTCCCAATTTCTGGCGCCGCCAGCCGAATCCCGACGCGCCTAAACCAGTCGACTCTAAGGAGACTCCCGTGAACAAAACCAGTATTCATGCCGCCGAATCCGAGCTCGCGGTGCGAAGCACCCTGCTCTCCTACGAAGACATCTACCACGCCGCCGGCCTCATGAGCCCGCGCTCCGGATACGGCATTCACAAAGTGGTCGACATGCTCAACAGCGAACGCATTCGCGACCTGTCCAAAGAGATCAAGCGCGCCTCAGTGCTGATGGCACTCGACGCCGCCGGAGCCTCCGTCGACGAGTTGCTGCAGGACGCGAACCGGCGCCAGCACGCCTTGAACACGTACGAAGACGCGCAGCGCAAGCAGTTCGACGATTTCGAGACCCGCAAAGCGCAAGAAAACGCCCAGATTCAGGCGGAAATCGAGCGCATCACAGCCCATTACGCCGAGCGTGTCCAGCAAAACAAAGATCTGGTGGCCAAGGAAAAAGAAGCCTTGCACAACTGGCAGATGGCGAAGCAGCACGAGATCCAGCGCATCAGCGAAGTCATCGAGCTCTGCGGTAAACAGGATGCTATGGCCGCAGCCGCGGCCACAACCGGAGCTCAAGCCGCAACGGGTACGCCGCCGCGGCCGAACTCAACCTCCGAGACAAAGTGAGGCATCGATCGATCCCGATTATCTAAAGATAGGAATTCACATCCAACGCGTGTGCCCGCCGCTTCTGACACTTGAAGCCATTGTTAGTGATAAAGTTTCTGGCAGGTCAGATCCCGGCGAACAAGCCAATGGCCGCCCGCATCGTGATGTTCACGCAATCCGGCTGTCTCTCCTGCGAGATGATGAGGGTTTTTCTTGAGGCCCGGCAGATTCCTTTTGAAGAGCGCAACATCACCGTCGATCTCGAGGCGCGCCGCGCCATGACCGAACAATACGACAGCTGTGAAACTCCAACGCTGGTCCTCTTTCTCGGGGCATCTGAGGAAGTCATCGTCGGCTTTGATCCGGACCGTCTTGACCACCTGCTCCGAGGCGCGCCATCATCGGATGCGGTGAACGAATCCTGAACTCTTCCCCGTCCAATCGCAGCCCATCTCATCCGCTCCGCGGAATCTTCTTCATCGCTTCTGCCGCATTTCTCTGGGGAGTTTCCGCCGCTCTCGGCCGGGCCGTCTTCACCGGCAAGCTACGGCTGACAGGCGAACTCGCGCATCCCATCGATCCACTCATTCTCTCCCAGACGCGCACATCATTTTCGCTTTTGGTCTTGATCCCGCTCCTTGTCGCTCGGCGCGGATGGCAGCGCCTCAAACTTCCCTCCGCCGATCTGTTCCAGTGTCTCGTCCTGGGTATTTTGGGGGTTGCGGTTTCGAACTATTTCTACTATGTCGCCATTCAGAGAACGAGCGTCGCCATCGCGATCATCGTGCAATATACGGCTCCGGTTTGGGTTTTGTTTTATGTAGTAGCTCGCGGACAGCAGAAGCTCACAGTGCAGAGAGTCGCCGCCGTGGCCATCGCCATCACCGGAATTGCCCTCACCATTGGCATCGTCGGCGCCGGATCAGGGCTGCATCTTGACGCCTATGGCTTCTTCGCCGCCCTGCTCGCGTCGTTTTCGTTCGCTTTCTACAACGTCGGGGGCCATCGCATCCTGCTTCATCACGATCGCTGGCGCGTGCTGGTGTGGACCCTCGTTTCCGCCTCCGTTTTCTGGTTGTTCGTCAATCCTCCGTGGAAAATTACCGCTGCACACTACACCCTGGCGCAGTGGGTTTTCCTGTTCGTGTTTTCCATGATTTCGGTCATGGGATCATTTTCGCTTTACTTTCTTGGGCTCCAATATCTCGAGCCCTCCCGCGCCATCATCGCAAGTTGTCTGGAGCCCGTGTTTTCTATTGTGCTGGCTGCCGCCGCGCTAGGAGAAGGACTCCGTTCCATCCAAGTCGTGGGCATCGTCTTCGTGCTCTCGGCGATCGTGATCGTGCAACTGCCCGGACGCGGCGTGGTTTCTAAAGCTGTCGTAGTCGATCCGATCGAGTGAAGCCGCAGCTTTTCTCGCCTGGCTTGAAAACGAGCCCTATAAGACAATCGCGCCAGTGAATTTCTGAACGCAGGATACTCACGCCAAATTATGGCGCCGGCTCAGGTGGCTCGGTCACGGCTTGTGCCCCGTCACCGGCGACACAGACGTAAACTTGCGGATTGATTCCGGTTGCAGCGCGATAGCGGTCTGCGATCTGCGCGGCAAAATCCGCCACGTGTTCTTCATGCACAAGATTGATGGTGCACCCTCCGAAGCCGCCGCCCGTCATTCGTCCGCCGATAAACCCGGGCAAGCCCTCAGCGGACTCGACCATGAGATCGAGTTCGCGGCAACTTACTTCGTATTGGTCCCGCAGGCTGCAATGCGATGCGCGCATGAGTTCTCCGATTTCCGCGAAGTCGCCGGCGGCGAGCGCGCGGGCAGCAGCCAGAGTTCGCTCATTTTCGTGGATCACGTGCGTGCATCGTTTCAGAATGATGGGAGGAAGATCGCGGGCGTGTTCATTCAGCAGATCGAGCGAAACGTCGCGCAGGGCACGGACGGTGGGATCCCATTTCATGAAATAACGCACGGCCTCTTCGCTCTCGGCACGGCGAGCATTGTAGCCACTGGTGGCCACTTCATGTTTGACCATCGTATTGCCGACAACCAGCTCGACTCCGCTGGGGATCGCTACAAACTGGTAGTCGAGCGTGCGGCAATCGAGAAGAATGGCTTGCCCCGATTTGCCCATGCAGGAGACGAATTGGTCCATGATGCCAACGTGCGCGCCGACGAAATTGTTTTCCGCCTGGCGGCAAAGTTTGGCGATCTCCGGCAACGCGAGGTGCACTGTGCTTCGGCTCATCAGGGCCAATGCCGATGCAACTTCGATGGCGGCAGACGAACTCAGTCCCGCCCCAATGGGAACCTCCCCGTGAACCAGCAGATTCGCGCCGCCCAGCTTGAGCCCGCGTTGTTGCAGAGCCAGGGCCACGCCGAGAACGTAATCACACCATGAACCGATCCGTTGCCGGGGAAGATCATCGAGATCGAATTCGAAATGGTCGGCGAATTGTTCGGAGTGGGTAACCAGCTTCCGATCGGGACGCCTGCCGACGGCAACATAGGTGGAAAAGCCGATGGCAGCGGGCATGACGAAGCCGTCGTTGTAGTCCGTGTGTTCGCCGATCAGGTTGACGCGTCCCGGAGCGCGAAAGATCTGCGGACGCGTTCCAAATACTTGTGCGAAATGATCCGCAATTTCGGAAGCTACCATCGGCTGTGCCATTTTATACGCCCCCGTTGTGGCAGGAAGGCCGGGGTTGGCGATGGTCTAACTGTTAATCCTGACATCCTTAGTTCTGGATCTTCCTTCTCGCGGGACCGATGGTTTGGACTTGCTCAAAGTATCTGCCGGAGTTATCCCCGCCGCCGGCGCTCATTCTGTCGATGCATGAAGAGGCTTGAATCGACGCATCTTTGCTGCTCATTCGGACAACATGGCCAGCGTTTCCGCCAGCACCAGCGTGCCACGGGCGATGTCTTCAGGAGAAGCATACTCGTCCGGGCGATGGCTGTAGCCGTTCCGGCATGGGATGAAGAGCATTGCCATAGGGGCAATCCGCGACATGAACAGCGAGTCGTGATAGGCGCGGCTCGTCATAGGAAGAAAACGCAGGCCGTGTTTTTCGCAGGCTTGGCGCAGAGTTGCGACAATCTCCGGCCCCGATTCCGCAGGCGCATCGGCATTCAGCAACTCAGAACGGATCGACACTTGCCGCTGTGCTGTCGTTTTGCGGCAAGCATCTTCCAGGTCTGCGATCACTCGATCGCGGCGCGCCAGGCTGGTGTCGCGCACATCGATTCCTAAACGGACTCTCGCCGGAATGCTGTTAATCGCCCCCGGGAAAACGTCACAGATCCCGACCGTCGCAACCGTGTCGATGGCTCCGGTTGAACGAGCCGCATGTTCGAGCGCCAAGATCAGCTCCGCAGCCGCACACAGCGCATCCCGCCGATCCCGCATAAGTACGCCGCCGGCGTGCCCTCCCGAACCCTCCACGGTAACGTACAAGCTTGCGGGAGCGGCAATTTGCTCGACAATCCCCAATGGCTGGCGCTCGCGCTCCAGCACGGGTCCTTGCTCGATGTGAAGCTCGACGAAGGCTTTGTAATAGCCGGCAGGCAATTTCACTTCGCGCAGATCACCGGAGAATCCGGCTTTTCTGCGGACTTCTTCCACAGGTTGGCCATCTTTGTCGATCAACTTCGCGGCGGCATCGGCGGAGAGCGTTCCCGATAACAGGCGGCTGCCAAGGCATCCGACGCCGAAACGCGTTGGTTCTTCGGCGGTGAAAACCAGCAACTCGATGGAGTGCCTGGGACGAAAGCCAGCGCGCTGCAGCGCTCGAATCGCTTCCAGCCCCCCGAGCACACCCACGACCCCGTCAAATTTCCCGGCGTTCGGGATGGCGTCGATGTGAGAGCCGGTTCCCACAGCGGGCGCCAGCGGATCCGAACCAATCCAGCGGGCAAAAGTATTGCCAATCGCGTCCTTGCGAATCGCCAGCCCCGCATCGCGGCACAATGATTTCATCCAGTCGCGAGCTTTCAGATCCGTAGGCGTGAAAACGATCCGGGTTACCGCGGGCGCCTCGGCGTCAGAAAATTTCGACAGCGCTTCGATTTCCGAAATCAAACGTTCTTGATCGATCTTCAGGTTCATAGAGATTCATTGGGCGAAGCGCAGCGGATGCCGGTTCCAATCTTTGTAGATGAGATATTTTGCGGGCACCTTGCCGATGGCGCCGAACCATTGCGGACACCACGGCGCCATCCAGATGAAATCGCCAGCGCTGACCGGATACCACGAGTCGCCAAGCCGATAAATTCCGCCACCTTCGAGCATGAGCAAGCCGTGCTCCATCACGTGCATTTCGACCTGGCTGAGAGCGGCGCCGGGCTGATACACCATGGTATTCACGGCAAAATCAAAACTCATCTCGTCAGGCAGCAGCGAACGCACCTGCAAATCTGGATCGTCGTTCAACGGGTGTGGCGCAACCGAATCCTCTGTGGAAACGATTGGCTGAGGCGGACGGACCGAACTCAGCGCGCGATAAGGCTTTTCAATGACTGTAATCCGGCTGCTCGTCTTCGCCGAAACTCGGTGCGGCGTGGACTCGGGAATGTAGGCGTATCCCCCGCGACCGAGATTGTTTCTGTCGGCCTGCAACTCGAGGCAAATTGCGCCCTCGAGCACGTAGAGGAAGCGCTGCGCTGAGGTGCTTCCTAATTCGCCGCCGGTCTCGAACTCGGCGGTATATTGCGTGAAAGCCGCGCCCATGGCTGGACCGGCGTGTACAACCCCTGCACATTTCGTCATACCGGGAAGAGTTGTGCGCACGAAAGTGTCGGGCGTGAGCAGCAGGTGATTGCGCTGATGGGAACTTCGGGTTTGACCGAGATTATGCACGGCGCTTCCTCGTGAGAAATTCTTTCTCGTCCGCAAGCTGATCGAGCAAATGACGACCGCAGAGAATAGCTTTCTCGACGTCTTCGACGTCTACCGATTCTGCGGGATCATGACTGATGCCGCCGGGGGTGCGCAGGAAGATCATACCGGCGGGGACCTTCTCGGCCAGAATCATGGCATCGTGGCCTGCGCCGCTCGTCATGCGGTGCGGCTTGCAACCGACGTTTTGGATGGCAATCTCGATCTGATTACCAAGAAAAGGGTCCATGGCAACGGCCGGCTGATTCATCAAGGTTCGGTGCTGGACCGAGAGGCCACGAGAAGAAGCAATCTGTTGAGCGCGGTCCGTCAGGAGTGTCACCGCGTCGCCGCGAACCTTATCGTCGCGATGACGAACATCGAGCGAGAGCCGCGCCTCTCCGGCGATAACGTTTGCCACGCCGGGCGAAGTCACGACTGAGCCAGCAGTTGCTACGAGGCCGGGAACTGCTTTCGCTTCGCGTTCGGCGAGCATAATCCATTCCGCAGCAGCCGCAACCGCATCGGCGCGAAGATGCATGGGCGTAGTGCCGGCATGATTGGCGCGGCCTATAAATGTGAATTCCATGCGGGTTTGACCGGCGATCGCTTCAACCGCTGCGAGAGGCAGTCCTGATCGCTCCAACACGGGCCCTTGCTCGATGTGGAATTCGAGATAGGCGAGGGTCTGATCTGGCAAGCATGCTTGCGACACGGCTTCGGGATTAAGCCCGAATTGCTCGATCGCACTGCGAACCGAGACCCCATCCGCATTTTGCACATTCAGTAAATTGTCGTCGAGGCGGCCGACGAGAGCCCGGCTGCCGATGAAGGGAACTCCAAACCGGGTCCCCTCTTCATCGGAGAAGCCAATCAGTTCGATCGCAAAGGGAAGCGTTCTACCTTCCAGGGCCTCCAGCAACGCTACCCCAATCACAAAACCGAGAATGCCATCGAATGCTCCGGCATTGGGAACGGTGTCGAGATGCGAACCGATCATTAGCCGTGGCTGCGATGTGTGCTCAGCGGGATAGAGCGCGCGAAGATTACCGGCAGCATCGACATGCGTGATGACATTGAGGCGAGAGAGCCATGCAGCGATCTCGCGATGCACGTCGTGCATCGGTGGAGACAAAAACGTGCGGCGAATGCGGCATGAATCTTCGGAGAAAGAGGCCAGTTTCTGGCAGCGGGCCATGACTTCGGTTGCGAGTTGTCCAGCGTTGAGCACACGCAGCGCCGAAAGGCGCGTTTATTTCCCCTTTTTTGAGGCATGCCTGAAGGTATGCCCTGATATAAAACTGCCGTCGAAGTAAACTACAGCCCCGCTAAGACATAAGGACAATGCCTCCGTCCTACGCTTCGCGGATGATCTTGGCCGCGATCCAACCAACGACAACCAGGAACATCACAACCGGCCACGCATATCGATTTCCGTACGTCGCCACCGGGTAATGATTGCTGAGCATAAGAAAGACAACGGGCACAGCCATGAATGTGTTGTGTTTGGAACGCAGCTTGGCCTGCTCTCCAAGCGACAGATCAAGCTTTTCTCTGGCTGCAGCCGACGCAATCATCTTGCGCTGCGCCGGAAGGATGCAGAACCAGACATTCGCGGTCATGATGGTTCCGAAGATCGCTCCCAGGTGAATGTATGCCGCCCTCCCGCTGAATACGTGAAGCAGACCCCACGCCACCGCCGCGGTCATGATCAAGGCAAAGAGAGAAAACGCGAGCGGCGATCGTCCCAACGCTGACCGAACCGCGACGTCGTAGACGAGCCAACCTCCGGCCAGAACGCCTAATCCAATGGCGATCCCGGCAGTCTGGGAAATATTCGCGACGTCGGGATCGATCAGGCCGCTGCCCATGTAATAGACGAGGAACAACAAAACAAACCCGCCCAGCCACGTCATTAAAGCTTCCCAGCGAAACCAACGCACCTGGCTCTCGCTGACGCCGAGCGACTTCTGTTTTTCTACGGCGTAGAAACCACCGCTGTGAACCATCCAAATCGCAGGAGCCGGCCCGTCGGCAGTGGATTGTTTTTCGAGCCGTGCAAATTGACGATCGAGCCAGGTGAAGTAATACGTCTGGCCCACCCACATGATGCCGGCGAACACATGGAACCAGCGCACTCCGAGGTTTAGCCATTCGCGAATCGAGAAATCCACTGTTAGCTCCCCCGGTACGTGGTATATCCGTTTGCGCTCAACAGCAGGGGAATGTGAAAGTGCGAATCCTTATTGCGCACTCGAAACGTGACTTCCACCACTGGATACAGGCTCTCTATTTTCTGAGATTCGAAATATGCTTCCGTATCGAAGACCAGCCGATACACGCCCGGGACGAGTTCATCGTTGGGCAGCAGCTGTCCGCAACGGCCGTCGTGATCCGTTCGGGCTGACTGCAATATTTGCCACTGGCCGCCTGACTCTCTGCGTTCCAGTCGTATCGGCACCTCGCTCGCCGGCTTGCCGCGATTCAAATCCAGAATGTGGGTCGAAATACGTTTCATATCGCCAGCCATTTTTTCAGGCGAATATTGGTAATCTTTCGCTGTTCTTCCGCCGCTTCCCGCAATTCCGCGGTTTCGTCGTTGGGCAAGCGTCGGCGAAGAATCTCGAGCATTTCGCCGGCCGTCTTCCCGGTTGCACAGACGATGAAGATTCTTCCGAAGCGTCTTTCGTACTCACGATTGGCTTCGGCGAGATGCAAACGAGTCTGCTCATCGGCGGCCACAGTACCTTGTTGCTCCTGGCTCGACCATGCAGCGGATTGCGCCGGAGCTGCCGCCGGCGCTTTGCGCTCGCCGATGCGCGGATGCCTGGAAAATGCTTCGTTCCAATCCGAGGCTTCGAGATGATTCCAAATTTCGTCAGAAACTGCAATGAGGGACGGAGCATCGGGGAATGGGCGGCGTGCCGCTAATTCGCGGGCCCATG
This sequence comes from Candidatus Sulfotelmatobacter sp., assembly GCA_030038125.1. GTDB lineage: Bacteria > Acidobacteriota > Terriglobia > Terriglobales > Acidobacteriaceae > Sulfotelmatobacter. The sequence continues at coordinate 41,056 of JASHPL010000454.1, forward strand.
TCCTGGAACCGCAGCATGCGAGAATCTCGCTGGCCGCATCCTCGGGCGGAAGCGAATTCCAGCGAGCCAGAGCTACGTTCACGCCTTCGGCAGCAGCAAGTTTCTGAACGAACTCCGCAATCAGATTTCCCAACACCCCTGCGCGGTATGCTGCGGTTGATCGAATATCGTCGATAGGGCGGATTTCGCTGATCGCGGTTGCTCGAGCCTTCCCCACCAAGTCAGCGTCGATTCTCTTCCCTCTCACGATTTTCTCGGTTTCGCGCAGACGAAGCGGAACCGGTGCCACGCTTCCAGCGGCGATGCGAATGTCTGAGACAGTGCCGCGATCAAGTCGCCCCAAAGCTGCGACACAAACCTTAGCGATTGCCTGCGCGTTGCGCGCTCCGATCTTGCGCGAATAAGAAATATATCGAGAATGTTGTCGAGGCAGCCGAATCTCTCGGATCAATTCACCGGGCGCGAGCAGTGTTTGCTTGTAGCCGGTGTGAAAATCGTTGTACGGAACCTGGCGTTCGCCGCGCACGGAAACCAGGACCAAATTCGCTTCATACACAAGCAAGGCAGGCAGAGAATCCGCGGCCGGTGAGGCATTGACGATGTTTCCGCCCAGAGTACCGCGATTCTGATTGGCGATTCCCCCGGTCCAGCGGGCCGCAGCGGCGAGCAGCGGAAACTCCCGCTGTAGGATTTCGTGTCGGCGCAAGTCGGTATAGGTGCAAGCCGCGCCGATACTGATTCCATCGTCAGTGACTTCAATACGCCGCAACTCGGGAAGATTCCACAAACTTACGAACTTTCGCGCCGGCAACTTCCCCGCTGCATAGAGAACCATCAAATCCGTTCCCCCGGCGATGGGAAGCCACTCGCCGGGATTCGCCGCCAGCAATGAAACCGCCGAAGAGAGATTGCCGGGTGCGAGCAGTTCGAAGTCGGCGGGATCGGATCTCATGCCCGGTTCCTGTCAGGTGCCCCATTCCCCGCCGTTGTTGCGAGAAGTGGGAATCGCAATGCGGCCTGCGCAACCGCCTCACAAATCTGTGCATAGCCGGTGCAGCGGCAGAGATTGCCGGCCAGACTCTCTTTGATATCTTCCATGGTGGGCTGCGGCTTCGAGTTCAGCAGATGACAGGCGGCCATAATAATTCCGGGAGTGCAGATGCCGCACTGCGCTCCGCCGCAATCGAGGAAGGCCTTTTGCAGGGCATGCAGTTCCTCATTTTTCGCCAGACCCTCAATGGTCACGATGTTCGCATTCCGTGCCTGCGCAACCGGGACCAGGCAACTGGTGACCAGGTCTCCATTGAGAAGCACCGCGCACGATCCGCACTCGCCCTCCCCGCATCCTTCCTTAGCGCCAGTCAATCCGAGTTGGCGCAAGACATCGAGCAGTCTTTCCATCGGATAGGCGCAGACGGTTTTCTGCTCGCCATTCACCGTAAGCGAAATTTCGCATGGAGAGTGACTCATGAAACCTCTTGCCGGGTGCGCGCCTGGCCTTCGCTTTGAGGCCGAACTGCCAATGCTTCGAAGATATCTTCCGGAAGCAGAGGGATGGAATCGAAGCGCACTCCCAGCGCATCTTCGATTGCATTCACGACGGCCGGAGCGGGACCATCAATCGGCAGCTCTCCAATGCCTTTCGCGCCAAAGGCTCCGTGCTCGTTTCCTAATTCTTCGAAGTACACGCGAATCGGCGGCAGATCGGCGGAGGTCGGCATAATGTAGTTGGTCATTTGCCCGTTCTGCATGCGACCGTTACGCCACGCAACTTTCTCGAACAGAGCAAAACCAATTCCCTGCGCGACTCCGCCGATGATCTGGCCGCGCGCAAGTACCGGATGGAGAACTTTGCCAATTTCCTGCAGCGCAACAAAGTCGTCGATCGTGACGCTATAACTTGTCAGGTCGACCGTCACTTCTGCGATGTAGACAGCCCAAGTGTAGGCGGCGTAAGCTTCACCGCGATATTTTTCGTCGTCCCAAAAAATCCCCGCCGGCGGCTCGTACTGCGACCAGGACTTGAAGGTTCCATGTTCCGCGACGTAGTTCGCGCAAGCTTTACGAAACTCTTCGCGCGAATAGCCTTGCGATAGATATCCGGAGGAAATCAGCGTTTGCTGAATGCCTTGCGCCGCGGACCGCACCAGTTTTCCGACAATCATCACGGTGCGCGAAGCCACGGTCGGTCCGCTATTCGGCACCTCGCCGGTATCGGCTTGAGCGATTTCAACATCGTCATAAGCCAGGCCGAGCGTCTCCGCGGCAATCTGGCAGAGAACGGTTTTTGTTCCCTGACCGAATTCTGTGCTTGAAACCAGAACGCGGACGCGGCCGTCCGCGCACCCTTCAACGCCTACGACCGACGCCAGGTAGCGCTCACCCGATCCGGTAAAGCCTGCGCCGTGAAGAAAAGATGCGATGCCAATTCCCTTCTTGTAGGTCGAGCCTTCGTTTTCCTTGCGAAATCGTTGCTTCTTTGCGCGATAGTCCGAGAGTTCCAAAGCGCGATCGAGAAGTTTGTCAAGATCAATGGGCTCGTGGATAGTCTGCTCGGTCGCAGTGGTTTTCCCAGTTTTGAGAAAATTGCGACGGCGGATTTCGACAGGAGAAATCCCAACAATCGCCGCAATTCGATCCATGTGCCGCTCCATAGCAAACAGGCTCTGGGGCGCGCCGAATCCGCGAAAAGCGCCGTGTGGCGGCGCATTGGTGGCAACCGCGCTAGCGCGAATCCGAATGTTTGGCCAGTAATATGGGCCAGCCGCGTGGATGGTGCCGCGTGAGAGCACCACGGACGAGAGCGTGGCGTACGCCCCACCATCGACAACGAATTCAATGTCTCCGCCCAGAATTTTCCCGTCGCGGCTCACGGCAGTGCGGTGACGCGTTCGCGAAGGATGGCGTTTCGTCGTCGCGACCATATCCTCCATGCGGTCGTAAACGATCTTCACCGGCTTCCCCGACTTGATGGCCAGCAGTGCCGCGTGGCCCGCGATTATCGAGGGGTAATCTTCCTTCCCTCCGAACGCGCCCCCGGTTTCCGTCTGTACCACGCGGACTCTTTCTTTCGGCAGATTGCATAGCTTCATCAGCGCCTTGTGCACGTAATACGGACATTGCAGCGATCCCCAGACCGTAATTCCACGTTCCTTATCGAAGCTCGCGATCATGCCGTTATTTTCGATATAAAGCTGTTCCTGCGCCCCGGTTCGATATTCGCCTTCGACAATGTAGTCAGCTTTTTCCCAGATGCTGTCGACATCGCCTTTCTCGACTAGAAATCGTTTGAAGATATTGTCCTGTCCCCAAATGATCTCAGCCGCGCGCTCGCTGTCTTCGAGCGTGAACACAGCGGGAAGCGGATCATATTCAATCGTGACCGCATCGACAACTTTTGGAAGGCTGTGCCGGTTAGGGTGGGCAAGGAGCAGAATTGGCTCTTCGGGATGATTCACCGTGTCGTCGGCTAGACAGGGCTGATCGTCTGTGATCAGAGAAACGCAATTTGTCCCGGGAATATCTTTGGCCGTGACGATCACAAATTCGTGCCAGGGAACGCCGTCGCCGAAAGTAATTTTGCGGATTTTCCCCCGCGCAATCGTGCTGCGCACCGTCGCGCCATAAATCATGCCGGGGAGCACGATGTCGTCGACGTATTGCGCCCGGCCCGTGACCTTATCCAATCCCTCTTTGCGAGGAACTGCCGCGCCGATTATGGATTCAGTTTTCACGTGATCGTACTCTCGCGCGGCCCGCGAATGTTGGCACAGTTCGCAGTTCTCGCCCGTGGGGATTTTCAGGAAATTCACCTTCACGAAAAACTTCTCGACCGCGCACGAAGGTTCGGTTCACCACCCCTCGCAATTTTTCTCCGAGGTACGGCGACATGGATTGGCCTTGATGCAGGCAGGTTGCGGTAACGGTGAATTCGCTCTCCGGGTCGAACACGACGAAATCCGCATCGTAGCCGGCAGCGAGACGGCCTTTCCATGCTTCGCAACCGGCCAGGCGCGCGGGTTGCCCCGACATCCAACGAGCGAGATCCGAGAGAGAACATCCACGTCGATGCGCTTCCGTCCACATGATGGGCAGCGCCAGCGAAAGGCTTGCGATTCCGCCCCAGGCTTTTTGAAAGTCTCCTTCTTCGATCCGCTTCATTGCTGGCGGGCACGGGGAATGATCGGTAACGACCATATCGATGATTTGCTCGCGCAATCCTTGCCACAGCCGCTCGCGATTTTCCCGGCGTCGTATGGGCGGCGCGCATTTCGACGGTGTGGCTCCATCGCGAATCGTTTCCGCTTCCAGATGCAAATAGTGCGGGCACGTCTCGACCGTGACCGGCAGTCCCTCCGCCTTCGCGGCACGCAGCATATCCAATGCTGCGGCGGTTGCGAGATGCACGATGTGAAGTCGAAATCGAAACTCGTGGCATAAAGACAGCATGAGCTGAATCGCACCCACTTCCGCTTCTTCCGGACGGGATTGCAGGTATGTCTCGTAGCGCCGCCAGTTCTGACCCGAAAGCCGCTTCGTAGCCTCATCGATTGGACCGGGAAGTTCGGCGTGGACCAGCAGCGGCAATCCGGTTCGCACGAGATGCGGTAAAGCCCCGCGTAGATCCTGCTCGTCGACCATACTGAATTCTTCGATCCCGGGATGCACGAGGAAACATTTGAAACCCAGCACTCCTGCATCGGCAAGCACTTCAATCTCGTTCTCATTGCCGCGAACCATCCCGCCCCAGGCGCCCCAATCGACGCGGCACTTGCCCTGCGCCACCTGCCGCTTTGCCTCCAAACCTTTCACATTGGTCGTAGCTGGAATGCAATTCAACGGCATGTCGACCAGCATCGTATAGCCGCCCGCGGCGGCAGCTCGCGTTACGTTTTGAAATCCACCCCAGTCGGTTCGCCCCGGTTCGTTGATGTGGACGTGCGAGTCCACCAGCCCGGGCAACAACGCGAGATCGCCGAAATCCTGTCGGATGGCGTCTTTGGGCAGATCTTCGGTCCCCACGATCGCCTCAATCTGCTCTCCATTGACCAGCAGCGCGCCCGGACGAATGCCCTCCGGCGTCACCATGCGGCGCGAAAAAAATGCCTTCCGTCCCAAGACAATCCCCACAAAACCCGGACAAAGAGGATCAAGGCTATCGCGAAGGGTTGTTATTTGGCAATGCAGCTGTTGCCATCGTTGCAAGCAAAAGTTCGGGGCGAAGTGCGGTCATCATGTTTCATCATTTTCGCGGTTCCCGCTTATACTCACTTCACAGCGAGAGCGGATGCGAATTTGTACACATTGACTGCGTGGGGCCGCGTTCCGCTAGATCCAGCGCCGCAGAACCAGATATCCTCGGAGCCAACTCGTATGGACAACCCTTTCATGGCGCGCGCGATTCAACTGTCGATCGACAATGTTCTCTCCGGCCAGGGAGGACCGTTTGGCGCGGTCATCGTCAAAGACGGCGGCATTATCGCCGAAGGAGTAAATTCTGTAACCACCAAAAACGATCCCACCGCGCACGCCGAGGTTGTCGCCATTCGTCAGGCATGCAGCAAGATTGGGAACTTCGCCCTCCGCGGATGTGAAATTTACACGTCATGCGAGCCGTGTCCGATGTGTCTTGGCGCGATCTATTGGGCGCATCTCGGGGCCGTTTATTTCGGCAATGTTGCCGTTGAGGCATCTTCCATTGGATTTGATGATTCTTTTATTTACCGCGAGTTTTCTCAGCCCGCCGGCCAGCGGTCAATTCCCATGCGGCAGATAATGCATGAAGAGGCGCGGGCTGCGTTCCGCGCCTGGCAGGAAAAACCGAACAAGATTCCGTATTGAGTGTGGGACGGGCGCTCCCGCCCGCGAAAGCTTTGTGTCGACCGTAATAATGGTCGCGTAACGTTGGAGTGGGAATGAATTTGGACAAATCCGTACTGAAGAAAGTTCCAAAAGTCCTGCTGCACGAGCATCTGGATGGCGTGCTTCGCCCGCAGACGATTATCGAACTCGCTCGCGCAAATAAGTACCAGGATTTGCCCACCACCGATCCGGAGGCCCTGGCGCAATGGTTTCATCAGGGCGCGAATCAGGGCAGCCTTGCCAAATATCTCGAGGGATTCAAGCACACGATTGCGGTCATGCAGACCGAAGAAGCGCTGGAACGGGTTGCGTTCGAGCAAGCCGAGGACTTGAGCAAAGATGGAGTGGTTTATTTCGAGAGCCGTTTTGCCCCGCTGTTCCACACGAAAAATGGACTCACCCATCAGCAAGTCGTGTCCGCGGTGCTGAAGGGATTGGCGCGCGGGCAACGCGATTTCGGAGTGCGGTCGGGTTTGATCATCTGCGCCATGCGCAACATGAACGTCTCGCTGGAGATGGCGGAACTGGCAGTTGATTTTCGCGCTCGCGGGGTGGTCGGCTTCGATCTCGCGGGCGAAGAAGGCGGTTATCCGCCCAAGAAACACGTCGACGCTTTTCATTACATTCAGCGCGAGAACTTCAACATCACCGTTCACGCGGGCGAGGGCTTCGGAAAGGAGTCGATCTGGCAGGCGATTCAATATTGCGGGGCGCACCGCATTGGCCACGGAACGCGGCTGATCGACGATATTGCAATTTCCGGCGGCAGAGCGACCAAACTCGGCGATCTGGCCCAATACGTTCTTGATAAGCGAATTCCTTTGGAGATTTGCCTGCTCAGTAATGTGCACACAGGTGCGACTCCGAGCCTGGAGCAGCATCCTTTCAAGATTCTGTATCAGGAAAAATTCCGTGTGACGCTGAATACCGACAACCGCTTGATGAGCAACACCAGCATGACGCGGGAATTCGAAGCCGCCGCCGAAACCTTCGGCCTCACCCTCGATGATTTTGAGAAAATTACGATTAATGCCATGAAGAGCGCGTTCCTGCCCTATAACCAGCGGATTGATGTCATCTACAAAGTGCTGAAGCCCGCATACGCCGCCATTCGGCAAGGGATGGCTGGGTAGTGTTCCGGCCGTTCGTGGAACGACTTCGGCACTTGTCATTCTGAGCCACCGAAGCGAGCGAAAAATCTATGAATTTCAAAGCCAGCCGCATAGTGTCCTCTCTCGAAAATTAAGGGCGGGTGCCCTCGCCCGTCCGGCCGAGCGAAACTCGGCGGCGACATGCCATTTTTCATCCTCGATTCTGAACCTGCGCCCATTTCGAACTTTGTGGTTCATGAGCGCACTGCCGAAAGCAATAAATGCCGAGCCATGCGAAAAACCTGCAATTTTCTGCAAAACTAATTTCCCTAAAAATTGACAGACTCGAACACCCGTTCTTAAGATAAGTGCATCCCACAATTTAAGCTGGTTTGGCCCAACGTTGAGACTCTCGCGTTGTGCGCAAATACATATGATCAAAGTCAAAGATCTCACCAAACGTTACGCGCGCACGGTTGCCGTCGATCAAATCTCATTCCAAGTCGAAAAAGGCCAGATCGTTGGCTTCCTCGGTCCAAACGGCGCCGGTAAAACCACAACCATGCGCATTCTCACTTGTTTCCTGCCTCCCTCGGCGGGGACGGCGAGCGTGGCCGGATTCGACGTGCTTGAGCAACCTCTCGAGGTCAAGAAGCGAATCGGCTATCTGCCAGAAACGCCGCCGATCTATCCCGAAATGGAGACGCTCGGCTATCTGCGCTTTGTGGGCAAGCTGAAGGGCTTATCGGGCGCGGATTTGGAGAAGCGTGTCGATTACGTGTGCGAGCGCTGTGCGATCGCCGATGTCAAAACGAAATTGCTGGGAAAGCTTTCGAAAGGATATCGGCAGCGCGTCGGCCTGGCGCAGGCTATTATCCACAATCCCGACGTGCTGATTCTCGACGAACCCACGGCCGGCCTCGATCCCAAACAGATCAATGAAACGCGCGATTTGATCAAGGATCTGGCGGGCGAACACACGATTATTTTGAGCACCCACATTCTTCCCGAGGTTGAACAGACCTGCGAGCAGGTGATCATCATCAACAAGGGAAAACTGGTGGCCACGGACTCCGTCCGCAACCTGCGGGCGAGGGCCCGCGGTGCGGAGTCGGTTCTGATCGAAATCGCCGGACGCACCGGACCTCTGGACATCCCGGTTGTGCAGCACAAGTTGCAGCAGGTCGCGGGCGTGAGCCGCGCGCTCTGCAAACAACAATCCGACAGTCAAGCCGTTTTTGAAGTTGAAAGCGAAAAGGGGCGCCTGGTGCGCGGCGATCTGGCCCGCGCGGTCGTGCAGGCGGGATGGGATCTTAATGAACTCCGGCCCGCGGCCATGACCCTGGAGGAAATCTTCCTCCAGCTCACCGGGACCGAAGCCCCAGCAGAAGAGGAAAAAGTTTTAGTGGAGGAATCGCATTCATGAGAAATGCGTGGATCATTTGCCGCAAGGAACTCGGCAGCTACTTCGCTTCCCCGGTGGCATACCTTCTGCTCACCATGTTCGGGCTCATCTTCGGCTATTTTTTCTGGACCGCACTTCGTTTCTTCGTCTTTGAAGGCATCGAGATGCAGATGCGCGGGCAGTCGTTCCCGATGAATATCAATGAGCAGATCATCCGGCCGCTCTTATCCAACGTGAGCGTCATTGGATTGTTTTTCATTCCTATGATCACCATGCGGCTGTTCGCCGAGGAAAAACGCACGGGAACGATCGAATTGCTGGCCACCTCTCCGGTCCGCGATCTGGAGATCATCGTGGGCAAGTGGCTGGCCGCGCTGATTATGTACTCCTGCCTGCTCCTGTTCACGGCTTTGAATTTTGCCTTCCTATTTCGCTACGGCAATCCGGACTGGAAGCCGCTTCTGATCGGCTATCTGGGCTTATTGTTGCAGGCCGGAGCGCTGTTGGCGATTGGAACGTTCATCTCGACCCTCACCAAGAATCAAATCATCGCCGGAGCGGCCACCTTTGGCGTTTGCATCCTGCTCTGGGTTGTGGGATGGATGGGCGAATTCGAAATGTCCACCTGGGCGCGGGTGTTTTCTTATCTTTCTGTGGTCACCCACTTTGAGTCCTTCGGCCGAGGCGTGATCGAATCGAAAGACGCAATCTTTTATGCGGCCATGATTTTCATCGGATTATTTTTTACCGCGCGCTCCATGGAATCGCTGCGCTGGAGGTCATAGATGCCAAGCCAATGGCTTAAGGCGAGACAAACCAAGTACGTCGCCTACGCGACCAGCTACATTTTGATCGTCGTAGCCGTAGTGGTGATCGCCAATGTACTCGCCAACCGTTACAACAAGTCGTACGACTCGACTTCGAACAAGCGTTATAGCTTGTCCGAGCAGACGGCGAAGATCGTTAAGGGTCTCAACCAAAATGCGACCATCACGTACTTCAACCAGAGCACGCGCTTCCGTGACGGCAAAGACCTGCTCGACGAATACGCCAATTTGTCACCCAAGGTCCACGTTGAATATGTCGATCCGGACAAAGATCCTCAACTGGCCCGGGAAGCGGGAATTCGCGAGTTTGGCACCGCGGTGGTGCAGATTGGCGCCAAAAAAGAAACTGCCAAGAGCATGAACGAGGAAGGCATTACCGGAGCCTTCATCCGAGACCTCAAAAACACCACGCGCACGGTTTGTTTTGTGCAGGGCAGCGGCGAACATCAACTGGACGAGAGCGACCGCGAGGGGCTCTCCCATTTCAAAGATCTGCTCGGCAAAGACGACTATGAAACCAAGAGCCTCGACTTGCTCACCAAGGCCGAAGTGCCCAGCGATTGCACAACGTTAGTGGTAGCGGGGCCGACGCGCAATTATGAACAGCCGGAAGTGGACGCCATCAAGAAATATGTGGAAGGGGGCGGACGCGCGCTGGTCATGCTGGATCCGCCGCTGAAGCTTGGTCAATCGGAAATTGCCGATAATGACGGGCTCACCAGTCTGCTCGAGAGCTGGGGCGTGACCGTGCAAAAGGATTTGATTCTTGATTTGAATCCGATCGGACAAATCGCCGGACTCGGTCCGCAGGTTGCGCTGGTCACGAGCTACGGCTCGCAGCCAATCGTCAGCGAAATGAAGGGAGAGGCAACCGGCTTCCCGCTTTCCAGATCGCTGGAGATCAAAAGCACCGATAAGACAAGCGTGGAGAAGATGTTCGATACCTCCAGCAGCAGTCTGGCCACGCATAATCTCAGTTCGCCGTCGGTGAATGTGAACGACCCCAAGAATACGAAAGGTCCGCTGACGCTCGCCGCGGCGGGAACGTACAACACCGGCAAGGACAATTCGCAGGGACGTTTCGTGGTCGTGGGCAGTTCTTCGTGGGCCGCGAATCGCTTCATCAATTTCAATGGCAACAGTGATCTGGCCTTGAATGCGATCAACTGGCTGGCATCGGACGAAGACTTGATCTCGATCCGGCCCAAGCCGCCGGAGGATCGCCGTATCACCATGACCGGAGCGCAGATGAGCTGGGTCGTCATCACCAGCCAGTTTCTGCTTCCGGCGATCGTTGTGCTTGGTGGCGTCGCCGTTTGGTGGAAGCGGAGATGAAGCAGGGAACCCTTGGGTTTGAAGCTATGAAACTGCGTAGTCTGATTCTTGCAACCGTCGTACTGCTCGCGCTTGTTGGCACTCTTTACTGGTCGGAGCATCGCAAGCCTAAGGACGAAACCGTTTCCGCCGACACCAGCCCCTCCATCCTTAAGCTGGACCAGGGAACGATCACCGGCGTCGAACTGAAAAAGAAAGATGCGGAACCCGTCGTCCTGTCAAAAGGCGATTCCGGTTCATGGAAGATTACGGAACCGAAACCATTCGGCGCGGACCAGGGCGCGGTCTTAGGCATGCTGTCTGCCCTGTCTTCTTTGAATTCCGAGAGAGTTGTTGAAGACAAAACTTCCGATCTTAAACCCTACGGTCTCGAGCCGCCGGCGCTCGAAGTGGACGTCAAGGAAAAAGACAAAAAGAGTCAGAAGTTATTGCTTGGCGACGACACGCCCACCGGAAACGCAGTTTATGCCTCCCTGGCGGGAGATCCAAGAATCTTCACGATTCCCAGCTACAACAAGACCAGCATCGATAAAAGCGTGAACGATCTTCGTGACAAGAGGTTGATCACGCTGGAGCCGGACAAGATCAGCCGCCTGGAGCTGGTTAGAAATAATCAGACGATTGAGTTCGGACGGAACAAAGATGAGTGGCAGATATTGAAGCCCAAACCGCTCCGCGCCGACAGCACCGAGGTCGGAAACGTTGTGCGGAAACTGACCGATGCGCATATGGATCTCAGATCATCGAGTCAAAACGAGAAAGAAACCGATTTCGCAAAAGCCACTCCAGTCGCGACCGCAAAGGTGACGGACGAGTCGGGCACCCAGGAACTTCAGATCCGCAAAAACAAAGATAACTACTATGCCAAGTCCAGCGTGGTTGATGGCGTTTACAAGGTCGACTCCGATCTAGGGACTGCTGTCAACAAGGGTCTGGACGAGTTCCGCAACAAGAAGATCTTCGATTTCGGATACAACGATCCCGATAAAGTCGACATAAACTCCGGTTCCAAGCAATACGATCTGAGCAAGGGTGGCACGGATTGGTGGTGGAACGGCAAGAAGATGGACCCGGAAGATGTCGAGACCTTGATTGCCAAGTTGCGCGACTTGCAAGCGAATAAGTTTGTCGACTCGGGATTCGCGAATCCGTCCATGCAGATTTCGGTCACTTCCGACAGCGGCAAGCGAGTGGAAAAAATCTCCATCGCTAAATCCGGCAGCGATTACCTCGTGCAGCGCGAGAATGATCCCACGCTTTACCAGTTGGAGGCCAGCTCAATTGACGGATTACAGAAAGCCGCGGCTGATCTAAAACCGGTAGCGGCACCCGCAAAGAAATAAGCTCCGAGTCGCAATCGAGAGCCATCAAACCCTCGTGTTTCTGTGATCTTTTGCAACAAGCTTCTGTAATATTCTGCAACAGGCTCGTCGGGAAACCCCTGGTTGTCTCCCGCCTCTAGATTCAAATCACCTCATTCTGTGACTGGCGTCACTGATGCCATTTTCGGCATCAGGCATAAACGCTGCATTCGGCCCGATTTACGTGAGCGGTGAATGACCGCTCGGGGAGGAAGGTCGAGGGACTGAGTCGCAGCGCTCTCTGGGAGTGCAATTCATTCACGCATCATAAGTTTTCCGGCTATTCCACCAGATCGCTTGTCCCGCTCAATCCTCGTTTTCTTCCCCAGCCGGATAACAGACCGAAGTTGCGCGTCCAAATGCGGTGCTGTCGCCAAGGCAGAGCCCGGGCGACGCTAGCAGGCCCATCCCTGTCCACGGAGGCTTGTCCATGAAGACAAGCGAGAAAGAGCTTATTGCGGTTCACCTTCGCAGAAGTGGCGTATCCCGCCGAAGTTTCCTGCAACTTTGTTCCACGCTCATGGTGGCAGCCCCGGTCGGGTTGAGCCTGACTAGCGGATCCAGCCTGGCGCAGGTGGCCCGAACCATCGGGAAGACCCGGCGGCCATCGGTCATCTGGCTGCACTTTCAGGATTGCACCGGATGCACCGAGACTCTACTCCGCACTTCTGCGCCCGACGTCGCCCATCTGATTCTCGATGTTATCTCCCTTGACTATCACGAAACCCTGATGGCCGCTTCGGGAGCGCAGGCGGAGGCCGCACTCCGCTCAGCGATCGAAGACAACGCCGGAAAATACGTGCTGGTGGTGGAAGGCGCGATTCCAGCGAAAGACGATGGCGTTTTCATGCAACTGGCCAGCCGCCCGGCAATTCAGGTTGCAAAAGACGTCGCTTCCCAGGCGGCGGCAGTGATCGCGATTGGATCGTGCGCTTCCTGGGGCGGGGTTCCATCCGCCGATCCCAATCCTACGGGCGCGATGGGCGTCGATTCTGTGATCTCAGGAAAGCCCATCGTCAATCTTCCCGGTTGTCCTCCCAATCCCTACAACTTGCTGGCGCTGGTTTTGGAGTACGCGACGATGGGGCGATTGCCAGAGCTCGACGAGTTTCATCGCCCCAAGTTCGCCTATGGACGGGTCATCCACGAAAATTGCCCGCGCCGCGCGCATTTCGATGCTGGGCGGTTTGCCACCGCTTTCGGCGATGAAGGACATCGCCAGGGCTGGTGCCTCTACAAACTCGGATGCAAAGGGCCAGTCACGCACGCTTCCTGTTCAACCCGGCATTTCAACGAGATTCCCGGGGTGTGGCCAATCGGAATTGGCGTGCCCTGCCTGGGTTGCACGGAGAAAAATGTGGTGTGGAAGATGGGAACCTTCGAGACCGTTCCCATCCATCTGGCAACTCCTCCCGATACTTATCCTCCGATTTACAGCACGGCGGGAAAGTTCAGCATGGGTGCCGCAGGACTGGTGGGCGCGATCGCCGGAGCTGTGGGCGGCGCGGCTTGGGTGGCTTCGCAGCGTTTCCAGAGCAGCACGGAAGCTGGGGTGGCACGGGTAGCCACCGACATCGCGCACGCAGAAAAACTCAAATCGAAACCGAACGACAAGAAAGAGGCCTGACGTGGCCATCACTCGTCGAGAACTGTTCACTCGAGTTGGGAAAGGTGCGGTACCGGCTGCGGTAGCGGCCACCGTCGGCGTTGACACCCTTCAGGCCGCCGAGCCAATTCCCGTTCCCAGTGCCGCGGTCGGTCTGCTCTATGACGCCACTATTTGCATCGGCTGCAAAGCTTGTGTGGCGGCCTGTGCCGAGGCGAATGACACGCCGGCCGACACGCGGCGTGATTTCCTGCATCAGGCGCCAACCGATTTGAATGATGTCACCCGCAACATCATCAAGCTGTACAAGCCCGAAGACGGCTCCGAGTTTTCCTTTGTGAAACGGCAGTGCATGCACTGTCTTGATCCCGCATGCGCCGCCGGCTGCCCCTTCCAGGCCCTGCATAAGGATCCTGAAACCGGCGTGATCGGCTGGACGCCCGAGAAGTGCATCGGCTGCCGTTACTGCACTATTACCTGTCCGTATCACATTCCGCGATTCCAGTGGGCCGGGTTCAATCCCCGCGTAACCAAGTGCGAACTGTGCCGGCATCGCTTGGAGCAGGGTTTGAAGCCCGGGTGCACAAGCGTGTGTCCGACCGGGGCGGTGATCTTCGGTCCGCGACCAGTGCTGCTGCTCGAAGGCAAGCGGCGCATTCAGAGCAATCCCGGCCGCTACTATCAGGATCGCATCTACGGCGAGCACGACAACGGCGGCACACAGGCCCTCTATCTGTCGCACGTCGCCTTCGAAAAATTGGGGCTGCCCGAACTCGGGCCGGAATCGGTTCCTGCCAGAACCTTGCGCTGGCAGAGGCGTTTCTACCAGTACTTCGCCCTGCCGGCCGTCTTGTATGCAGGGCTGGTGCAGGTGATCCGCAAGAGCATCAAGGGCCATGAAGAGGAAGCCCATGAACGCGAGAAACGAACCGGATTGAGAGCCCAACTATGAGCAGCGCCACTCCAGCAACCACCCAAAATCAAAGCAAACCACGCTGGGAGCGCTATGTTCCCGTGTACGGATTTCCTGTCGTCAATTCATTCTTTGTCGTCCTCTCATTGCTGGTCATCGTGGCCTTCGTGCTGACGGCATACCGCGAGTTGGCGGGGCTGGGCCCGGTAAGCGGCATGAACGACGCGTACGGCTGGGGGATCTGGAAGACATTCAACGTGATGGTGCTGACCGCGCTGGGATCAGGCGCATTTGCCGTGGGTATCGCCGCCTGGGTGTTCCGGCGCAAGCGCATGCATTCCCTCATGCGCATGGCGCTGCTTACCAGCTTTTTGGCGTACGCCTGCGGTCTGCTTCTGTTGGGAATCGACGCTGGCCGTCCCTGGAATTTCTACTGGATGGTCTTCCCGTGGAAATGGAATTTGCACTCGCCGCTGGCCGAAGTCGCGATCTGCATGTCGATTTACGCCATGATCCCTTTGGCGGTCGAAAATATTCCTCCCGTCCTGGAAAGGCTGTGGTATTTCGACTCCCGCCTGCGGCCGGTTGTAACCATCATTGAACGCCGCCTGCACTACTTCTTCCCCTGGATTATCGCGGCGGCGTACCTGCTGCCCGGCATGCATCAATCGTCGCTGGGAGCGCTGATGCTGCTGGCCGGCGAGCGAGTCCATCCGCTCTGGCAGACGCCGTGGCTGCCCCTGCTCTACCTGGGTGCCGCGAGTTTCATGTCTTTCGGTTGCGTCGCCGGAACCACCATGCTCTGCTGCCTGGTGTGGAAGCGGGCCATGGATATGGAAGTTCTCGACGAAGCCGCGAGAATCACCGCCTGGCTGATCTTTGGCTGGCTCGGGCTCAGGCTGCTCGACATTCTTTTCCGCGGCGCTTTAGGAACGGCGTTTCACTTCGATCGCTTCGCGGCCGTGTTCTGGCTGGAAACCCTTTCCATTGCCATCGGCGGCTGGCTGCTTGTTCGCTCGCTTCGCTTTCACGATCCGCAGCCCATGTTCGTGGGTTATGTACTCAGCTCCGCCGGGGGCATGATTTATCGCTTCAGTCCTACGACTCTGGCGTTCCGGCCGAATCCGGAAGCGCTGTATTTTCCAGCAACCATCGAAATCCTGGTTTCGCTGGGCTTCATCTCCCTTGGAGTTCTCGGATTTCTGATCGCAGTCAAACGCCTGGCTATTCTCCCCGCTCCGTTGCAGGAGTGGTACGACATGGCCAGCTACTTCCGCTTCCGGCGTCCCTACATTCGCTGGACGGGTTATTTCAAATTCGGATTTTTTGGCGAGGAAGAGTCCGAAGCTTCAGGTTCCGATTAACGAAGGCTGAATATGGCGAAACGAATCACCATTGATCCTATTACCAGAATCGAAGGCCACCTCCGCATCGACGTGGAGGTCGACAATAACACGGTCAGCAACGCCTGGGCTTCGTGCACCATGTGGCGCGGAATCGAAAAGATTCTCCGTGGCCGCGATCCGCGCGACGCGTGGCTGTTCACCCAGCGCTTTTGCGGCGTCTGCACCACCGTACACGCCATGGCCAGCGTGCGCGCGGTCGAGGACGCACTCAAGCTGGAAATTCCGCTAAACGCGCAGTATATCCGCAATCTGATTCTGATCGCTCACGCCCTGCATGATCACATTGTGCATTTCTATCAGCTTTCGGCACTGGACTGGGTCGACGTGCTCGAAATTCCAAAAGCTGATCCCGCGGCGGCATCGAAGCTGGCGGAGAGCCTCTCGCCCTGGACGCGCAACTCGCGCAACGAACTGAAGGCTGCGCAAGACCGCGTGAAAGCGGTCGCCAGCAGCGGCCAATTGGGCATCTTTGCCAACGGTTATTGGGGACATCCAGCGATGCGGCTCTCGCCCGACGTCAATCTGCTTGCGTTTTCGCATTACGTGCAAGCGCTCGAATATCAGCGCAAAGCTTTGCAGGTGGTGGGGATTCTGGGCTCGAAGACCCCGCACATTCAGAACCTGACCGTGGGAGGCGTGGCCAACGCGATCGATCTCGACGGTCAGAGCGCCCTGGGGATGGAAAAGCTGGAGATGATTCGCACCCTGTTGGCCGAAGTCATCGAGTTCGTGCAGCAGGTTTATTTTGTCGACGTCTGTGCCGTAGCGGCGATGTATCCCGATTGGTTCAAGATTGGCAGCGGAGTGCGCAATTACCTCGCGGTTCCCGATCTTCCGCTGGATTCGCGCGGGTCCGCCTATGATCTGCCGGGCGGATACATTCGCAACGGCGACCTTGCCGGGACCAAGCCATTTCAAACCGCGTCGGATGCCGTTTTCCGGCAAGCGGTGAGCGAAGACGTTGTGCACGCCTACTACCAAGGCGATAAACCGTTGCATCCTTGGGTGGGCGAGACCGAGCCGGCGTTCACCGGTTGGAACGGGGAACAAAAATACTCGTGGGTGAAGGCGCCGCGCTTCAACGGCGAACCCATGCAGGTCGGTCCGCTGGCGCAGGTTCTGATCGGTTATGCCCAGGGACATCCGCTGACGCGCAAATACACTGACCTGGCAATCGAAAAGGTTGCCGCGGTTGGCGGAGCTCGCGCCACTCCGGCGGCCCTGCACTCCACGCTCGGACGCCATGCCGCCCGCGCCATTCGCGCCTGCATGCTGGCCGAGCTGGCGCAAAAGCATTTGCAACTGCTGACCGACAACATCGCCAAAGGCGATTACACAGTGCACAATCAACCCGTGTTGCCTTCGCATGAAGTGGAAGGCGTGGGAACGCACGAAGCGCCTCGCGGTACGCTTTCGCACTGGATCGTGATCAAAAACGAGAAGATCAAGAATTACCAGGCAGTCGTGCCTTCTACGTGGAATGCGAGTCCGCGCGACCATGCCGGTGCTCACGGGCCTTATGAAGCCTCGCTGCTGCAGACTCCTCTGGCGCGGCCCGAGGAACCGCTGGAAGTATTGCGCACCGTACACTCCTTCGATCCTTGCATGGCGTGCGCATGTCACGCGTTCGATCCTTCCGGCCGAAAAATTGGAGTGGCGAAGATTCTGTGAAACACGCACTTATTGGCGGTATCGGAAACATTCTGCTCGGCGATGATGGCGTCGGGCCGTATGTGGTGCGCCTGCTTGACGCCTGGTACAGGTTTGCGGAAAACGTCGAGATCGCCGATCTGGGCACGCCGGCGCTCGATCTGACGCAGCGCATCGCCGGCCTCGATTGCGTGATTCTTGTGGATTCGATTTCGAGTGACGACGCTCCGGGAACCATTCTGCTTTATGGCAAGTCTGAGATCGTCTGCCAGACACCGTCTCCGCGGCTCGATCCTCACTCCCCAGCCCTTTCCGAGTGCCTGATGGCCGCGGAGATGCTGGGCTGCAGCCCCAAGAACGTATTGCTGGTGGGAATTGTTGGGAAATCCTATGAGCCCGGAGATCCCCTAAGCAACGTAGTTCGTGAATCGGTCGGAGAAGCAGTGAACGCAATTCTGGGTGAGTTGAAACGGCTCGATTTCGACTTCGAGAAGCGCGTCGCGGCAAAACCGCCCAATATCTGGTGGGACAACGCTGAAGTCGAAAACGTGGCTCCCTGCTAAGAGCCATTTCACCATCGCTCCGGCGAGTTTTCGGCGGCTGGGGCCAAAATCCTGTCAAGGGGGTTTGGAATCACGTTTCGATGTAAGTTGCTGCAACGACGGACAATATATTTTTCTAGAAATGTCCGGTTTACCCCTGGCAATTTGCTATTCTGAAAATAGAGAGGAAATTTTAAAGAGCGCGGCCTCAAGGTCGCGCTTTTTCTATTCGGCTCATGCTATTCAAACTGCAACAGTACGATTTCCGGGTTCGATCCCAGGCGCAATGGCGGTCCCCAGGTGCCAGCACCGCTCGAAGTGAAGACCTGCATCTTTCCGATTCGACTCAGCCCGTAGGCAAATCTGCCGTAAATTCTTCGAACCATCCAGGTGAAAGGAATGTATTGTCCGAGATGAGTGTGCCCGGAAAGTTGCAAAGAGAAACCCGCGGCCTCTGCAATCTCAGGATGATCGGGCGCGTGAGTGAGCAAAATGCTGGCTCGATTGCGGTCCAGAGATAACGCACGCAAGTTTTGGGCAAGTGGTGCGGGATGCACGGCTTCGCGATGGGGAACACCTACAAGCTGTAATCCATCGAGTTCCACTTTTTCGCTGCGGAGCACGCGTACGCCCGCGGCTTCGACGGCGTTAAGGTATTTGGTATCGTCCCTGAATTGCTCGTGATTGCCGGCAACGAAATATACACCGAGTGGAGCGTGCAGCTGTTTCAAAGGCATTGCCGCTCGCTCGGCGTCGATGGCGGTTCCGTCGTAGAGATCACCGGCGATGAAAACCGCGTCCGGATGTTCCTGTAGAATGCTGGAAACCATTCGTCGCAGGAAGCCGCCGTTCCGTACGGGTCCCAAGTGTAGATCGCTGATCAAGGCCGCCTTACGGCCTCGCCAGGCCGAGGGCAAGTTTGCGAGCTTTACAGTAATTCGCGTGACTCGGGTCCAGTTCGCATTGAAAACGGCGAACACACCGGCAGTTATGGCAGCACCGAAGAGCCATTCGACCGTGCGGTGAAAGTTCAGGTGCAAGCCGGCTACAGCTGTAACGGCCAGAATGATCCACGCGGCAATTGCCGTCAGGACGAGGAAAGTGAGCAGCCCCAGCCACACGGCGGCGGCCCTGTAAAATGCGCGCAGAACTTGATTCGTATAGCGAAACACCAGTAGCGAGGCTGTGACAAAACTAACGGACAAGACTCCCAGGGCAATCTTGATCCATAACTCTCCCGGGGGATCGATTGCACCGGGGGAGTAAGTCCAGGTTTTATAAATGAGCAAATGCGTCAGGAAAAGCACGGATTGGATAATGACGATGAAGCGAATGATGCGAAGGCGAAGGCGCATAGTTAATTGGATTCCACAAACCGCGTTCCGGATTTTTAACTCATTTCCAGAACAACCTGCCAAAAGAGACGCGGCAACGCAAGTATTGCGATGGAGCTTCGGAAAATCGCTAATCGCAATACTGGCGGCTTCCTGTGCTGGAGCGGCGATGTTATGGGCGCAGGTCTCCGAACCGGCCCAGCCGGCGAAGGCTCCGACTCAGAGCAGTACTCCGGCGAAGGCTCCGACTCAAACCACCGCTACTGCGCCGCAGAACGAAATCAATCTATTGCCTCGGCTAGAGCTTGACGGCAATGCCGTGCTGCACAATCTGAATCAGGTGATCAGCTGGTATCGCCGCGCGACCACCAGCATTCAGCCGGTCGGGCTGCCCAGCGACACGATTTATCAGGACAATACAAAAGATCTGGGAGCACAGGCCGTTCGACTGGCTTTCCAATCCGCGAAAGCCGAAACGGCGCTGATCGCGGCTCAGCAAAAAGCTGCTCAAACCTCGGGCCAGACAACGCAGCAGCAAAATCTGGTGCAACTGGAACAGAAAACTACCGCCCAGATCGATCAATTTCAGTCACAGATCAAAAGCCTCGAGGAGCAAATCGAGAGATCCACGCCTGCCCGGCGACGCACGCTGATTTCGCAACGCGACGCGCTCCAAGGCGAACTGAATCTACAGAAGGCGCTGCTCGATGCGATTCAGAAAATGGCGACCTTTGTAGAGAGTAACACCGCGATCGCCGGCGGACTCGAGGCCGAGGTCAATCGATTGGCGAAATCCGTTCCTGAAGTCTTAAGCACGGCAACTTCGCAAAACAAATCTACGAGCTCAACGCCCTCCAAACCTTCCATCGCGACTTCCGGCGGGCTGATCAGCGAAGCGATGTCGCTTTACGACTACATGAGCACCATGCGGCAGATCGAGTCCATGATCCAGGAAACGGATCAGACGCGCGATGTGGCGGATCAGCTGCGAACTCCGCTGCGGGACGCACTGCGTGCAACCATCCAGCAGAGCCAGCAAATGGCCAATCAGCCCCCGGCCACGGATCCACAGCAACTGGAAACCCAGCAGCAAACATTTCAAGCGCTGACCGATCGCTTCAAGCAGCTCACCGCCGCGCTTCTGCCGTTGAGCCAGGCAATGATTGTTCTGAACGACGTCAACACGAATTTTAACGAGTGGCGCGACTCGATCGGCCGGGAGTCGAAGTATGTGCTTCGTTCCCTGGTGCTGCGAGTGGTGGGCATTGCTCTTGCCCTGGCCGTAGTCCTGATTCTCTCGGAAATCTGGCGGCGTATTACTTTCCGTTACATTGGCGATCCCCGGCGCCGGCGACAGTTTCTGGTCATGCGACGGGTGGTCACTGGCATCCTGTTTGTCATCGTCCTGATTTTCGGCTTCGTCAGCGAATTCAGTTCCCTGGCGACTTTTGCGGGATTCATCACGGCGGGCGTTGCTGTCGCTTTACAAGCCCTAATTCTTTCCGTCGCCGCTTATTTTTTCATCATAGGGCGATACGGAATCCGCGTGGGCGACCGAATCAGTATTGCAGGCATAACCGGGGATGTAGTCGACATCGGACTGGTGCGTTTCTACCTGATGGAACTGGCGGGCACCGGACTCGACCTGTATCCGACAGGACGGATCGTTGTCTTCTCCAACTCGGTTCTCTTTCAGGCTGGGACGCCGCTGTTCAAACAAATCCCCGGAACCGACTACGCATGGCACGAAGTGGTGGTGATGATTGCGCCGGATGGAAATCACAAGGCAGCGCAAGACAAGTTAGTGGCGGCCGTGAACGCAGTGTATTCGAAGTACCGCGATCGGATCGAACGCCAGCATGCCAATATTGAGCGCCGCGTCGATATCCAAATCGCGCAGCCGCGGCCTGACGCGCGCCTGCAGTTCACCGACGCGGGGTTGGAGTTGCTGGTGCGCTACCCGGTGGATATTCGGAGAGCGCCGGATATCGACGAGGAGATGACCAGGCAAGTGCTGCAGTTGACCGAGAGCGACGCGGAATTGAAAGGAGCTCTGGCGGGGAATCCGAAAATCCGTTCAGCGGTACGGGGCTAAGCGCAGATGGGGACTTATTTTTAGTGACGCGCGCTCGCCCGTGCGACAGGTGCTCGCGACCGGGAACCGAATTTGCGGCGAGGCCGTGCTCCGCTTAGCACCAGGGCAGAAAGGCGATCGACAAAATCGCCCGTCAGGCGATCATGCCGGATCAGAAAGCGCATGTAGATCGCTCCATAGAGCGAATCGAGAAGCAGATCCAGATCCACTCCGCGGCGTAATTCTCCACGAAGAATCCCTCGGCGAAGCGTGGCATAAGCTTCGCGGCGCCGTGGCTTCAGGAAGCGCTCGCGAAAGGCCGTAATCAGTTCCGGGTCGCTTTGACCCGCAGCGAGAATGGCGGAAACGATGCGTCCTTGCGGGCTACAAAAGACCTTGATCAGTTGGCGCATCTGTTGGCTCATATCGGTATGGACCGATCCGGTGTCGGGGAAGCGTAACTTCGGGGTGGTACTGCTGGCAAATGCGTCGGCGATCAGCGCACCCTTATTGGGCCACCAACGGTAGACCGTAGCTTTCCCGACCGCAGCGCGATCCGCGACTCCCTCGATGGTCAAGTCGGAAAAGCCGGCTTTTCCGAGAATGTTGAGAGTGCTTCGCAGAATGGCTAGACGAGCCTGTTCGCTGCGCGGGCGCCCGGGAGGACGTTTCCCGTTTCCATTGGCCCCGTGCGTAGTGGTCGACGACTTATGGTGCATTCTCTAACGTTACCATATAATGATTGTTCGAAGTATTAGAATCCGATACGGACAGTATCGAATCTATTAGTGTCTCTCGGAGCGGGCTTTGAACCATTGTCAACGTCCGCGGTTCGGCGATCTGTGGGTATCATCTCATGTGGATTGTTGCCTTAGCTCTCCGGCGTCCTTACACATTCATTGTGATGGCGCTCGTCATTATCATTCTGACGCCGATCACGATCCTGCGAACCCCCACAGACATTTTCCCCAATATTAATATTCCTGTCGTCTCGGTCCTCTGGTTCTATCAGGGAATGTCGCCGCTGGATATGGCTGATCGCATCGTGGCCAATTCCGAGCGCGGAATTACCACCACCGTCAACAACATCGAGCACATGGAGTCTCAGTCGGTCTATGGACTGGGAGTGATCAAGATTTATTTTCGCCCAGGGACAGACGTGAACGGAGCCGTGGCTCAGATCACGGCGATTTGCCAGACCACGGTGCGCGGCTTGCCTCCCGGCACGACCCCGCCGCTGGTCATCAGCTATAGCGCCTCGACCACGCCCATTATTCAGCTTGGGCTGAGCAGTAAGACGCTGGCCGAGCAGGAACTTTTCGATCTGGGCCAGAATTTCCTGCGCACCTTCCTGGCGACCGTGCCGGGAGCGGCCACGCCTTACCCTTACGGCGGAAAGATTCGCCAGATTCAAGTAGATCTGGACCTGCCGAAGTTGCAGGCCTACGGGCTTTCTCCCAACGACATTGTCAATGCTGTTAATGCGCAGAACATTATTCTTCCCACGGGCACGATCAAGATGGGGCCGATCGAATATGACGTGGAGATGAATGGAACGCCCGAGACGATCGCCGAGTTAAATGATCTGCCGGTGAAGACGGTGAATGGGGCCACGCTTTACATGCGGGATGTGGCCCACATTCGCGACGGTTTCGCTCCGCAAACCAACATTGTGCGGCAGGACGGAAATCGCGGCGCGCTGATGTCGATTTACAAGAACGGTAACGCCTCGACGCTGCAAATTGTTGCCGGCATAAAAAGCATCGTGAAGCTGGCGGCACAGTCGTTGCCGCCGGAGTTGAAGATCACGTCCCTCTTTGACCAGTCGCTATTTGTACGGGCGTCGATTGAGGGAGTGTTGCGGGAAGGCATCATTGCGGCAGCACTCACCGCGTGCATGATCCTGATTTTTCTGGGCGATTGGCGGCCTACGATCGTTATTTCGATTTCCATTCCGCTCTCGATTTTTGTGTCGGTCATTCTGCTGGGAGCGATTGGTGAAACGATCAACATCATGACGCTGGGTGGGCTGGCGCTGGCGGTGGGCATTCTGGTCGACGATGCCACGGTGGAAATTGAGAACATCGAACGAAACCTGGCGATGGGCAAAGAGATGCGGCAGGCCATTCTGGATGGAGCGCAGCAAATTGCCGTTCCAGCCTTTGTCTCGACCTTGAGCATCTGCATCGTATTTGTGCCTATGTTCTTTTTGACGGGCGTGGCGAAATTTCTGTTCGTGCCGCTGGCCGAGGCCGTGAGCTTTGCGATGTTGGCCAGCTATCTTCTCTCCAGAACGCTGATTCCCACGCTGGTGATGTACATCATGAGAGGTCACGAACACCGCGCTGAGGCTCCCAAATCAGTTCTGGGCCGTTTTCAGCGCGGCTTTGAGCGTAAATTCGAAGACTTTCGCCGGGGCTACGAAGCCTTGCTTGAAACCACGCTGGAGCACAAAGGTGTTTTCGTAATCTGCTTTGTGATCTTCTGCGTGCTTTCGCTTGGACTGTATGCATTCCTGGGAGAAGATTTCTTTCCGCAGGTGGACGCGGGCTTGCTGCGGCTCCATATCCGGGCGCGCCCTGGATTGCGAGTCGAGGAAACAGCGCGGCTGTGCGATGAGATTGAAGCCGCGCTCCGTTCGCAGATTCCTCCCGGCCAATTGCAGACAATTCTGGACAACCTTGGGCTGCCAAACTCAGGCATCAATCAGTCTTACAGTTCGAACGGAACCATTGGCAGCAGTGATGCTGAAATTCTGATCGCGCTTGATCCCGAGTACCATGTGCCTACGGCGGATCTGATGAGGCATCTGCGCGAGTACCTGCCGCGGCATTTCCCCAGCGTGGAGTTTTTCTTCCAGCCCGCCGATATCGTTACGCAAATCTTGAACTTCGGTCTGCCCGCTCCGATCGACGTGCAGGTTGTAGGCACGAATATGCAGAGTAATTATGCGATTGCGCAGCAAATCGCGAATAAAATGCGCCACATTCCCGGCGCCGCCGACGTGCACGTGCAACAGCTGCTTTCGCTGCCGTCGCTATACATGGATATCCAACGCACACGAGCTACTCAAGTAGGACTCTCGGCGGGTCAGGTCGCCCAGAATGCCCTGGTTTCACTAAGCGGCAGCTTTCAGACGGCGCCGAATTTCTGGCTCAATCCGCGGAACGAAGTGACCTACATGATCGCGGTGCAATCGCCGCAATATCGGATGACCAATCTGCAGGATCTGTTGAATATTCCTGTCGTGTCGCAGCAGGGACCACAGCTGATGGGGAATCTGGTGCAAATCACGCCGACGGTGCGGCCGGCGACGGTGAATCACTACAACGTGCAACCCGTGATCGACGTTTATGCGGGCACGCAGGATCGCGATCTGGGCGCAGTCGCAGCAGATACGGACAAGGTGCTGAAAACTTTTGATGGACATTTGCCGCGCGGCACGCACATCGTGGTTCGCGGGCAAGTGGCCACCATGCGCTCGTCGTTTATCGGGCTGGGCGGGGGATTGGTTGGCGCCATCGTGCTGGTCTACCTGCTAATCGTAATCAATTTCCAGTCCTGGCTGGACCCTTTCATCATCATTGCAGCGCTGCCCGGGGCGCTCGCGGGAATCTGCTGGTTCCTGCTGCTCACCCATACAACGTTGAGCGTACCCTCGCTGACCGGCGCGGTGATGTGCATGGGCGTGGCAACGGCAAATTCCATCTTGATGGTGAGCTTTGCCCGCGAGCAGATGGACGAAGGTGTTCCTGCGCTGCGTGCGGCCGTGGCCGCCGGTTATACGCGCATACGGCCGGTGCTGATGACCGCTTTGGCGA
Organism: Candidatus Sulfotelmatobacter sp.; assembly: GCA_030038125.1. GTDB lineage: Bacteria > Acidobacteriota > Terriglobia > Terriglobales > Acidobacteriaceae > Sulfotelmatobacter. Next base: position 66,283 of record JASHPL010000454.1, read on the forward strand.
TGATTATCGGCATGGTGCCAATGGCCCTGGGATTCGGCGAAGGCGGTGAGCAGAACGCGCCGCTGGGGCGTGCGGTGATTGGTGGATTGCTCTTCGCAACATTGGCCACGCTGTTTTTTGTGCCCAGCGTTTTTGCCATCTTTCATGGCCGGCGTGAAGCCAGGCTGGCGCGAGAGCAGCAGGGATAAACTGAATTCATTGTATTTGGTTTGGGAGATGTTTCATGGGAGCCGAGCATGAGCGCGGAGAATAAAACCAGGCAAACACCGGGGCATCTCGAGAGCGGGGGCAACGGCAAGCCTGAGCAGACTCAATTCGACGAGGAGCAACTTCGAGCGCACAGCGCGCAGATCCAGCGAGACGAAGAGATCGCGGCGATGGAGGAGCGGTCGCGGCATCAGCCGCCGACCATCCAGAGGCCGCCCGAGGTTTCGCCAGCAACTCCCCGCAAAGCTCTGGTAGTTGTCGCAGTGGGACTGGCTGTTTTGATCATCGCCGGCGCCATGACTCTGATCGGTCATGCAACACACGAACGTGCGCTGGCCATGGAAACCGAGCGCGAGACCATACCTACGGTTGCGGTCGTCCATCCTTTGGCGGAGAAGCCGGATGTAGAACTTTTGCTACCCGGTTCTCTTCTGGCCTACGAAACATCGCCGATTTACGCGCGGACCAGCGGTTATCTGGTGCGCTGGTACAAGGACATTGGCAGTCGTGTGCAGGAAGGAGAGTTGTTGGCAACGATCGACACGCCTGAGGTCGATCAGGAACTGAATCAAAGCCGCGCGGCGCGTCAGCAGATCCTGGCGCAATTGGACCTGGCGCGAATCAGCGCGGAACGCTGGGAGAATCTGCGGAAAACAGACTCGGTTTCGGCGGAAGAGGCCGATACGCAAACCAGCGGATACAAGCAAGCTCAGGCTAACCTGGCGGCCGCGGATGCGAACGTTCGGCGGCTTGAGCAACTGGAAGGATTCAAGAAAGTTTACGCGCCATTCTCCGGTGTCATCACCAAACGCAACGTCGATCCCGGGGCGCTTATCAATGCCGGCAGCGGGGCCGCGGGAAATGGCGCTGCCGCCACTGGAACGTACGGCCCGGAACTGTTCGATATTGCGCGAATTGACCCTCTGCGCGTTTACACGAGCGTTCCGCAAGCGTATGCGCCATTCATCAAAGTCGGGGCAGAAACCTATATCACTCTGCAAGAGTTTCCGGGAGAGAAGTTCAAAGCCAAAGTGGTACGCACGGCCGATGCGATTGACCTCAACACGCGAACGCTTCTGACCGAAGTCGACGTTCCCAACAAAGACGGACGGCTTTTGCCCGGTTCCTTCGGAGAAGTTCACTTTGACGTGGGTTCGAATGTAAACAAGGTCACGGTGCCGGTGAATGCCATGCTCTTCCGAGCACAGGGATCACAGATCGCGGTGGTTGGTCCGGACAACAAGATACAACTGCGGCCGATCAACATCGGAAAGGATTACGGAACGAGCCTGGAGATTCTTGCCGGCGTGTCAGTTTCTGATCGAGTTGTGATTAATCCTCCAGATTCTCTGGAACAAGGACAGCAGGTGAACGTAGCGCCCGCACCTCCTGGGGAAGACGAAGGCCAACTCTCTCCACAGCAACCTAATGCTCAATCGCAACAGAGAGGGAACGCACAGTGAGGCGGGCCTTTACCTTCCCAGCCTTGGGATTGTTTGTCTTTGTGGCCGCATGCACGGTGGGCCCACGCTACAGCCGTCCGCCAGCGCCAGTGCCCGCGCCGGATGCGTGGAAGACACAACCTCCGTGGGAGCAGGCTGCGCCGAAAGATTCCATTCCCAAGGGACCTTGGTGGGCGATTTATCACGACGCCACGCTCGATGATTACGAGCAGCAACTGCTTCGAGCCAATCAATCCCTTATCGCAGCGCTGGACCGTCTCAAACAGGCCCGTTCGTTGGCGCGCGTTGCCACAGCGGATTTTTTTCCGCAAATTTCCGCGGATCCCAACGCAGTACGCGAACGCGGCTCTGGCAATCGGCCGCTGAACGGCGAGGCTCCGACGATCGTAAACGGGGTTGTACAGCCTGTGCTTCCTTACACCCAAAGTGTGTATACAATTCCATTTTCCCTCAGCTATGAAGCGGATCTCTTCGGGCGAGTGCGGCGCAACTTGGAAGCTGCCAATGCGAACCTGCAATCCACCGCGGCCGATTTCGGGAATACGCAGTTGGTCTTGACCGCCGAACTGGCCGCCGATTACTTCAATTTGCGGGAACTCGACGCGGAGTACCAAGTGGTCGAGGAACAGGTTGCCACGCAGCGCAAAGGCCTCGACCTCGTCCAGAAACGCCATGATGGTGGAATCGCCAGCGGACTGGACGTCGCGCAGCAGGCGACAGTTCTGGATTCCACGATTTCGCAGGGCGCGCTTTTGCAGGAAGCGCGCGCGCAACATGAGCACGCGATTGCCGTGCTGGTGGGGCAGGCGGCCTCGAGGTTCAATGTGCCAGTCGCAGCCTTGCATGCCGCTCCGCCGCCGGTGCCGCTTGGAGTGCCTTCCGAGATATTGGAGCGTCGCCCCGACATTGCCACGTTCGAACGTGAGATGGCTTACGAAAACGCGCAAGTCGGTCTTGCGCGCACGGCCTTCTACCCACACATCACGCTCAGCGGTTCCGGCGGTTGGCAAAGCACCGATATCACCACGTTGTTGAACGCGCCGAGCTTGTTCTGGTCTTTAGGCGCTGACGCGTTGCAGCCTGTGATTCAGGGCGGACGAAACCGAGCTAATCTGGCCGCCGCTCGCGCCGGTTACGACCAATCGGTGGCAAATTATCGAGAATCAGTGTTGACCGCCTTTCAGCAGGTCGAAGACGGAATCAGCAATCTCAGCACCCTGGCGCAGGCGCTTTCCACGCAGGATGCGACGGTTGCAGACGCGCGCCGAGCTCTGGAAATCGCCACCAACCGTTACGTCGGCGGAATCACGAATTTCCTCGACGTCATCACTGCGCAGACGACTCTTCTGCAAAATGAGCGCCTGGATACGCAGCTACGCGGCCAGCAGATGGTTAGCTCGGTCTATCTGGTCAAAGCGCTCGGGGGAGGTTGGGACGCAAGCCAGATTCAGAATGAGCAGGTTCATCCGAAGGCTGGTCAAATACTGCAGCAATAACTCCGAGGTTCGCATTTGAAAAAGTCCCGTTCTTTCGGGCTGTGCTCTACTTCGTATAATGGCTCGCTGTGGACTGGCGTCCTGCCTCTGTGTTCCGTTGGCTTTTTGACGCGCAGCATGGAGCGTCAGATCGTCTTATTCCCCGCTGGCTGTTTCTTCGCGCACTCGGCCTGATTTACTTCTCGGCATTCTTCTCCCTCATTTTTCAGATTCGCGGTCTGATCGGACCACAAGGGATTTTGCCGGCCGATGGTTATCTGAGCGCCATTAGTCAGTTGGGACAATGGGAACGGATCTGGTACGCGCCAACCCTGCTTTGGTTTTCAAGCGGGAACGGCATGCTTACTGCCATCTGTTGGGCAGGTTTAGCGACGTCGATATTGCTTGTACTCAATCTGTGGCCGCGAGGCATGCTGGCCATCTGTTTTGTGTGTTTTCTTTCGTTCGTCGCTGCAGCTCAGGATTTTTCCGGCTATCAATCCGATGGCATGTTGCTGGAGGCGGGATTCATTTCTCTATTTTTCGCGCCGCCAGGCTTTCGCCCGGGACTGGCCCGTTCGCATGCGCCGTCGCGCGCCAGCCTGTTCCTGTTGCAATGGGAGTGGTTTCGCATTTATTTCGAATCGGGCATGGCGAAGATCCTGAGTGGCGATCCAGAGTGGCGCCACTTCACTGCCATGGACGAGTATTACCAGAACGGCCCGTTACCGACGTGGATCGGGTGGTACGTGCAGCATCTTCCACATTGGTTTCACGCGGCCACGGTTGCCGCTACTTTGATTCTGGAATTGGGACTGGTCTGGATATTTTTGCTGCGACGTCGCGGGCGAATCGTTGGATTTTTTATCGTCACGTTCTGGGAAATCGGCGTCATTCTGACGGCAAATTATACCTTCCTGAATTATCTCGTTCTCTCATTGGGAGTGCTCCTGGTCGACGATCGATTCCTGCAACGCTTCCTGCCAGCAAAATGGAAGAGGGCGCCAGCGGATTCTCTGGTCTCTCAAGAAGTAAAGGAGGCGGCCGGAGGAAAGTGGAGCAGCGCCATACGCCGAAGATGGCGCGTCTTGCAGCTGTCGGTAAGCACGGTCATGCTGCTTTGGATTTTCTATGCAACGACAGCCGAGATGCTGGGAAACTTTCACCTGCCTATGGCTCCGGCGATAGCGCTTGAACCGTTTCGCATCGCCAATCGTTACGGGTTATTCGCGGTCATGACGCGGGGTCGATATGAGATTGAATTCCAGGGTTCGATGGACGGCCAGAACTGGACTGCGTATCCGTTTCGCTATAAGCCTCAGGCATTGAACCAGGCGCCGGGGATCTATGCACCCTACCAGCCGCGATTCGATTGGAATTTGTGGTTTGCCTCTTTGGGTTCGTGGCGCGATTATCCCATCGTGCCGAACACCGAGGTGCGGCTGCTCTCCAACGATAAAGATGTATTGTCACTTTTCGCTGGCAATCCATTCTCGCAAGAGCCGCCGCGCATCATACGCGCGGTGATCTGGCAATACTGGTTCACGAGCATGGCGGAAAAGCGAGCAACAGGAATTTGGTGGCGCCGAGAATGGCTGGGGCTGTACGCACCGACGGTAGAGCGAAACGATAACGGCACGGTTACGGTGATCCAGTGGCCTGATGTAGAACCGAGAGAGTAACCAGAAACGAGTAACGACCAAAAAAATTAGAACGCTGTCGGATTACGTTTTCTATGGCATTGCGCAAAGCATGCGTGATTGGTTCAGGTCCGAATGGACTGGCGGCGGCGATCGTCCTGGCCCAGGCAGGACTGCAGGTGGACGTCTTCGAAGCAGAGCCGACTGCAGGCGGGGCGGTGCGTACCATGGAGTTGACACTGCCCGGCTTCTTCCATGATTTCGGATCCGCGGTTCATCCTCTTGCCGTCGGCTCACCCTTTTATTCGTCGCTTCCTCTGCTAGATCACGGACTTGAGTGGATCCATTCTCCGGCGACGATTGCTCATCCGCTTGATGATGGTTCAGCGCTCGTGCTGGAACAAGAAATCGCGGACGCAAGAAATTCGCTCGGCAAGGATGGTCAAGCATGGATTAGCCTTCTGCGGCCATTTGTAGCGAACTGGCACGAGTTCTCGAAAGATGTTCTTGGCCCGATTTTGCGCCTTCCAAAGCACCCGTTGTTGATGGCGCGGTTTGGGATATTGGCCGTGCTCTCAGCGAAAGCAATCGCCGCCCGCTTTCGGACGGTGAGAGCCAGAGCTCTGTTTGCGGGCTTCGCCGCGCATTCATTTCTTGGCCTCGATGAACCACTAAGCGGTGCGTTTGGAATGACCATGGCCATTACCGCGCATGCCGTCGGCTGGCCTATCCCCCGAGCCGGATCGCAGTCATTGACTAATGCCCTCTGCAGTTATCTATCGACCCTGGGCGGAAATATAAAGACTTCTTGTCGCATCAACTCGCTCGACTCATTGTCTGAATATCAGTTCATCCTTTGTGACATTACACCGCGACAACTTCTGGAAGTTGCCGGAAATACGTTCTCTGAACGTTACAAACGCCGACTGCGGCACTTTCGTTACGGACCCGGCGTATTCAAGGTTGACTATGCGCTTAGCGCTCCGATCCCGTGGAGAGCCTCCGAGTGTTTACGCGCAGCGACTGTACACCTGGGTGGAAGCTTTGAAGACATCTCCGCTTCCGAAGCTGCGACAAAACGCGGTCAAGTGGCTGACCGCCCATTTGTTTTGCTGGCCCAGCCCAGCCTTTTCGATTCCTCGCGCGCTCCTGCGGGAAAACATACGGCCTGGGCCTATTGCCACGTTCCGAACGCTTCAACAGTAGATATGCTCAGTCGATTGGAAGATCAAATCGAGCGTTTTGCTCCAGGGTTTCGCGACTGCATTTTGGCCCGGAGAATTCTCGCACCTGCAGATTTGGAGCGCATGGATGGCAACCTGGTTGGAGGCGACATTGTTGGTGGAGCTTTCGACCTGAGGCAGTCCCTGCTTCGTCCAACACTGAGCGGATACGCGACGTCTGCGAGTCACATTTACCTCTGTTCGGCTTCCACTCCACCCGGCGGCGGCGTACACGGCATGTGCGGCTATCATGCGGCCAATATGGCACTCAGGAGATCTTAAGATTGGAGGCGAAATCATTGACGGCAACGCTCCGCTCGTATCGAGTTGAAAGCAGAGTGGCACGCCGTTGTACAGGCACAGAGGAGGGATCCTAAAATGAACGACAGCATTGCGGGCTGAGCTCAAATGGATTAACTTGCCAACTACATGGGTTGGTAATCCTCCACTTGGATTAGCCGGGTACAGTAATCGACTGGATTAAGAAGTTCGTGCCGGTTTGCATAGCCATAAGGTGGAATTGACGCCGTGATTGCGTTCGATTAAGAAGGGGGATGCTGAAAGGTGCGAATAAAGGAATACGTCTGACCAGCGGTCCATAACGTCAAACTTTTATGAAGGGTAAACCAGCTATGAAGACCTTGAAAAATGCCAGGAAAGCGCTGATCGTCTTAACATGCACTGCCAGCAGCTTAGCGATTGGCACTGCAGAAAGTGCGCCGCCTAACATCGCGCCCGCAGACGCAAAGAATCACATTGGTGAAGTCGCGACTGTTTGCGGAAAAGTGGTCGACACCAAAATCAATAAGTATGGAATCCGGGACCACGGGAAACCTGTACTGTTTGATCTGGATCAGCCCGAACCGAACCCGGTATTTTATTTCGTGACCTTCGGTACAAAGGATGGGGGCCCGGAAGAAGCAATCGCTGCCTATAATGGAAAGAAGGTCTGCGTAACTGGCAAGATCAGTGAAGCCAGCGGGCGGCCCTATATCATGGCGGCTGATCGCACGACCATCAAACCCAAAGCTACAACGAACTAAAGCGCCTCGGATCCAAGTCCAAGAGCAGTCTCCCGGTTTCACAAAGAAACTGGCAAGCTCGCATTTTTTGCTTTGCTCGGGATGAGACAGGGTTAACCAAGCCTCTCTAAACTCCGGTTCTTGATTCACAAAAAATAATGCCCTGGCTCGCGGAATCCGCAAACCAGGGCCAGGGGGAACGGGCCGAGACTATCTCTTTTCCGGCTGGGAATTCAATGGCATCACGGCCGCACTCTGTTTGTTTTCCGTTTTCAGGGCGGCCAGCTCCTGCAACACGGTTTCTCGAAGTTTAGAGTATCCAATCGCACCACTCATAAAGTGGCCATTGATGAAGAAGCTGGGCGTGCCAGATAACCCCAACTGTTGGGCAGCTTGAGCGTCTTTCTTCAGACCTTCAAACTGTTCCCCTTTATCGAGACACTGATCGAAGCGGTCGCCGTCCAGTTTGAGAACGCGGGCTTCGGCTTTCATGTCCGATACCTGCAGCTTCTGGGTGTCAAACAAGAAATCATGAAATTCCCAGAACTTTCCTTGAATTCCGGCACAACGAGCTCCTTCGGCAGCTTTCGCCGCCATCGGGTGCATAGGGAGAGGAAAGTCCTTGTACACGAGTGAAACCTGATCGCCGAATTGTTCACGGAGCCGAGTCAAGTCGCCGCTGACTTTTTGGCAGTAGGGGCATTGATAATCCGCATACTCGATGATCTGCACGGGAGCTTTTTCGGACCCGAGGCGGGGTGCATTTCCTGCCGCGATGTGGGCGCTGGGCTGACTCAATTCGATGATCACGCCGTATTCCCCGCGCAATTCGGTGATATAGGCTTGACGTGCCTTTTTCAGACGAAGCTCGCGGACGGTTTCAAGGATATGAGGGCGCGCCGTCTCATAAGGCTCGTCGGTCTGCACTCCTTCGTAGTAGAAGCGAAGCTGCTCTTCTGTTGGATCCGGTTCGTTGACTGTAACATGCCGTTTAAGAAGTTCGGCGACGCTGAGCGATTCTTTCTTCGCCTGCATTTCCAGGATTTGATCGTCAATGTACTGATCGAGGGCATCTCGTTCCGCTACGTAATATTTGTACTGAACCTGCAGCAGTTTACTCGCTTCCTTTTGTTCGAGCTCACTGGCAGTGACTGGACGGCCACCGATCTCAGCAATCACGCTCGAACTATCCTGGCAAAAAGCCGGACACACCAAGGTGCTGAGAGCGATTCCCAGGCCGATGAAGAGCTGCTTACTCAACATTTTGAATTCCCCCTTTTCCAAAATGAGAAACGACAACTTCGAAAAGAACCCGGACGCCAAGCCGTAAGCCAGACGTCCGGGGGTGTAGGTTTAACAGCTTGCTCGACGGAAAGATTAGAAGTCGTTATCTTCCGGCACGCAGGAGCAAACGCCGTAGCCGCTGCCCAGCGTGATGTCGAACGAGCAGGAGTCCTGCAGGGCGGATAGTTCCGCGGCCGACAGGTTCGAATCAGCCAACTTGGTTTCTGTTACGTAGAATGGGCCCTTTTCCGGCTGGTTGCTTGTCGCCTGGATGTGCGTCATCCAACCGCGCAGACCAGTTCTCAGTACATTGGCCGTCGGGTTCGGGACTGCACTCGAGATGACCTTGATGACACCACGGCTATTTTCTTGCCTGCCGGTCAGTGTGTTCGAGGTGAGGTTGATGTCCACCGATTCGGACAGAAGACCGTCTGGGGTGACCAGGCAATTGCAGCACTCCTGCAATTCCTCGCTGTCGTCGAATACATAGATCGACGCCCAAAGATCACCGTTCGGGATCCCCTCGGTCTGTTCCGTAGCAGCATCGCCATCGTTAATCAGGCGCAGGACGGCATCCGGTGCCCCGGCCGTATTAGCGTTGGAGAAGTAGGTAACGAAGTAGTAACTGCTGTCTCCAACCGGGCCTTGGGCCAGAGCGTTTCCGCCCAGCAGCACGACCGCAAAAGTCAGACACAGCAGGACTCCAAGCTTTTTCATTGTTTGATCTCCTGGTTTGGTGATAGTAGCGCGTGGCCGGGGGGAGAAAATCAGCTGTCGGCGCTCCTCGGCACTTTCAACCGTCACTCAACTCTTTACAAGTACCCACGTGGCTTAGCCTGACGTAGTAAGACGAGAACGTAGTCCTTATGGGGTAGTTCGGCGGTTCGGGCCGGGAGCCAGAGTGCATTGTCACCGCCGATGACGAAGTTCGTGTCATGCTGAATGAAACTCCGGTGTTAGTGCTGCTCCTGGTCTCGCTGAGCTTGTCTGGCCCGAATCCAATCTGCTTTCTCTCTCATCAGCGCCTGAACTTGTTCGGTAGACATGGCTGGCCTTGAAGACGAGGATGAGGATGCCACGGGCGCAGGGGCAGGTGGGGCCGCGTCGTTGACAACAGCATTCGCCTCCACCTGTGGTGCAAGAGGTTGTGTCTGTTCTCGCAGAGACAACAGAATTGTCTGCACTTCAGAAGGATTTTGCGGGGAACTCACAATGATGAAATTGAAAGGAGAACCATTCAGCAATTCCGCTAACAGATCCGCCGTGGGGGCGGGACCGGAGTGCTCCACAATGCGTTCAACTCCCGTGCCAGGCGGAACATCAATCACAGCCCCGATTTTTTTCGCAATCATGCGCAGAACATCAGCAAGAGTTTCGTTCTCGGCATCGATTCTCAGTTGTCCATTCTTATAGGTGACGCTGAGCGCCGGACCAGAAATATCTCCGACTGGACGACTCGCGATATCTGCTGACCGAAGCCCGTTCGATGCAGCTCCGGAACTACTATCGTTCGATTGCCGAATCTGGTGCGGCGCGAATGCGGAACTCTGATTGAAGGCGGAAGGTGCCCCCGAGGTTCCGAGTTCTCGAGCTTGCGAATCGCCACACGATAACAAAACCGCGAACTGTCCGAACAATACAAGACACGTCAGCAACCGAAATGCGAGGGCCAGAGGATCAGCGACTTGCCTTCGGCCCTGTCGTTGAAGAACCGGATTATGGTCCCAGCGGGCCATCCCAGGCTCGGCATTGCTAACTTTGTGCGTAAAGGTTCTCCTGTTGGAGCGAATCGCGTGTATGCGCACTGATGTTCTACAGAATCAGAGAAGTACCCGCGGGGAGGGGCTGTGCTGAACGATCCGTGTCTTGAGCGGATTTGTTTCGGTGCGGTTCAAGTTGACTACGTGAATACGGTGTTAGCAATGCTGCCATTGGGCTAGCCAATTGGCTTAGTCCATCGTTTTACCCCCAAAGAAGCACTGGCTATTGACATTTTGGGGATTCCCGACCAATATTAGTGGCCGCAACGTCTGTGGGTTTTTGCAGTAGCAACAAACCAGCGCCCTCTCCTAATCAGTAATTCCGCTGCCGCATGCGTGTGCGAAGTGCACCGCATTGGGCCCCATCATCAAAAATATTCGATTGGAGAGAACAATGGCGATGGCCCCGAGCAACAGCGGCTTTTTGCTGCTTGACGGTGAGTTGAATGTGCTAGCGTCCAACGATCCCGCCCTTCAAATTCTCTGTTTTCCCAGCGAAGCGAGCCGGATCAAACAACCTAAGACCCTTCTGGCCGACCGCATTCGTACCACACTCATTGATCACAAACATCGCGATCGAAAGGCGTTTGTGAACGAGTTTCAATCCGGCAAGCGCCGTTATGTCTGTAAAACGTTTCAAGTGACCAGTAACGGGAATTCGTATGTACATCCTGTCTTCGCGGTTCTTCTTGAACGTACGGCTTCCGGAAGTCTCAACTATAGCGAATTGTCGGAGCGGTTCGGTTTGACACAACGAGAATGCGAGACCGTGGGTTATCTTCTCCAGGGACTGACGAGTAAAGAGATTGCTACCCGCATGAACATTAGCCCCAACACGGTGAAAGCCTTCCTGAGGCTGGTCATGGTTAAGATGAAAGTCTCGACGCGCTCCGGAATCGCTGGCAAAATCACGGGCCATCGATCGTCGCCCTAGTCTTAGTCAATCCACGCTAAGCGCACTGAAGTAATTCCATTGAGGACTTTACGTCGGTCGTAGTGTTTAGGCAGGATGCCGAGTTGTGATCGACTCCTCCAAGCCGGAACGCCGACGGCATGAACGCTTTCCGCAGGTGGTTGAAGTGCACACGCGCTGCCTGGTTTCCAGTGCGGAAAGCGGCGATGCTCCAAAAGATTTTGACGGTCGCATTCAGAATCTCAGCAACGGAGGTGTCTGCATCCTGAGCGGCTCTCCGCTTCCTCCTTCCCTCTTTGTGTGCTGCAGTTTTCCCGTGATCGACGCTCCGGTTCAGGTTCCCATACTCATGCAAGTGCGTTGGACCGCCAAACGCGGCTATAACCCATCGGTTTATGTGAGCGGTCTGCAGTTCGTCCTCTAGCACGGTCTAGCGACAAGTATCAGGTTTGCTTGGATCGTGGTCGACATGGCCCATTCGTGTTAGCCATGCTGGTTAATGCCAATGGCGGATTGCAGGAGAAACCTCAAGTGCGTAACGTTGCGGAGCGGTTTTTGTCGTCGGATACCCCAAGGTACACCCTGCCCTCTCCCACGCTGTCGGATTTCTACCATGAGATTTACTCCAGCCAGCGGTGTGGTCGCGCTGTCTCTTGCTTGCGCAAGTCTGTTGAGTTGCGGCGGAAGTTCGCTCAGCTCGAATTCTAACGGCAGCCTCACTCGCATTGAAATTGTTCCTGCCAAAAAAACCATCGCAAAGGGCACAACAGTGCAACTGACTGCGACGGGATCGTTTTCCAACGGCACACAATCGAATCTTAGTTCAGTCACGTGGGATGCAACTCCGTCCGCGGTCGCAGCGATCAATGCACAGGGCAAGCTGCAGGGCATGGGGGAAGGGACCGCGCAGGTGATTGCGAGTTACGAAGGCGTAACCGGCAATGCTGCGATAACGGTGGGACCGCCTGCGTTGGTAAAGATTTCGGTCTCCGCGCCTCAAACCTCTTTGCCCGTCGGCGAATCCGAGATGCTTGCGGCAACAGGCATTTTTACTGACGGAAGCACACAGAATCTAACGCAGTCCGTGGCGTGGCAGTTGAGCACATCGAATATTGCGTCCGTCAGCAGTGCAGGCGAATTAAAGGGACTGAGCCCAGGCACGGTGCAGATCTCGGCAAGTTATCAGGACGTGACTGGAACAGCATCTGTTGCCGTCGGAACGGCCGCTTTGGTGAGCATCGCCGTGACTGCCCCCAATCCATCTTTACCCTTGGGAGAATCCGAAGCATTGATTGCGATCGGCACTTACTCTGACACCACCACAAAGGTTCTGACGCAGTCCGTTAATTGGCAGGTAAGCCCTTCGAATATCGCCAGCGTTAATACGCAAGGTCAACTGAAGGGCTTGGACCAAGGCACGGTGCGGATTTCAGCGACTTATCAAGACGTGACTGGGACAGCATCTGTCGCAGTCGGAACGGCCGCTCTGGTGAGCATCGCCGTGACCGCACCCGAACCATCTTTGCCCCTGGGAGAATCTGAAGCGTTGACTGCGACCGGCACTTACTCTGACACCACCACAAAGGTTCTGACGCAGTCCGTAAGTTGGCAGGCGAGCGCTTCGAATATTGGAAACGTTAATACGCAAGGTCAACTGAAAGCCCTGAGCCAAGGTACAGTGCAGATTTCAGCGACTTATCAGCAAGTAACCGGGACAACATCCGTCACCGTCAATACGGCCGCCTTATTAAGCATCGCCGTAACCGCACCCAATCCATCTTTGCCCTTAGGAGAATCGGAAGTATTGACTGCGACCGGCACTTACTCTGATGGCACAACCCGAAAACTCACGCAATCGCTGAACTGGACCTCCTCCCAAGCATCGGTCGCCTTCGTGAGCTCGACCGGCAAAGTGACGGCCGACGGAATGGGAACTGCCGGTGTTACGGCCGCGACAGGATCGGTCGCTGGCACAACGAGCCTGACCGTCGTTCCTGCAGTAATGGTCGCGTTGAATATTTCTCCCACTGAAGGTACGGCCCTGATCGGGACCAGTAGTCAATTGCAGGCCGTCGGTCAATTTAGTGATGGAACGACTCAAAACGTGACCGGCAGTGCGACGTGGAGCTCAGGGTCGACTGGAATTGTGAAACTGAGCAACACCGGTTTTGTAACCGCCCAGCAAACCGGCTCGGCAACGATTTCCGCCTCGAAGAACGGATTGACCGCATCTGCGATTCTGAACGTAACTCCGGTGCCGAGTGGGACGGTGTGGGCGTCGATTTATGTATTCAATGACAGCCAGGAGATGGAGGAGTGCTGCAGTTGCCCGATCACTCCCAATGGTGTTCTCTCCGAATCGGTGAATACAGATCTCACGGCGAACACAATGACTGGCAGGGAAGAACGGACCCGCGGTGTTATCAAGGTCATTTCGAGCGCAAGTAATGACCCCACCCACAATGTACTGCAGAGTGGTGTGAGCGGCTGGATGACTCACATCCAGGCGACAACCAACAACCCCGCAGGCGGCCCATTCTATGCCTCCGAAAGCGGCTTAGCTGACTCGAACCTGTCGGCAGCTGAGCAAAGCGCGCTGGAAAACTCCTGCTCGTTCGACATCACGCTCGGCAGCGGCGCCGGAGTCTGCTCGTGCACGCTGGAAGACGACGATTTTTAATCTTTCCCTCGAGCTTGATGTGAATTAGATCTCTGCTACTCCACTTTCTTCCAGGAGCTGTCTGCAGTTGCGGACGTGAGTTGCTTTGCTTGATCCGCAGTATTCGGCCCGAGATCTTTCTCGGAGGCGCTGCCGTTCTGTTCCACGACGAAAGTCATCACGCCTGAAGATCGATATTCCGCCGGAAACGCAAGCACTGCAAATCCGCCGTTTGCGGCGTTCTGCGAGAGCAGGATTCGATAGTAGTAGCCATGGTATGGCTCCAGTCCGCTACTGTTCGGTCCAGTCACGCCCGCGTGAGCCAGAAACGGCCCGATCGGGCTCTTCTGCGCCGAATCGCTGGCTGGCCAATAAAGGCCATCGTGTGAGGCGGAGCTGCTCATGAAATTAGCCGTGTAGCTGTGAGCTTCAGAGTAGTATTCCTTCTCGGCGTCAAGCAGCGCCCGACAAACCTGCAAGGCTTCCATTTCGTTTCTGCCGACGCGGCGATACAAGATTTCCTGCTTTCCGAAATGTGGATCGAAATACCACTTGCCTTTGTACTCGACAATCGGGACCGGCATCGGCCAGTTCTCGGCACCCACATACAAGGCAACCGTATCGTCGGGCTCTTTCACTAGGCGGTGCATCTGATCGTACTTGTCGGCAAATTCGCCGCGTTGCGCTTCGCGTAATTTCGGATCATTCGACCATTCGACGAGGTCTTTGCCGTCCGGCCCGAAAATCGCCATCAACTCCATTTCGTCATTGCGGCGCGCAGCGGCATAAAGCGCCGCGGAGGCATCCGCGGGCGTGCGAAACGCTTTTCCTTTCGGTTGCTCCGTCACTAACGAATTTGTTGCTGCTGGCTTCTGCTGCGCTTGGGCCGGCAGAGATGCCAAAGCGATGGCGAGACCGCAAAGAACGAAGCCGTATATCTTTAGGAATCCATCCGGTAGTAACTGTCGTGAGGCACCTGACATCGTTCACCTTCCTCGTGCAATCAAATCGAGTCCGCTAACGCCGACCTCCACCGCCGCCCCCGCCCCCGTGGAAACCGCCTCCACCGAATCCGCCGCCGTGAAAGCCGCCGAAACTGCTTTGACCGCGGGCTGAAAATCCTCGGCTGACGCCGCCATGGTCGATCCCGCTGAAGGCGCCCGAGTTCAATCCACCCCTGTTTGAAGGCGCCGAATACCCACGGTAATCGCCTCTCGAACCGAGATCGCCCCTGTATCCGCCAGGGCGCCCAAAATCGCCCCGCCCCCCGTAGTATGCACCGCGATTAAAGAACGCCGGGCCGCGCGCAAAATATGGAGCGTTGTGATACCAAAGTCCCCAGTGATGCCAATCCACTCCCCAGGCGCCCCATCCCCAGCCGAATCCAATAAATGGTGCAATGGGAAAACCAATTCCGAAATAGAGCCCCGGCCCGCCCCACCACACTCCCGGCACATCCACCCAATAGGGCCAGGGGGCGATGGGATACCCATAGACGGCCCAGGGATCGTAGGCCGGGACATAAACGACTTGGGGATTGGTTGGAGCAATGGTGACATCACCATTCTCATCCTCAACACTCTCTTGTTGTGTGGAGTTGAGATTGCCGGCTTTTTTGGCTTTTTTTCTCATCTCCTGCACTGCCTTCATCACGTCCTCTTGTTGGTTGTAATAAGCGTCGCCAAGTTCTGAGGTCCAGCCGAGATTCGAGGCCAGATTGCTGAGGACGGAGGGAAACTGCACCAAGGCTTTTACACTCGGATCCCAGGATTGACCGTTAACTTGATTGGCAAGGTCAGTACCACTCAAGCCGGGGTGCGCTTTGACCCAGTTTTCCGCATCGACAATTTCCGAGGGAAACGTTGCGGCTGCCAGCACCTGCGCCACCAGCGAATCCGGATAAAGGGCAACGGGCGCCACCAGGCGCTCCAACTGGTCACGGGAGAGCTTGGCGTAAGGAGCCTGATCTCCTTGATCATTTTCAGGGGCAGCCTGGCCATTGTCCTGGGCGGCTTGATCGTTTTGAGGCGAACTTTGATCATCCGGCGGCGCTTGATCGCTGCCCTGGGATGCTTGATCGCTCGCCGGAGGAGACTGATCCTGTGCCGGAAGAAGTCCTGCGCTTGTGAGGACGAAGGCCAACACGGCCAGGAACGTTGTGAAAACTATGATGCTGCGCTTGATGGGATGAATGACTCACCTCCCATAACACCAAAACTACTCACCTCGATAGATTCTTTCGATCTGTAAAAGGTTTCATCATACAGAACGTACGAGCGACCGGGTGGTGGTGTTTGTTGAACAACACCGATTTGAGGAAAAAGTTTCGTGTCAATTGTAGTTCGGTGTGATTTGTTTCCAGAATTTCAGGTAGGTGAGCAGGTATTCCAAGCCCTCAAGTTCTGGACCACCTGTTCCCCGTTGTTTCCTTCTCTATTAATCTCAATCAACTGGGAACGGATGCGCTCTCTTGTGAGGCAGACTCTGTAAGAGCAACGGGGCGATGCTTACCGAGGAAATCGGCGACAATCCATGCGGCTCCCAAAATTCCTAGATTCTCGGCGTTCCCCGCCCAGTTCATCAGCTTATGCGGGTCCGCAAACGGCGCCGGCAGCCATACCAACAATCCGAAGCCGATGATCATCGCGGTGAGTAATCGCGAGGCCCAAAGAGCGAAATACCCGGAGAGGAGCGCGATGGCCGCCAGTGCGAAGGCGATTGTGGTGGTTATGGCCCAGAACATTTGACCCGGCGGAATCCACTTGGGCACGAACTCAGCCGTTCCTGACAGATAGAAGAGCTGTTCCAGAGTGAAGGAAATGACACAGAAGCCGAAGCATACGTACCCGAGTCGGGCCAGGGTCGGAGCCGACTCCGAATTGTCGCGAGGGCTTGTCCCATAGACGATCAGGGCACCGGAGACCATCGAAAATTGTTCAAAGAAGTTGGCCCATCGATCGTAAACCTGCGGCTCGGCAATAATGCGCGGTACCCAGAGCAAAGCGAAGAGGAAATAGATGATTCCCAGCGCCAAGGCGCCGGCTCGCGCCGTCTTGCGCGACTG